>SVQI01000016.1 GCA_015065455.1 Oscillospiraceae bacterium | reverse complement strand
CCAGAAAAAATAGAGCAAGTCGAAAGACTTGCTCTATTTTTTCAACGAAATAAATCCCTTGCGGGATTTGTGAAATGCACTTTGTGCGTGAAATGTTGCTTCGCAACGTGAAATGCCTGCGGGCGTGGGTGGATTTATTTCATTTCACTTTCTGCGTAGCAGAAAATTTCACAATGACCTTTAGGTCATTATTTCACATTCGGCATCAGACGAATATTTCACTAACCCTTGCCCCTCCGCCGTTTTTATGCTATAATACACATAAAGGTCGGTGATGAAAGTGAAACTTCTTGGTATTGTTTTTATTTCTTTAGGAATATTGCATGTTTTAGCAGCAGGATTATTTTTCTTGATTTACAAGACATTTGAGCATAATAAAAATAGTGTTGCTAAAGTCACGGCAACATTAATTGATGTAAAACACAAAAAAGATGTTCCGGTATATGGACAAAGATTTTTTCATGGACCAATTCGAGTCATGATGAAAATTAAAAATTATAGCAAAGGAAAATATGTATATCAAGTAAACCAAAAGCACTATACTATTCGATATATTGAATTTGTTACATCTAAGCAGATGCCAAGGTTTGTTTCAGTAGTGTACATTGAACGCTTTCCAAAGATCGCATATGTAAAAACTGATATTAACAATCAGAAGTTTGATATTTATTCGATAGTATTAGTTTTATTTGGTGTTTTGTTTATGCTTGGTGGTTGTTCGGTTTTATTTTAAGAAAATCTAAGGTTTTTGACCAGTTCTTTTTCGGACACGAGAGACACAAAAAGAAAGACACGCGTAGCGTATCTTTTCTTTTTCAACTAAGTGTGCCTTGCGGCACGTGAAGCACACCTTCGGTGTGTGAAGTTTGCTTCGCAAATGAAGTGCCTGCGGGCGTAGGTGGCACACTTAACTTCATTTTGTGCGACAGCACAAAACTTCACTATGCCAACGGCATAACTTCACATCGGCAAAGCCGATACTTCACTAATCACTTGCTCCTTTACCGCTTTTATGCTATAATACACAAGAGGCGGTGTTATTATGAAAAAATATTTTGTTTTTTCGCTTTGTTTAATGATTCTTTTATCTTGCTGTAGTTGCATGTCTGAAGGAGCAGCTATACATGATGGCGCTCTTATGCCTGATGGTTCTGTACAGTACAGGCAGTTAAATGTTTCTAATAATAAGGAACTTGAATTTACATATGAGGACGGCAATGTATTGCTCGATGAGAAAGATGTTGCTTGGATTTATGAAAAATATTCAGAGGATATCGGTTACCATTTAATATTAGAATTCACTGTTGATGGTACTACAAAATTAGCTGAGACAACAAAAGAAAATATTGGAAAAGTAATCTCGCTTTTTGCAGACGGCGAAAAGATTTTTTCGACTATGGTTGTAGCAGAAATTTCAGAAGGAAAAATTGCTATTATAGGAAAAGCATCAAATTATAAACAGTTAATGTCGCTTAGTGAAAAAATCACGGGTTAAATTTTTTATAATACGTAAAATCTTCGGTTTTCACCCAGTTCTTTTTCGGACACAAAACGATGTTGCGATAAATCGCAAACAGTGTTACGCCTTGCGGTGTAAACGATGTGATGCTTCGCATCATCGATGTTGCGACTTTGTCGCAAATACAATGCTCCGCATTGATTTATAACTACTTTTATGATATAATGCACCTAAAGGTCGGTGATGATATGAAAAGATTTGTTTCAATGATTGTTGTTTTTATATTGTTGTTTTCTCTTTCTGCTTGCTCTGATACAACTGTCAAGGGTAGTGTTGTTCGTGAATCTGCCTATGGTAACGCAGAACTTGATATTATGCCTCAAAAATTGCTTGAAATTGCTGAAGTTGGAGATACGGTTTTAGTTACAATCGGGGATTTCAGTGAAGAAATGCCATTTATTGATGAACTTATTGAAGTAGATGGAAAACTTCAATTATTCTTTGATAAAGAAGACCATAACATTAACATTTGTATTTATAATCAAAGGTTTTGCGATACATACAATATTGATGTGGGTGCAAAGGTAACAATAAAGAAAATATAAAATAGAAAATCAAGTTTTTAAACCGGTTCCATTTTGAGTGTCGGTCCCAAAAAGAAAAGTCACACATCGTGTGGCTTTTTCTTTTTGTTCTTTTCACTATTCTCTCTTTACTTTTCACTATTCTCTAAAACTGTGTGACTTTTCCAGATAAAAGATAAGAGAGAAGAGATAAAAGAAAATGTGTGGCTTCGCCACGAATTATAAAACAATGCTTCGCATTGATTTGTTTCCACTTTTATGCTATAATACACCCAAGGTGGTGAGAGCAACAATGTATAAATCAAAAATGATGATTGTGATGCGTCGGGATTTAAAGATGCGTAAAGGTAAAATAGCGGCACAAGCAGGCCATGCTTGTATCGATGCTATCTTGATGGCGCTGAAAAAGGAAGGACGCCTTAATGATTTTGAAATGACTGCAGACGGTCTTCTTTTGAAAAATATAGACAAGTCTAGTTCTCCTCTGTCTGATTGGTTTATGTATGGTTGTGCTAAGGTGTGCGTTTATGTCGATTCCGAAGAGGCTTTATTGGATATAGCGCAAAAGGCGAAAGAAAAAGGAATTATCGCCGCTGTCATTACTGATGCAGGAATGACAGAGTTTCACGGAATTCCAACAAAAACCTGTCTTGCTTTGGAGCCCCTTCCTGCTGAGATTGCTGACGAATTGACAGGAGAGTTACCTCTTTATTGAATGATAGGTATAGAAATTATTTTTTAAAAGTTAATATCTAAAGAAAATTAGGCTTTTCACCCAGTTTTTTTCGGACACGAGAGACAACATCGTTTGACCGATAGGTCAACATCATTTTTCGCTTGGCGAAAACATTATTCCGCTTTTTCGGACACAAAACGAGACTGTGATTTCCACGCGGCATTGTGATTTATGCATATGTCTGTTATAATGAATAAAAGGAGAGTGTTTATTATGCAGGATAAAAAGAAAGAGTTTATTCGAACAATAAAATTTACGTTATTTTCTGTGAGTGCAGGTGTTATTCAGATCGGTAGCTTTGCGCTTTTTGGAGAGCTTTTTAGATTTGTTCCTTGGCAGGCGCATTTGTTTTCTCTTATTCTTTCTGTTGTTTGGAACTTTACGCTGAATCGCAAATTTACTTTTCATGCTGCCAATAACATACCCGTTGCTATGTTAAAAGTGGCGGTATTCTATATCATATTTACACCACTCTCGACTTGGTGGACTGCGGTTCTTACGGAACCGACGGGATTTCTCAATGAGTATATTGTTGAAGTCGGTACAATGCTTATAAATTTTGTTACGGAATATTTATATCAACGTTTTTTTGTGTTTGGAAAATCTATTGATACTGCAAAAAAATAATATTGCTGTATTATCAAAAAGTGCCAAATATTAAAAAAATCTATTAAACAAAATAAAGTACCGCGGGAGGCTCCCGCCATTTGTTTTTTTGGGGGGAATCAGGGACAAATGTTTTGGGATGCAAGTTGAGAAATAAATGAAGATAGATATAAAAATTACAAAATATATTGACAAATATGAACGTTTTGTGTATAATTAGTGTACAAACTATCGAAGATTGTCTTTTTCGGTGTACATTTTTTCGTCTGTTTGCAAAAAAATATATCTTTTAAGGAGACCTTGATATGGACAACAATAAAATTATTCGCTTTTTGCTTACATTTTTCTTTGGTTGGATTGGAAGCCTTGTAATCAACCACTCATCACTTAAGCCTGAAGGATATACTTCCAGAACATTGGCATATATTTTCTTGACAATGATCACTTTCGGTATTTACAGTCTTGTTGCCTCTCTCTGCAATTTGACATTTGATCCTGCAAAACCCAGAAATATCGGTTACAAGAAGGACTAATTATTTATTTTAGCTCAACAAATATACACCGAAATACGTTTATAAAAAACGAAAGAGCTAAGACAATTATTTTTAATAAAAATAATACAAAAGAGGATATCACAAGATATCCTCTTTATTTTCTTAATATTAAAAAGCAATAAATTATTTACGATAGTAAACAATTATTGACAAAACAGGGTAGAGGTGCTATAATAAATATAGAAAGGACGGTGTCACTATGTATATCAGTTATTTAAATCTTTGGAAATTGCTTGCGGAGAAGGAACTGTCAAAATCCGATTTAATAGAGCTTACAGGTCTTAGCTCGCGTGTTATTGCCAAGCTTGCAAAAAATGAAACAGTAACTACTGATACGATTGCAAAAATATGCACGGCGCTTTCCTGTAACGTGGGCGATATTATGGAATGTTCAAACGAAAATACGTTATCGCTTTATAATTATAGCCGTACGTTTGGAGAACAGGTTGAAGAAAACGAGCATATTAAAAAAATAAAATTTACTTTCAATAATCAAAAATACGTTCTTTATATAACAAAAAAATCGGCAAACAAAGCTACGCGTATTTATTGTGAAAAAGATGAAACTATCTATTGGGAACAGCATTATATGATGGGTGGAATAAGCACTTCCCAGATTGTAAAAAGTGTTCTTGTAAAACCTGAACGGAAGCCTGATGAAATCGCTATTGTGGTAATAAAGGGTAAGCCCGGAATTATCACAGGACTTGATGAGGGGATTTGGGTTTCTGCAAAAAAAGGAAAGCTATCCGGAGAAAAAGATATTTTTGTTATGTCAGAAGTTGTCTTTAAGGTTTTTAGTGTTCAAAAATAAGCAGCATTTCTAACCAAGTTTATAAATAGAATAAAGTATGGCGGGAGGCTTTCTCCCGCCTTTTGTGTTTTTGGGTGTTGAGGATAATTATCTTGATTTTATATGTGTCTTGTGGTAGAATAATTACAAAATGTCAAATTGTTTTATCTTGGAGTAAATATGACTAAAGAAAAATTGACGCTTGAAAATATATCCAATGATTTAATGATTGTAGTAAGATACAATCTGTTACCCCAAAGGAATGAATGGAGTAGGGCTTACAGGATTCCCGGATTGTTGGCTTGTGTAATAATTGGGTGTGTTATTAAGGCATACTTAATTGCTTTTTTGGCGTTTATACTTGTGGTTTTTGATATTGCAAATTTTGTAATGAGCTGTAAGAAAAAACCAAAGAAGAATTTTATTTCCGGCGAATTAGGCCGTGATGATATTTCTATATCGGTAGAAAAATACAGTCATACTTCAACTGAGAGCGTTTGTGAGTCCAGTGTATCTCGCAGAAGACACGCACGGATGAAAAATATAAAATATTTTCATTTCAAGTCTGGAAACAGTTGGAGAGTTCCAACTATTTCTAATCATTACAATTGGAGTAAAAATTATTCATTTAGTTCAAAGGGACTTGATAATATTTCTATTATAGATGATGAGTTTTTTTACATCTGCTTACAAGGATATCACGATGTTGCGTACATATATCCTTGCAAATATTTTGAGCTTGACAGTAGTCTTTTGAATAATATAAAAAGGGATTAAAGTATGGTATTTATATCGAAGAATTTTAATGAATTAACAACAACTGAGCTGTATGAGATTCTTAAGTCGAGAGCTGAGGTTTTCCTGCTTGAGCAGAAAATAATCTGTCAGGACTTGGATGATATAGATTACAAAAGCAGACATTATTTTTTGCAAGAGAACAATAGGGTAATTGCATATCTAAGAGTTTTTTATAACGATGGTGATAATTCTGCTGTGCAGATGGGGCGCGTTTTGACATTGAAGCATGGTTGCGGATTCGGCGCTGAGTTAATGAAAAAAAGCATAGCCGACATAAAAAAGAATTATAAATGCAGTAAAATATGCCTTCATTCGCAAAAGTATGCGGCAGGCTTTTACGAAAAGTTTGGATTTAAAGTCGTTTCCGGTGACTTCTTGGAAGAGGGAATCGTGCACGTTTCTATGGAGTTAGAACTACGTTGAATTAAAAAGGAGCTTTTTGATAAAAGCTCCTTTTTTGGTACTATATAGCTATATTCTATTTAAAGTTCTTGCGGATTCCAAAGGAGCTTTTTTCAAAAAGCTCCTTTGGTCAAGGGTTCGTGAGCGAAGCTCCTGACACTCTGTGCCTTTTTACGCGCGAAGCGCGTAATTCTCGGCTCCATCTGATGAGGGAGCTGTCAAAAACGAAGTTTTGACTGAGGGAGAGAGGGATAAACGTTTTGATTAAATAATATTGTCTTTTTCTTTTTTACGTTACTTTCTTGCGTGCCAAGAAAGTAACCAAAGAAGGCACAAGGGGGACGGCGGTTTCGATTCCTCCTCCCCCTTGCCCCCCAACCACCAAACGACAAAGGGGGATTACCCCCTTTGCACCCCCATCGTTCGCGTAAGATGTAAGGTTAGATTATACTTTTTGTTTTTTTAATAAAAAAGTTTCTTCCTCGGTACCCCCTTTTTGTCCGCAGAGACGGAATTGTTTAACTATGTAGGGACAGGCGTCCCCGACTGTCCGCTTGAGAAGGATTGTGAAACAATAAATCCTAAAAGTGTAGGGCTAACTCTTTAGCTCCATCTGATGAGGTAGCGAAGCGGCGGCGAGGGAGTGAATGACATCACGGTGTGATGTCATTTCCGAGCCGTGACCGAACCGCAGTAGACGCTGTCGAGCGTATGCGAGACTGAGGGAGAGAAGAACGAACGATTTATTTAGACAATATTGCAATAAGAAAATTAACATAAATCTCTCCCTCCGACTCGGCAACAAAGTAAAGTTATATTGTTTATTTGTTTATTGCCGAGCCACCTCCCTCCTCAGATGGAGGTTCAAGTTTGCAAATAAAAATTTAAATCTGATATATCACGCCGCAGGCAATTTTCATTCCTGCATTTCCTGCGGGTTGTGATGTAAAATCGTCGGGGCTATCATGAATAACAACCGTTCTGCCAATAACATCAGACACGGTGAATCTGTCCGTTTTTACAGTCATATATGCGCCGCCGTTACACAACAAAAGCGGTGGAAGATCGCCTGCATGATCGGGGTGCGGTTGGTTTGACGGGTTATAATGGTTTCCCGTTCCCGCAAAATTTTCACCCGTACAGTTATCGCCCTCGTGGATATGGAATCCGTAAAATCCTGATCTTTGCGGTGGAAGTCCTTCAATTTTTGCCATTACCAAAACACAGTCGTCTTTTTGATAAAATCTGACCTCGCCTGATAAATTGGGGGTTCTGTTATCGCCTTGTATATTTGCTATCGCATCTGGAGTGGAAAAAATATAGTCCATATAATCACCTCATATTTAATTTATGTGCAAAACTATGTAAAGATGATTATTTCAACTATGTAATATAGTGTCTCCGAGGGACAGAATGAGGGTAAAATCAAATTTTTTATTGCATCTTGAATGTTTTATCAAGGTATGATATAATAAAAAGACAAAGTATCTTTTTCGGAGAAAAATTATGGAAAAATATTTACAGATCGGAAAAATTGTAAATACTCACGGCTTCAGAGGCGACATCAAAATGCAGACCTGGAGCGACAGTCCCGAGGTCGTTACAAAGCTAAAAGTATTATACCGTAACGTAAACAGTCAGTTTGTTCCGATGAAAGTCAAAAAAAGCTCTGTACACAAGGGTATGGCTTTAATAAAATTTGAGTCGATAGACGATTTTGACAGCGCAAACAATCTCCGTGAAGAAATTATGTATGCTGACAGAGACAATATTTCAAAGGGAAGCGATTCTTATTTTATTGCCGACCTGATAGGACTTGATATAATAGACGCAGACAGCGGAAAGGTTTACGGAAAATTGAAAGAAGTTATGCAGTACGGCATACACGATATATACAGCGTAGGCACGGAAAAAGGGGAGGTACTTATTCCTGCCGTTTCCGAGTTTGTAAAAAAAATATCTGTGGAAGAGGGTATTTTTATAAAGCCCATTGAGGGAATGTTCGATGAGGTTTGATATAATGACGCTTTTTCCCGACCTGACCGATGGTATTTTGGGTGAAAGCATAATAGGCAGAGCGCAAAACAAGGGCGCTATTGAAATTTATTCTCATAATATAAGAGATTTTTCCGAGGACAAGCACCGCCGTGTTGACGATACGCCGTGCGGGGGCGGAATGGGTATGCTTATGGCAGCGCCCCCCATATACCGCTGTTGGAAAAATATTACGGAAAATACCGACTTCAAAAAGAGAAAGACTGTATATATGTCTCCGCAGGGAAGAGTGTTAACGCAGAATGTTGCAAAGGAATATCTTGACTGTGAGCAAGTAATAATCTTATGCGGTCATTACGAGGGTGTTGACCGTCGTATAATAGAAGAGATAGTTGACGATGAGATATCCATTGGTGATTACGTATTGACGGGCGGAGAACTTCCCGCTTGTATATTTGTTGACTGTGTATCGAGAATGATTGACGGGGTGCTTAGCGATTCCGAGTGCTTTGAAAACGAAAGCATTTCAAACGGAATGCTTGAATATCCGCAATACACAAGACCCATTGATTTTATGGGAAGAAAGGTGCCTGAGGTTCTTCTTTCGGGCAATCATAAAAAAATAAATGAGTGGCGTTACAAGGCTGCTCTTGAATTGACAAAGAAAAACAGACCTGATTTGTTGTGAAATATACTGTAAACGGGAGGTGAAGTCTGTGGCTGTCGGTACTAAGAAAAATAAGATTAAGGCGATGTTTGCAAAAAGTAAGCTGTTTTCTTTTTTCTTAAATGCGGCTTCTTATTTGTTTAACAAAGCGGAAGGCAGCATAACCGGAAAGATTTTTTCGGGGTACGATGAAAATTTGTTTGAAAAGGGATTTATATACAAATACGCAAAAAAGCTTCAGCTTGACAGACGCGTGTTCCGCCCCGTTAAGAGAACGGTATCGCGCCTTGTATCTCAAAGTGTTTTTTTGGCAAAGGCGAATGAATTTCTCCTTAATTTTCTGAGCTTGGGGCTTAACGTTTACGGTTTGTTTTTTATTACCTCAGGTATAGGCTTTTTGCTCGTTGGACTATTTAAATACTATTCGTTCAATGCACGGATCTTATCATATAGTGAGCTGTTTGTATCAGCGTTAATGGTGTTAATATCTATTCCGCTTTTGTTTTCGTCTTCTTCTTTGGCAGCGGCTGTTTGCAAAAGCAAGAGGGCAAGAGGAATTGTTTTTGACTGGCTTGGTTGTAAAACTGAAACCTTTGAAAAAATAACGGCAGTCAAAGGCTACAGTAAGCTGACTATACCCGTTGGACTTTTACTTGCTGTTTTTTCAATTTGGTTCAGTCCTGTATACCTTGTCTTTTCGCTGATTGTTGCCGTATATTTATTGGCGGTTCTTTATGTTCCCGAAACGGGCATTGTAGGCGTTATATTCTGTATACCTTTTCTTGACGCAAGAACCATCAGCGGTCTTATTTTGTATACGGTAATTTGTTTCCTGCTGAAATATATACGTGGAAAAAGAACTGTCAGATTTGATACTTTCAGTATTTGTATATTATTGTTTTCTGTTATTTGTTTATTGAATTATCCTAAACTTTATTCCGATGGCGGAGTAATATATGCAGCAGACAGTATGCTTTATGGACTTGGGTTGTTTTTCCTTGCTGTTAATCTTATAAAGTCGAAAATATGGATTAACAGGTGTATAAAATCACTCTATTATTCGTTTTTTATTGTTGTACTATGCGGAATAACGATGTATTTTGCTAATGCAACGGGTAATGATTATCTGATTGCTCTTTTTGGTATTGCTGAAAATCAAGGCATGGTTTCGTGTCTTGGTTCGACAAAGTTGTTTGCTGAATATCTTGTGATACTGTTACCCTTTGTGCTTGCTGGAATGAACGACATGAAAAAGCTGAACAAAATATCTGTGATTATTATGTATACAGTTGGAATCATTTGCTTGTTTTTAACAAATGAATATAGTGCCTGGTTCGGATTGGTAACGGGACTCGTTTTGTTCTTTGTTATGTACAGCAAAAAAACATTGGCAGTGATGATGTTTGTTCTTTGTGTTTTGCCTTTTGTGTATTTTAATTTGCCAAAGGTGGTTCTTGAGCGTGTTTCTTTGCTCAACAGACTTTCGGATTATGTAACAAACGTCCTTGGTTCTGTATTATCCGGTGTAAAAGATAATACCGTTTTGTTGTTTGGCGGTACGGGACTCGGCAGCTTTAACTATTTGTATGGTACGGGCGACGGATCATACGGAATAGGATACAGAATGGCTTGCGAGATTGGTGTTATCGGCTTAGTATTGTTTATAGTATGTATGTTTTTTGGATTACAGAAGAACACCACTCTTTATTCTAAGGGATGTAGTAAAGACGGCAGAATCGTTACTCTTGCGTCAATGGCGTCAGTAGCGTCATTGTTGAGTATAGGGTTTGATACGAATATTTTTGGGAGCTATAAGATAACACTTTTGTTCTGGATTTGTATCGGCTTGTCGTCCTGTGTCAGTGTTACCGAAAGGCATAACTGTAATGCTGATGAATTTGGAGATTATATAGGTTAACGAAAAAACGAAAGAGGGGAAATAAAGGTGAGTTCTTTGGAAAAGGGAAAGAAAAATAAAAGATACCGTTTTAATATTATTGACGTACTACTTATTGTAGTTATCGTGTTGGCTGTTTCTGCTATTTTGTTTTTGTTTTTCTACGACGGCGGAAAGGACAGTGGTAGAGCGGGAGAAAAATCCGTTGAGCTTATATACACCGTTGAGCAGTCAAATCTTACAGATATACTGAGAGGTAAAATAAATATAGGTGATTCGGTCCTTGATTCGTCAACTTTAGAAAATATAGGACAGGTTATTGATGTTGAATATACAGACTCCGTGTATACGGGTTTTGATCCGGAGAGCAACGCTCCTTTTGAGGCTGTATATCCCGGAAAGATAGATATGCGTGTTAAGATAAGCGTTAAGGCATACGTCGGAGAGGACGGTATATACTATCTAAACGGCAACTTGTTCAACGTCGGCAAAGAAATGGATTTGAGATTTCCTTTTTATACCGGAAAATGTGTATGTGTTTCGGTCAGTGAGGTGAGTGAATAATGAATCGAACTGTTAATAATTCGCGAAAAAAGATCAGTATCAGTGTAATAGACATACTTGTTCTGGTTACGGTTATAGCATGTATTGCGGGAACGTTTTTGCATTATAAGCTATATGAAAAAAGAAATGCGGTCAAAACTGACGATATATGTTCGGTATCGGTTATGTACACTATGATGGAGCCTGAGATTGTTGAGCAATTGGCTGTGGGGGATAAGCTTTATCTTAATGATGACAAGACTGAATTCGGAACTGTTGCTGAGGTGTCGGCAGTCGATGCATCGGTATACTATACAAACGCAAAAAATGAGATTACAGAGGGGCTTGATTCGACTAAAAGAGACGTAACTGTGATTATTAAGGTTGCAGGTTCAGTCAGTGAGAACGGTTTTTTTGTAAACGGTAAAAAATATATCGCGTCGGGTATGAATATAGAGCTGTACTCGTCGAAATTTTCGGGAAACGGACTAATTTTTGACGTAAAACAGCAAGCAGAATAGTTGTTGTTTAATAAATATACAAAAAACTCTTGATTTTATTTGACGAATGTATTATAATAACCGTAGATAATTATTTGGTTTACTAACGGTATTTTATTAGATTGATAGGAGCGAATGAGTACAATGATTTCACGCGATGTAATGATAAGCAACAATATTGGTTTGCACGCACGTCCCGCTACATTTTTTATTCAGAAGGCAAATTCATATAAGTGTTCTATATGGGTTGAAAAGGAAGAACGTCGTGTTAATGCAAAGAGCTTGCTTGGTGTGCTTTCACTCGGAATTGTTAAGGGAATGACTATTACTGTTATGGCTGACGGTCCCGACGAGAACGAGGCAGTCGACGGCTTGATTGAGCTTGTGAATACAGGCTTCGGCGAATAATCAAAAATATATTTTAGATTATTAAAAAACGGACATTGACATTTGTGGCATTGTCCGTCTTTTTTGTATAAAAATATATATTGTAAGTAAAAACTGTTTAAAAGGGAGGTATAAAACTATGGCGCAGGATATAGATTATTTGCTTGAAAAAGCCTTGAGTTTACCGTTATCTCCCGGAGTATATATAATGCGCGACGAGTCGCGTAAGGTTATATACGTTGGAAAGTCGCGCGCGTTGAAAAACCGCGTATCCCAGTATTTCAGAAAAAACAGTAAGCACGATAAAAAAACAGTGCTTATGGTATCAAAGGTACGCGATTTTGACTATATTCTGACCGATACAGAGAATGAAGCGCTCGCCCTTGAAAGCCAGCTGATTAAACAGTATACACCGAAATATAATATAAAATTAAAAGATGGCAAGAACGCTCCGTATATCAGAATACAGACGAATGACGAATATCCGAAAGCGGAGGTAGTGTATGCCAGAAAGAACGACGGGGCAAAGTATTTTGGACCTTATTCGACGATTTCCTCGGCGTACGGAGTGTTAAAGACCGTTCAAAAATGTTTTAAGGTGCATTCCTGCAACAGACGTTTTCCGAAGGACATTGGAAAAGAAAGACCGTGTCTGTACTGTCAGATAGGCGACTGCGTTGGACCTTGCACGGGGAACGTTACGAGCGAGGAGTACAGAGAGATATACAAACAGATAGTACTTTTTCTCCGAGGTTCTTTTACCGAGGTGAAAAAGAAGCTGACCGAAAAGATGGAGCTGTTTTCGGAAAATCTGAGATTTGAAGAGGCTGCAGTTTACAGAGATAGAATCGAGGCTTTGGCTAAGGTGTGGCAGAGACACAAAATTGTCGGTTCTCCCGATGCCGAGCACGATGTTTTTGCGCTTTACACAGACGATGCTGTTTCGTGCATGGTGGTATTCTTCGTTCGTGAAGGAAGAATAACTAACAGCGAGAATTATATATTTACTCCCGACGAGCTTTTGAATACAAGTGATCTGCAATCGTTTTTATATGATTTCTATGCAAAAAGAGGGGACGTGCCCAAAGAGCTTTTGCTTTCATTTGATTTGGGAGAGGAAAGAGCGGGGCTTGAGGAATCGTTGAGGTTGATTGCCGACAGAAAGGTATCGGTTAAAACTCCTGAACGAGGAGAATACAAGAAGCTTTGCGATATGGTTTACGAAAATGCGGCAAGACACGCATATCAATACAAAGAGGGCAAGGAAGCCGATGAGGCAGTTCTTGTTAAGCTTGCGCAGATGTTGCAGCTTGAGGTTGTGCCCGAGAGGATAGAGAGCTTTGATATTTCAAACTATGGCAAGGAAAATATAACCGCGGGAATGGTTGTTGCCGAAAACGGAAAAATGAAGAAAAGCGATTACCGCTTATTCAAAATAAAAGAACTATCGGACAAGCAAGACGACTACGCTTCTATGTCTGAGGCTGTGAGAAGAAGGTTTGAGAGGGCAAAGCAGGGAGACGAAGGCTTTTCTGTGCTTCCAGATTTGATATTGCTTGACGGCGGAAAGGGGCATGTTTCCGTTATAAAGGAAGTGCTTCGCAGTATGGGAATGGATATTCCCGTATTTGGTATGGCTAAGGACGATTATCACAAGACGAGAACTTTATGTGATGAGCAGGGTGAAATCAGTATTGCAAAGGAAAAACAGGTGTATATGCTGATATACAAGCTTCAAGAAGAGGTACACCGTTTTACGATTTCAAAAATGCGGGCATCAAAAGAAAAGTCGCTAAAAAAGTCGGTGCTTGAAGATATAGACGGAATAGGTAAAGAAAAGGCGAAAAAGATATTGGCGCACTTTAAAACTTTGTCGGCTTTGAAGAAAGCGTCACTTGATGAGATAAGATGTGTTAAGGGGATATCAGACAAAAACGCGAAGGCTGTGTTTGATTATTTCAATGGACAAAAGGAGAAGGACGTATGAGGATAATTACGGGAATTGCAAGAGGAATAAGACTTGAAACTCTTGAAGGACTTGAAACAAGACCGACCCCTGAGAGAGTTAAGGAATCTGTATTCAGTATGCTTCAGTTTGAACTTGAAAACAGACGAGTTCTGGATCTGTTTGCGGGAAGCGGACAGATGGGCCTTGAGGCTTTGAGTCGAGGCGCTTTGAGTTGTACTTTTGTAGAGAAAAATCTTGACGCTATGGAAATAGTCAAGAAAAATGCAAAAAAGACAAAGCTGTGGGATAAATGCAAGATAATTAACGTTGACTATAAGGATTATTTGAGAAATTCGAAAACTGCAGAAAAATTTGATATAGTTTTTCTCGATCCGCCGTATTCACAGAAGATAATTCCTCAGATTCTCGAAAGCCTTGTTAAGTTTGATATGCTCAACAATAACGCAAAGGTTATTTGCGAGAGTGAAGACGATGTTGCTTATGAATGCGAAGGACTTGAAACGGTAAAGCACAGCAAATACGGACGTGTGTTTATAACCGTGCTTTGTAAGAGAGGGGGAAATATTGATGGATAAAAAAATAAAGAGAGTGCTTATTCCCGGAAGCTTTGACCCCGTTACCATCGGGCATTACGACGTTATAAAGCGTTGTGCTGATATATTTGACGAGGTTTACGTGGTTGTGTTTCAAAATACTGAAAAAAAGGGGAAAGGTATTTTTTCAGGCTCAGATTGTCTTGAAATGCTGAAAATAGCGGTAAGAAGCCTTGAAAACGTTTATACCGATATTACCGACACGTTGGTTGTTGATTACGCGAAGGAAAAGAACGTTGATTTTATCGTAAAGGGTGTAAGAGATACGATAGACTTTGAATATGAATACGGACTTTTTGCGATAAATAGAAGTATAGGTGATTACGATACTATATTTATCCCGTCGCTCCCCGAATATAAACATATAAGCTCTACGTTTGTGCGCGATATGATCAAGTATGGAAGGGATATTACTCCCTACGTTCCCGATGGAGTTGCTGAGTATATAGAGACCAAAAAATAAAAATTCTCCCTATTGTATAATTTAATATGAGACATTCTTTGTTTTATAAATCAAGGAATGTCTTTTTTTATGTAAAAAATTGGGTAAAACAGAAAAATATTTAAGACAGAAAGGGTGTTTTTTTGTGAAATGATAGATTTTTTTGTGCAGTATCTACAAAACATACCCCCTCAAAGTTGTTAAAATGATAAAGTTACAAAAAATATAAAAAAACTATTGAAAAAAATGAGCATTTAATGTACAATATGAGTGGTGTAAAGTGTAGTGAAGTGTCATTAAAGTGGTGCTAAAGTGTATTGATGTAGCTCAAATTTACACAAAAGCGTTTTAGGCACCTGTGTGATGCTTGCTTTTTGCGCCGTTTTGAACGTTGTAAATTTGATTATTTTGGTAGGGAGGTGAGTTTAAATGATCGGCGAATATATGTTTACAGGTGAATACAAGCACTCCATTGACCCCAAAAACAGAATGTTTCTGCCCTCGGCTATGAGAGAAGAGCTGGGAGAAGAGGTTTTTGTTGTAAGAGGCGTTGACAGTTGTATAGCCGTTTATCCCAAGGAATCATGGGAATCATTTACAGAAAAACTCAACTCGCTTCCTGAAATACAGGCAAGACGCGTAAAGAGAACGCTTATGGCATCTGCCGTTAAGACTAAGATTGACGGACAGGGCAGAGTTCTTATTTCTCAGAATCATAAGGCTTACGCGGGACTTGATAAAAACGTGTACGTTATCGGCGTTGGAAACCATATTGAAATATGGGATGAAGACAAGTGGATTGCTGAAAATGATATGAACTCCGAAGAACTTGCCGAAACACTTATGGCTCTTGGCTTCTGATGGGAATTGTGTTTTCACATTACTCCGTTTTGCTTAAAGAGTGCATAGACGGACTTGACATAAAACCGAATGGAATATACGTAGATCTTACGACAGGCGGAGCCGGTCATTCTTACGAGATAGTAAAGAGATTGACAGAGGGCGGACATCATATAGCTCTCGACAGAGATGATGATGCATTAATGGCGGCAAGACAAAGACTTGCAGAATATTCCGACAGAGTTACTTTTGTTAAGGATAATTTCAGAAATATAGGCAGCGTGTTAGATAACCTCGGTATAGAAAGCGTTGACGGTGTAATAGCAGATCTTGGAGTGTCGTCTTATCAGCTTGATACGGCTGAACGCGGTTTCTCTTATAATAACGACGGATATCTTGATATGAGAATGAATAAGTCGGATGCGTTGACAGCTTACGAGGTAGTAAATACATATTCAAAAGACAAACTCAAACAGATCATATACGATTACGGAGAGGAAAAGTTCGCTCCCCGTATTGCAAGTTTTATTGAAGAAGCAAGGGCAGTGAAGCCCATTGAAACGACAGCGGAGCTTTGCGACATAATCAAGTCGGCAATACCGCAAAAAGCAAGAATCGACGGACCGCATCCTGCAAAAAGGACGTTCCAGGCGATCAGAATTGAAGTGAACGGTGAGCTTGATGCCATTGAGCCTGCGATAACTGCGGCGGCGGAAAGACTTAAGGTTGGCGGAAGACTTGCCATAATATCGTTTCACTCACTTGAAGACAGAATAGTAAAAAAGACGTTTGCATCTCTTGTTAAGGGTTGCACCTGTCCTTCTGATTTTCCTGTATGTATGTGCGGAAAAAAACCGACTTTGAGTCTCGTTTCGAGAAAGCCGATTTTGCCTTCCGAAAAAGAGCTTGAGGAAAATCCAAGATCAAGAAGCGCTAAGCTTCGTGTAGCAGAAAGAATTTAAGTTTGCATATCAGCCGTGGGAAGCTGATGTGTTTTTAGGGAATAAAAAAAGAATAGATTTAGGGGGAAAGCGGAATGACATACGAAAAATCGTATGAACAAAAGAAAAATAAGTCGAAAAATGTCCGTGAAGGCGCGGATATTGTTGAAAAAAGACAAGTTTCCGCAAAAAATAATACAAAAACACGTGCGATGGTAAAATCCCACGCACTTGAATCAGACAATATAAAAGTCGTTGCTGCTGTAAAAGAAAAGCCGATGGTTCGGACAATAAAGGCGAAAAAGACAGTTCCTTTTCCGACATCTGTAGTGTTTGTGTCAGTAATCTGCACTGTCCTGTTCATGTTCATGATGCTTACAATGGCTCAGATCAATGAGTTTACCCAGGATATCTCGGCACTCCAGAATGAATTGTCCGAACTCCAGAAGCAAGAACAAGATTTAAGAAAGGACGTTGAGTTCAAAAACGATCTCAGAGTTGTTGAAAACATCGCTGTGAATGAGCTTGGAATGGTAAAGGCAGACCAGGTTAATAAGCAGTACGTTGTTATCGGTAACGAGGATAAGATCGAAGTTGTAGAACCTGAAACCACAGAAGACAGCTTGGTTAATACGGTTATGAGTTCCATTGCTCAGAATTTCAGAGAATTGGTGGAATATATAAACTAAGACTGAATAAATTTATATTGTAAGGCATATCTTGCGTTAATGAGGGTAGAGTGGTGTATTGTGAATATACTCTTTACTCTCTTTTGATTAAACGGATAAAGTCTTAGAGAAAACGATCACAGGAGTGAAAAAATGTACGGTAGACTTACTAAATACATAAAGACAAGAAGCACTTGGGCTTTGATCATATTTGTTGCAATGTGGGCGGTTATAGTCGGCCGTTTGTTCTGGTATCAGGTAATTCACCACAAGGAATATCAGCAGAGTGTATCAGATCAGGTACAGAGAATGAACACGGTTGCGGCTGACCGCGGAGAGATACTTGACAAGAACGGAGTAGTTCTTGCTACGAACGTATCTGTTTGGAGAGTGTTTATTTCTCCTGTTGATATTGAAGATAACGAACAGGCGAGATTTATTTCGCGTAATCTTGCTGAAATACTTAATGTTGATTATGAAACTATCTATAACAGAGCACTCCGTGAAAACAGAGCAGACGAAACTGTTAAGAAAAACGTAGAAAAGCCCGAAGCCGATAAGGTATTGGCTTTTATTGAGGAGCACAAGTTAAACAGACAAATACACCTTGAGGCAACCACGAAAAGATACTATCCTTATGATTCTTTGGCGGCAAACGTAATCGGATTTATGGGTACTGACGGGGGAAGCTACGGTGTTGAGCTTCAGTATGATAAGTACCTTACCGGTACTCCCGGAAGATATATAACGGCTAAAAACGGACTCGGTATGGATATGCCGTTTAAATATGACAGCTATATCACAGCCGAAGACGGAAACGACGTTGTTACTACTCTTGATATGAGAATTCAGCAGTTGCTCGAGAAGCAGTTGAAGATGACTTACCAGGAATCAAAATCTGCCGGAGGCGTTGCGGGTATCGTTATGGATGTAAATACCGGCGGTATTTTGGCGATGGGACAGTATCCAACTTATGATTTGAATTCACCCGGTAAGCTTAATGCAGAATATCTCGCAAAGCTCGAAGAAATGGGCTTGCCTACAGATTCTGACAAGTATTCTGAAGAATACAATAATCTTTTGTTTTCATCGTGGAACAATAAGGCGGTTTCTTGGCTTTATGAGCCGGGTTCAACCTTTAAAGTAATTACAGCGTCTATGGCGCTTGAAGAAAATTTGATAAATCCCAATCATATATACACTTGTACTGGCGCTATAAGGGTACAAGGTTACGGAAGCCCTATTCACTGCCACAAGAGAACTGGACACGGAAGTATGGTGTTCGCAAGAGCACTTCAGCAGTCGTGTAACCCGACGCTTGTTCAGGTAGGTCAGTCTATCGGATCTAACTTGTTTTATGATTATTTTACAGCTTACGGTTATACAAGTAAAACGGGTATTGACCTCAGAGGAGAGGCAAGCGGTCTTTACGTAAAGCGCGAGGGACTTAACCTCGTTGAGCTTTCAGTTTACTCATTCGGTCAGACGTTCAAGACATCCCCCATTCAGCAGATAACTGCAATATCTGCAGTTGCAAACGGCGGGTACGTTGTTACCCCTCACGTTCTAAATAAGGTAGTTGATTCAAAGGGTAACGTTGTTGAGTCGTATGACACTAATGTAAAAAGACAGGTAATAAGCAAAGATACGTCAACGTATCTATCCAATATTCTCGAAGAAGGCGTATCGAGTGACGGCGGTGCTAAGAATGCATACGTTCTCGGATACAAGGTTGCCGCAAAGACGGGTACATCACAGAAGCGAGATATTCTTAATGAGGCTGGCGAATCTTATTTGTACGTAGGCTCTTGCGTTGCGTATGCTCCTGCGGACGATCCGCAGATAGCTGTTCTTATAGTCGTAGACGAACCTCTCGGAAGCTCGGCATACGGAAGTATGGTTGCAGCGCCTTATATATCAAATCTTCTTGAAGAGGTATTGCCCTATATGGGAATAGAAAGCACATACTCTGAAGAGGAGCAAAAGAGAGCGCACGTTCAGGTATGGGATTATACAGGCTTTACAGCTGATAAAGCAGAAATAAACATTAAAAACCAAGGACTTAAGTATGAGTTTGTGGGAGAAGGTCCCGTAGTTGTATCACAGGTTCCTGTCGGAGGAAGCTCTGTGCTTTTGACTACCGGTAAAGTAATATTCTATTTAGGTGATGCTACTCCCGAAACAAATAAGCAGATAACCGTTCCCGACGTTGTCGGTATGGTTGCAACGGTTGCAAATACGACTCTCACTAATAAAGGATTTAATATTCGAATAGAAGGCGCTATGAACTTTGAAGAGGGTGTTGGTGCAAGGGTTGTAAGCCAATATCCCGCTGCAGGAACACTAATGCCGGATGGTAGTATAGTAACCGTTCAGTTTATGCACACGGACGGAACTGACTAAAATTAAATGATGCCAAAATATACGGATGTTTAAATAGTATAATTTATTTAACATTCGGAGGCGTTTTGGCTTGAAGCTTTATAATTATCTTGAAAATGTTGAAGTAATTGAAACGAATATAACCCGCTTTGATATGGATATATCGGGGGTTACGTCAAGAACCGATGAGGTAAAGGACAGATACATATACGTATGTATCAAGGGCTTGACTGTTGATGGACATAGCTACGCTGGTGAAGTAAAGAAAAAGGGCGCTGTGCTGGTCGTTGTAGAGGAAGTAAACGATATTATTAAAAACAATGAACTTCCGTACATAAAAGTAAAAAACAGCAGAGCAGTATTGGCTTTGATGTGTTCGGCACATAACGGTCACCCCGAAAGAGAACTGAGAATGATTGCAGTTACGGGAACAAACGGTAAAACTTCGACCTGCAGAATTTTATCGGAGATTTACAGAAAATCAGGTTCTTCCGTTCTGACGTTGGGAACTCTTGACGGCGGACTTACGACGCGTGATCCCGAGGACTTTTTCAGCACCTTAAGGTCGGCTTTCAATAACGGTATTGATACAGTGATAATGGAAGCTTCATCCCATGCTTTATATCTTGATAAGCTTTGCGGAGTTGATTTTGACGGGGCAATTTTTACGAATTTATCGTCAGAGCATCTTGATTTTCATAAGAATATGGAAGATTATTCTCTTGCAAAAGCAAAGCTGTTTTCGGTATCAAAATTTGGTTTATATAACTTTGACGATGAATTTTGCGATAACGTTTCATCACAGGCAGTTGGGAGAAAATACACGTATTCCTTCTGCAATAAAGACGCTGATTTTTATATAAGTAATTTTGAGGAATACAAAACCGACGGTTTTAGCTACGACCTTGTTACAAAGAACGATGTTATAAAAGTCAAGTCGAAGCTATGCGGAACGTTTAACGTATACAATACGATGTGCGCTTGCGCGTTTGCCTATTGTGACGGAATTGATAAAGAAATAATTGAGCAGGCGGTCCTATGTGTATCAAACGTTAAGGGCAGACTTGAAAAAGTTGAACTAAAAAAAGCTCCCTTTACAGTTTATATTGATTATGCGCATTCACCCGACGCTTTAGAAAAGGTGCTGTTATGTATCCGGAATTTTAAGGCAGAAGAGCAGAAGATAACAGTTTTGTTTGGGTGCGGCGGAGACAGAGACAGGACAAAAAGGCGCGTTATGGGGCAGATAGCGTCAAGACTTGCCGATTTTGTTATAGTAACGTCAGACAACAGCCGATCGGAAAAGCCTTGCGATATTATTTCCGAAATTATGAAGGGAATCGACAAGGAAAGACCGCATATTGTGATTGAAAACAGAAGAGAAGCGATTGAATACGCTATGATGACTGCAAAGGATAACGATATTGTTTTGCTTGCAGGAAAAGGTCATGAGGAATATGAGATCGACGCTCTGGGGAAAAGATACTTCAGCGAAAAGGAAATAGCCGCCGATGCGGTTAATAAGAGGTTTAAGGGAAATGATAATTGAACTGTCAGAAAAGTATGACACCAAACAAATTGCAGAAATGAGCTTCGGAAAAACTAATTCCGTTATTGATATAAAAAGCATTTCAATCGACTCAAGAGAAATATCCGAGGATACTTTGTTTGTAGCTGTAAGAGGAGAAAATACAGACGGACATAAGTATATCGAAAGTGCTGTAAAAAACGGCGCGAAATGTGTTATGTGCGAAAAGCTTCCCGATGGTTTTTCGGGAGATTATATATTAGTTGAAGATACGATAAAGGCAATATCGGATTTTGCCTCTGCGTGTCGCAATAATATAGCTCCCTTTACGGTAGGAGTTACGGGAAGTGTGGGAAAGACCACTACAAAGGAATTTATTTCGTACGTGTTGGCAGAAAAATATCCAACGCATAAAAGCGGAGGAAATTTTAATACAGTCTACGGACTCAGTCTTACACTTGCGGCACTCAGCAGTATTCATAAAGCCGTAGTGCTTGAAATGGGAATGAGTGCTTTAGGCGAAATATCGTGTCTTACAAATATTGCCCGTCCCGACGTTGCTGTTATTACAAATATAGGAACGGCACACCTCGAGGCTTTGGGAAGCAGAGAAAATATATGCCGAGCAAAGCTTGAGATAGTTGAAGGTTTGGAAAAAGACGGACTTCTCGTTTATAACGGCGACGAGCCTTTGCTTTGGGAAAAGAAAGATACGTTTTCAAAGTCTGTCAGCTTTGGTATAATAAATTCAGAGGTTGACGTTTTCGGATATAATATCAGAACTGTCGGAGAAAAGACTTTGTTTGATATGGTATATCAGGGGAATGATATAAAAGATATTGAAATTCCTACAGTCGGAAAGCATAACGTATATAATGCTTTGGCGGCTTTCGTAACGGGAAAAACTGCAGGACTCAGTGAATGTGAAATAAGAAACGGACTTAAAAATTATAAGCCGTCGGGTATGCGCCAGAAAATATATGAAAAGAACGGTGTTACCGTTATAGAGGATTGCTACAATGCAAGTCCCGAATCAATGAAGGCGTCACTTTCCGTTCTTGCTGAACTCGGAAAAGAAAGAAGAACTGTTGCTGTTCTCGGAGAAATGCGTGAGCTTGGCGAGAAAGGGAACGAGCTTCATAAGTCGGTGGGAAGGTATGCTGCGTCACTCAATATAGACAGATTATATACGTACGGAGAAGACGCGCTTGAAATTGCCGTTGGCGGACTTGAGGAAGGATTTGACGAATCATCAATTATTGCTTACAATAAGATAGACAGTCCTGAGGGGTTGGCTGAGATTCTTGAAAATGATTTGAAATCGGGAGACGTCGTGCTTTTCAAGGCAAGCAGGGCGGTCGCTCTTGAAAAGGTAATAGAGCATTTGTTTAAGGCATAGGGGGTAAATATATGTATCTGTATTTTATAATAGCACTCGTTTTATCATTTGCGCTTACGGTGTTGGCGGAGCGTATCCTCATTCCGTTTCTCAAAAGCGTGAAGATGGAACAAAAAATACTTGAGATTGGCCCCCGTTGGCATAAATCCAAAGAGGGAACGCCTACAATGGGCGGACTTGGGTTTATAGTATCCGCTGTTATCGTTTTTATTGCGGTAGGCGTTTTTGCATTTATAAAATGCGATGACGAGAGTGTATGGCGCGTTTGCATCACTTTTGTATTTGCTTTGCTTTGCGGTGCTATTGGATTTATTGACGACTACGCTAAGTTTTTTAAAAAGCAGAATGAAGGCTTGACAGCCGGCAATAAATATCTTCTTCAGCTTGTTGCAGCATCTCTTTATCTCTATTTTATGACATGGGCAGGCGGACTTGATACGTCTCTTAAAATACCTTTTTTTAACGTTGAGTGGGAGCTTGGAATTTTTTATTACGTAATTGCTCTTATTCTTATTACCGGTGTGGTAAACAGCGTAAACTTGACTGACGGTATCGATGGACTTGCCGCAAGTATTACTGCTATTGTAGGCGCATTTTTTGCGGTAATTGCATTTGTTTTTTCAAATATGGAAACGGGTGTTTTTTCTGCAGTAATAATCGGGTGCTGTCTTGGTTTTTTGGTTTACAATTTCTATCCTGCAAGAGTATTTATGGGAGATACCGGGTCTTTATTCCTCGGAGGAGCTGTAACGGGTCTTGCATTTCTTGTTGATTCACCGTTGGTTATACTTATTTGCGGAATAGTATATATAGCGGAAACGTTTTCCGTAATGCTTCAGGTTGCATCGTTCAAGCTTACGGGAAAGAGAATTTTTAAGATGAGCCCGATACACCACCACTTTGAAAAAAGCGGATGGAGTGAGCTTAAAATCGTTGGAATATTCAGTCTTGTTGCAGTTTTATTCTGTGCTATTGCATATTGGAGTATGATATAATATGAATAAACACGTTCAGCCGAGAGGCGAAACGGGGAAGCTGCCGGTTAAGAAAAGACCGCCGAGACTTCCGCGTCCCATAGATAAAAGGGACATTATAAAAGATAACGACATAGTCAGAATAAAGGGTGATATGGACAGAACGTTTCTCGTTCTTGTAATTGTGCTTATTTGTTTTGGCTCAGTAATGGTCTTCAGCGCAAGCTATGCTTATGCTTTGGCGTCCGAGGGAGACAGCTACTTCTTTATAAAGAAGCAAATAGGCTGGGTTGCAGTGGGACTTTCGGCTATGTTTTTTATTGCAAACGTTGTCGATGTAAATTTAATAAAAAAATTTACGAAGACTTATTTCTGGGGTGTAGTAGCAGCTCTGGTTGCCGTTCTGATAATGGGTACTGCCGAAGGCGAGGCAAAGCGTTGGCTTGCTATTCCCGGTATTCCTTTTGCAGTACAGCCGTCTGAATTTATGAAGCTCGGCATTGTTCTTATACTTGCTAAATATTTTTCAGATAACGAAAATTACCTGTTCAGAAGAACGACGAGGTGGGAGCCTGTTATAAGAAGACTCGGACTTCCTTTTGCGGTCGTACTCTTCGTGTGTTTGCTCGTTGCTTTGGAAAAACACTTCTCCGGTGTTATCATTCTGTTTCTTATCGGAGCTTGCGTAATATTCGTTGCGGGCGGACAACTGAACTGGTTGTTTGGTGCCGCAGGAAGCTTTGGAGCGGTAGTGCTTGCTTTGATTATGTTCGTTCCCTATGCAAGAGGGCGTATTGATATATGGCTCCATCCCGAAAACTATTCAAGTCAGTCGGAAACATGGCAGACTATTCAGGGACTGAACGCGGTTGGTTCAGGCGGATTTTTCGGTGTAGGACTTGGACAGAGTCTGCAGAAGCATATGTTCGTTTCACAGCCGCAGAACGACTTTATCTTTGCTATAATTTGTGAAGAGCTTGGTTTTGTAGGCGCTGTTGCCACGATATGTCTTTTTATTGCTTTGATATGGAGGGGTATTGTAATAGCTCAGAAAACATCTGATACCTTTTCAAAATTAGTCGTAGTTGGTATAGTATCAAAGGTAGCCATTCAGTCTATTCTGAATATGGCGGTTGTAACAAATACAATTCCCAATACGGGTATTTCTTTGCCGTTCTTCAGCTATGGCGGTTCATCACTATCTATTCTGCTTATTGAAATGGGAATAGTTCTTGCTATTTCAAGATATTCATATCAGCAGAAGTAATAATTCTATTATTCGGTATATTAAATCATTTGAAGGAGGAGTTCTTTCGTGAGAGTTCTTATGACAGGCGGCGGAACGGGCGGTCACGTAAATCCCGCTATCGCTATTGCAAATACAATACGTGAAAATGAAAAGGACAGCGTTATTGCATTTGTGGGAACAGAAAGAGGAATTGAAAACAAGCTTGTTCCGAAATTTAATTACGAAGTGTATCATATTGAAATTCAAGGACTGAAGCGCAAGCTTACTCTTTCAAATTTAAAAACTGCATATCTTACCGTCACGTCGGTTTTTAAAGCGAAGAAGCTTATAAAAGAATTTAAACCCGACGTTGTTATAGGAACGGGCGGATACGTTTGCTGGCCTATCGTAAAGGCGGCGGCGGATATGGGGATTCCTACAGTTTTGCATGAATCGAACGCGTTACCCGGAGTTGCCGTTCGTATGCTTGAAAAATACGTTGATATAGTATATACTAATTTTGAGGCAACTATAAAAAGACTTAAATATCCCAATAAAGCAATCAGAGTCGGGAACCCTCTTATAAACGGATTTGAATCTGATGAGAAAGCCGTTTCCGAAATAAAGGGTGATTATAAGAAAATTATATTGTCATACGGTGGAAGCCTTGGCGCTTTGCGTGTAAACCAAGAGGTTATGGCTCTTATGCGTGATTTTTCAAGTAAGCACCCCGAGGTTTTGCACATTCATGCATCGGGAGCTATTGAAAAAGAATCTACTCTTGCTTTGTTCAAAGAGTACGGACTTGAAAAATACGACAATTTACAGCTTGTTGAGTATATTTATGATATGCCGAAAAAAATGGCTGCAGCAGACCTCGTTATTGCAAGGGCGGGAGCTATGACTCTTTCCGAGCTTGCGATGCTGGGAAAACCGTGTATACTTATTCCCTCGCCAAACGTAACGGATAATCATCAGTATAAAAATGCTGTTGAGCTTGAAAAGAAAAATGCAGCTTTGGTTTTTGAGGAAAAGAATCTGACTGACGGTGTTTTGACTTCAGCTGTTGAAAAATTGATTTTTGACGATAGAAAGCTATCTGAAATGCAAAAGAACGTCAGAAGCTTTGCTGTAGAAAATACAAACGCCCTTATTTATGACGGGGTAAAAAAGCTTGTGGAGAGAAGCGCAAGAAAATAAACAAAGGGAATTAAAATATGGATAAGGATTTATATAATAATCCGGATATATCTAACGCCGAACTTGTAAACCGTGATACGTTTGAACGGTTAATGGCAAAAAAAAGGCGTAGAAGAATATTCAGACGTATAAATTATATATTGCTTTCGATTGTGATGTGCTTAGTCTTTATAGCTGTATGTATGGCTTTGTTTTTGAAGATCGAAAGGATTGAGGTAAAGGGAAACCTGCGTTACGACGGAGACAAAATAATAGAAGCCAGCGGAATAAGGGTAGGGCAGAATTTATATGCGATAAATAAGAAGAAGGCGAGAAGTCTGATTCAGACAGAATATCCTTATATAAATAACGTTGTGATAAGACGTACGCTTCCGTCAACTCTTACGTTTACGGTTACGGAGGAAGAACCTGTATACTATACTGTTATATGCGGGGAATATTTTATTCTTTCTTCTACCTTGAGAGTATTGGGCAGGACCGAGGTTATGCCGAGGAACGATGGCGAAAGGCGCCTTATAATGCTTAAGCTTTCCGACATAAAAAGTGTTATTGTCGGAGAACAGATAGAGTTTGACAAAGAATTGTCTTTTGATTATATAAGCTCTTTTATAGCCGAGGTTACCGAACATAAGATTTCTGAACATTTGACCGAAATTGACATGTCAAAGAAATATAATATTTACATCAATTATCAGGACAGATTCAGAATATATATGGGTGATAATACTGAAACGGAGATGAAGCTCACGTTTGCGGAACTTATGATAGATAAGTTTGAACCGGAGCAAACGGGACTTGTTGACGTTCACGATATTACGGTCGGTTCGGTTATTTTGGATAAATAATTTGATGGTTTTGGTTTTAAAATGTAAATATATCGTTAATAATTTAAAAAGTTCTTGCTAAATATGATAAAAAGTATTATCATTATTTATATATAGGCTGTGCATAATATGCATAATTATAGGCGATTTGTGTGATTTTTTAGGCAAATAAACATAATATGTATAAAATACAGGATTTTTAATATACAGGAGGAAGCAAATAATGGCATTCGAGTTTGAAGAAACCAACAGCAGTGGAGTAAATATTAAGGTTATAGGTGTCGGCGGTGGCGGTACAAACGCTGTAAACCGTATGATTGAAGCAGGAGTAAGAGGCGTAGAGTTTATTGCTGTTAACACAGACAAACAAGTGCTTGAGACATCGGGCGCTACTCATAAAATTGTAATCGGAGAAAAGCTCACAAGAGGCAGAGGCGCAGGTGCTAACCCTGAGATCGGCCACCGTGCAGCTGAAGAAAGCTCTGAAGAAATTGCAAACGTTCTTCGCGGAACAGATATGGTGTTCATTACTACAGGTATGGGCGGCGGAACAGGAACAGGTGCTGCACCCGTAGTTGCAAAGATTGCGAAGGATATGGGCATACTTACAGTAGGTATCGTAACAAAGCCCTTCCTTTTTGAAGGTAAGAAAAGAATGGAGCTTGCTGAAGAAGGTATCAAGAAGCTCGGAGAATGCGTTGACTCTCTCGTTATTATTCCTAACGAACGTCTTAAGCAGGTTTCCGAAACAAGACTTACTCTTCTCAATGCGTTTATTATTGCTGACGATGTATTAAGACAGGGCGTTCAGAGTATTTCTGAGCTTATCAATATTACAGGTGTAATCAACCTTGACTTTGCTGACGTAACTGCTATTATGTCAAATGCAGGTAACGCTCATATGGGTGTTGGTCATGCAAACGGTAAGGACAAGGCAGAGCAGGCTGCTAAGCTCGCTATCTCCAGTCCCTTGCTCGAAACTTCTATTAAGGGTGCAAGAGGTATTCTCGTTAATATTACAGCATCTCCCGATATCGCGCTCGAAGAAGTTGATATTGCATCAAGTATGATCAAGAACGAAGCTCATCCCGACGCTCAGGTTATCTGGGGTGCTACATTCGATAAGAACCTTGAAGACGAAATTAAGGTTACTGTTATTGCTACGGGTTTTGAATCACCCAAGAAGAGTTCTGCACAGGATGCCGCTCCCAAGACAGTAGCAGCAGAAGATAAGGTTGCTCAGACTGTTGTTGAAGAAGTTGATGACAATAGCTCAATTTTCAGAAATGAATATGCAGAAGGCGCTGAAGACAGCGAAAACGTTGGTGACGGCATTTCCGACAGCGATTTCGACGATATTCTTTCTCTTCTCAAAAAGAACTGATTTACAATATTTAAATAAAAAAGCACTGTTATGAACAGTGCTTTTTTTGTTTACATATAATGTTATAAAAAGCAGTGTTGAGGAGGGCTTATATGAATGAGTACGGAATGGGCGAATTATTAATAAACGTAAGATATGCTAACAATGCCGTGCCCGTAATGTTGGCAAGGGTAATTATCAGAAACTCGGAAGGAGATGTTATCGGAGAATATTTCACGGGAGAAGACGGAAAAATTGAAGCTGTAATTTTACCTGCGCCCGAAGAATATACAGCAAATATTCTTGCTGACGGATTTATTGAAGTTGAGGAAACTAATATACCTATAGAAACAAATAATCGCACGATACATACAGCACAGATATTTCCGTTATATAACTATCCTGTGGAGGCATTGTTTTATGACTAATAATTTTTCACTTCCCGATATTCCGGCGTATATTACCGTTCATCTTGGCGCCCCCGGAGACGATGCCGAAAACGTTACAGTATCTTTTCCGGATTACATAAAAAGTGTGGCGTCTTTACAGCTTGATCCGGATATACCTCAACAGGCGCTGTATGCTGTAATATATGCACAGATAACTCTTGCGCTTAACAGAATAACGAGCAGATTTTACAGAGCGCAGAAATACAGCTTTGATATAACAAATGACGCCGTACTCGACCAGCGGTACGAGTATAATTATCCCGTATTTGAAAATATAAACAAAATAGTTGATGGTATTTTTACACAGTACATATCGAGAGATAACAGCTACGAACCTATTTTTGTAACTATATGCTACAATGGCGGCAGGTGCAGAGGACTGTCTGTTGAGGGTAGTATTGAAATGGCGCAAAACGGAAGAAATTATCTTGAAATACTTGAATATTATTTTGGTCGCGACGTTTATATAGTTGAAAATGCAAATCTTGTAGGTATAGACAATGACCTTTTGTTGACGTATCCTTTATATCAGGGTCAGACGGGAAGCTCGGTAAACGGACTTCAGCTTGCCTTGAACCGCGTCGGTGCAAATTATCCTTCTATTCCTTTTATTCAAAACCCGAACGGAATATATGGTCAGGAAACTGCTATGGCAGTAAGCGAGTTTCAAAGAATTTTTGACCTTGAAGTTACAGGCATATTTGAAAAAGATACATACTATAAGCTTCTTTACGTGTACAACAGCGTAAAAATGCTGAACTATCTTGTAAATGAGGGGGTGGAATTATCCGATATTTCTACTGAGCTTCGGGGAGAATTAAGTTATGGCAGTGTCGGGAACACAGTAAAGCTTTTACAATATTATCTTCTGTTTGTATCTGTGTTTGACAGCAGAGTTCCGCCGTTACAAATAATTGGAGTTTACGGAGAGAATACTTATCAGTCGGTTATTGCCTTTCAGAAAATATTTGGATTTGTCCCCGACGGAGTGGTTACAGACGAGGTGTGGACGGTTCTTCTTAACGTGTACGAGGCTTTGTATGCAAGTCTGCCCGAAAGTGCCTTTGCAGAAACGGCACAGGGATATTTCGGAAATATATTGTTGATGGGAAGCGAGGGTGTAGAGGTCAGATATCTGCAGGAATATTTAAAAATCATTTCAGATCTATATGGTGTAATTCCGCCCGTTACAGTCAACGGTATATACGACGAGCAGACAGAAAATGCAGTAAGAGAGTTTCAAAGACTGTTTGGAATAAAGGAGACCGGGATTGTGACGTCAACGACATGGAATGCAATTTCCCGTGTTTTTGATGCAATAAAGGCGGGAGAAAACAGTGAAGCTGTGTAGGAATACACAGCTTTTTGTTGTATAGCTATAAGTCTATCAGCTAAAAAAGTACAAATAAAGCATATAAGAACGAAATGAATTTGTGGTTATAGGCTTCCCCTTGAGGGGAAGGCTTTCAATGCAGTAAAGCAAATTATATTGGCAACTTTAAAAATAGACCTTGACTTTCTTTGACCTTTGTGGTATAATGCTTTTAGAATAAAAGTCAAAGATAGTCAAAGTCAATATAAAGGAGAAATATAAATGCTTATATCCGATGCTATTGCTAAAATAATTGAAGAAATGATAAATGAAGGGCAAGGAGAAACGGAAATAAAAAGAAATGACCTTGCAGGACAGCTTGGGTGTGTGCCCAGTCAGATAAACTACGTTATTACTTCGCGTTTTACCCCGGAAAAAGGATATATAATTGAAAGCCGAAGGGGTGGCGGCGGATACATAAAAATAATAAGAAAACAAATGGGCAAGGACGAGTATCTGATGCATTTTCTCTATGCGATAGGCGATACTGTTGACGAGAGAGAGGGCGTTGCTTTTTTGGGAAATCTGGTTGACAAGGACGTTATTACCGAGAGAGAATATGTTTTACTGTGCAGTACGATATCCAATTCGACCCTTGGTAAGCTCACCCCTATTGCGAGAAATACGGTAAGGGCCGACATTTTGCGGCATATTATACTCAGGCTTATGAAGTAGAATATATAAATAGTCATTAATATTTTGAGCAAACGAAAGGAGAAAACAAATGATTTGCAGTAAGTGTGGAAAGAATAATGCGGAGTTTTATTATAAGCAGACTATAAACGGCAAAACGCAGGAGTACGCTTTGTGTTCTTCTTGTGCCGAGGAATTGAAAAAGACGGGTGAACTTAATATAAAGCTACCTTTTTTGTTTGACGATTACGGTGTTGGCTTTAATAATTCTGCGCTGTATGGAATAAACGATATTTTAGGTTTTCCTTTCTCAGCAAAGAAGAAGCAGCTTGCTGAGAAAAAGAAATGCACCCTGTGCGCTTCTACCTTTGACGATTTGGTGAAATCGGGTAAGGTCGGTTGCGCAAAATGCTATGAAGTTTTCTCTGATGAGCTTCAGAAGAGTATCGAGAACATTCACGGAAAGTCAAAATATATGGGCAAGAGGACAAGAAAACAATCGTTGAACGTTGATACGCCCAAAGACGAAGTGTCAGCACTTGAGAAAGAGCTTAAATTGGCTATTGAGTCTCAGGAGTTTGAAAAAGCGGCTGTTTTGCGTGACAAGATACGCGAAATTAAAGACAAAAACAAAGAAGAAATGTGATCAGGAGGGGAGTTACGGTATGTCTTGGTACAACACTTGTGGAAAAGAAAATGACGTTGTTATAAGCTCAAGAATAAGATTTGCAAGAAATATTGTTGACTATCCGTTCGGATCAAATCTTGATGAAACGTCTTGTAATGAAATAATTGAAAAGGTTTCTAAGGCGCTGGGGGATGAGTTTGAAACAATAGACTTTAAGAATATATCGCAAATTGATGCAGGTGAATTAGTTGAAAAGCATTATGTCAGCCGTGAATTTGCAAAGAAACAAAAACCTCATATACTCTTAGCAAATGAAAAAAAGGATGTGTCTGTTATGGTTTGCGAAGAAGACCACATCAGATTGCAATGTATTATGTCAGGTCTTTCGCTTGACGAAGCATATAAGAATGCCTGCATATACGATGATATCCTTGACGATAATCTTAATATAGCTTTTGATGAAAAATTGGGATACTTGACTCACTGTCCCACTAATCTGGGGCTTGGAATGAGAGCGTCTGTTATGATGTTTTTACCCGCCCTCACAATGACTCGTTCTATGGAAAAGCTGTCTTTACAGTTGTCAAACCTCGGTCTTACGGTACGCGGTATGTACGGTGAGGGTTCTGACCCCGACGGCTGTCTGTATCAGATTTCAAACCGTGTAACAATGGGAGTTACAGAGGATGAAACGCTCAAAAAAATGAACGACATTGTAAAACAGATTTGCGAAAAAGAAAGACGCGCAAGGGAAGTGTTAAAGAGCGATAACTATTCAGCCATAGCGGATAAGGTTGGACGCGCATACGGTATTTTGAAATATGCAAGAATAATCAGCTCAAAAGAATTTATGAAGCTGTATGCCGACGTAAGACTTGGTATATCGTTAGGGATTATTGATGATTTGACATATGAAAAGATGGGCGAAATAATGATAGGTGTTCTTCCTGCTAATTTGATAAAAAATAACGGCGGAAAACCTATAAGCGATTATGAAAGGGATATTTTACGTGCAGATTATCTAAGAAAGGCGATTGGATAATTAAAGACGTTTGACGTTTAATGAAAGGAGACAGATCTATGAATAACAGATTTACACAGTCAGCACAGAACGCGCTTGACAGCGCGCTTGAATATGCAAGAAGCTTTGGACATACGTATATCGGAAGTGAGCATATACTTCTCGGACTGTTGTCGGAAAGCGACAGCGTAGCTTCAAAGCTGCTTGAAAACCGTTCAGCATCATTTGATGCTACAAAAAATATGATAAGAGAAATATCCGGCGAAGGAAAAAAGACCGACGTTTCAGCAGCAGATATGACGCCCAGAACAAAGAAAATCATAGAATCCTCGGCATATCAGGCAATGAGACTAGGACAGAACTATATAGGAACAGAGCATTTGCTTTTGGGGTTGCTCGCAGAATCTGATTGTGTAGCGGTCAGAATCCTTTCTGCTCAGGGAGTTAACCTGAACGAACTTGCAAGCGATCTTATTAGTTATATTAAAGGCGTTGACGACAATCTCGGTGATGATGTCAGAAATGCCGACGTTAAAGTGGGCGAGGGCGGAAAGAATGGCAAAGGTAAGACCAATCTTAAGGATGCCCCTACTCTTAAACAGTACGGACGTGACCTTACCGCTATGGCAAAAGAGGGAAAGCTTGACCCTATTATAGGCAGAGATACGGAAACACAGAGAGTTATACAGATCTTATCGAGAAGAACAAAGAACAATCCTTGCCTTATAGGTGAACCCGGTGTTGGTAAGACGGCGGTCGCCGAGGGGTTGGCTCAGAAAATAGTTGAGGGAAACGTTCCGGAAACGCTGAGCAATAAAATACTTGTAACTCTTGATATTTCGGGTATGATTGCAGGCGCAAAATACAGAGGCGAATTTGAGGAAAGACTCAAAAACGTTATGGCTGAGGTGTCAAAAAATTCAAATATTATTCTGTTTATAGACGAGATACACACCATAATCGGAGCAGGCGCGGCAGAGGGTGCCGTTGATGCCGCAAATATTCTAAAACCCGCTTTGGCGAGAGGAGAAATGCAGGTTATCGGTGCGACTACTATAGAAGAATACAGAAAATATATTGAAAAAGATTCTGCGCTCGAAAGACGTTTTCAGTCTGTTATGGTAGGAGAACCTACGAAAGAAGAGGCGGTATTGATACTCAAAGGACTCAGAGATAAGTACGAGTCGCATCACAAAGTAAAAATTACAGATGAGTGTATTGAAGAAGCCGTTAAGCTTTCGACAAGATATATTAACGACAGATATCTGCCCGACAAGGCGATTGACCTTATTGATGAGGCGGCATCAAAAATAAGAATAAATAACTATACTGTTCCGTCAAGCGTTAAGGAAATCGAAGAAGAACTAAAGATGCTGTCATCAGAAAAAGAAGAGGCAATAAAGGCTCAGGATTTTGAAAAAGCGGCAGATCTTCGCGATAAGGAAAAAGAATTACGTCAGAAGTATGACGATGCTAAAAATGAATGGAAAGAAAAATCGGGCGGGGAAACACTTTGTGTAACGAAAGAGGATATTGCCGATATAGTTACACTTTGGACAGGTATTCCGGTAAGAAAGCTTGCAGAGGAAGAAAGTGAACGATTACTAAAGCTTGACAGTATTCTTAAAGATAGAATAATCGGTCAGGACGATGCTGTTTCTGCAGTTGCGAGAGCTATAAGACGCGGACGAATGGGGCTTAAAGACCCTAAAAGACCGATGGGAAGCTTTCTGTTTTTAGGTCCTACAGGTGTAGGTAAAACCGAGCTTACAAAGGCCTTGGCTGATATACTTTTCGGTGACGAAAACGCTATGATAAGAATTGATATGTCAGAATATATGGAAAAACACAGCGTATCGAAGCTTATCGGTTCTCCCCCCGGATACGTCGGATACGACGAGGGCGGACAGCTTACTGAAAAGATAAGACGTAAGCCCTATTCGGTAGTTTTGTTTGATGAAATAGAAAAAGCGCACCCCGACGTATTCAATATGCTGTTGCAGGTGCTTGAAGACGGTATATTGACTGATTCGCAGGGCAGACGCGTTGATTTTAAAAATACAGTGATAATTATGACGTCTAACGTTGGCGCATCAGCGCTCGAAACAAAGAGAAGTCTTGGTTTTGCATCGGCTGAGACGACCGAGAAAGAAAAAGCGGATATAAAGAGTATACTTATGTCCCATCTCAAGCAAACGTTCAGACCTGAATTTATTAACCGTATTGATGAAATTGTAATATTCAACAAGCTTGCAAGTGAGGATATTGAAAAGATTTCAAAAATTATGCTTGCCGAAGTAGGAAAGAGAATAGAGTCACTCGGAGTCAATATTAGCTTTGATGAAAGCGTAATAAAGCTTGTATCAAAAGAGGGATTCGATGCATCGTTTGGCGCACGTCCTTTACGCCGTACGATTCAGAGATTAATTGAAGACAGCTTCTCGACAGAAATGCTTGAAGGTAAATTCAAAGCAGGTGATGCAGTTATTGCAAAAGCAGACAATGATACCATTGTCTATGAGAAAAAATAGAAAAATAGTCCCCTTATTTAAAGGGGATTATTTTTATTTAAAGTTTTTGTGGAGTCCAGAGGTGCTTTTTTCAAAAAGCGCCTTTGGTCAAGGGTTCGGGAGCGAAGAAGCTGACCGTATGTACTTTTTACGCGCGAAGCGCGTAATTCTCGGCTCCATCTGACGAGGTAGCGAAGCGGCGGCGAGGGAGTGAATAAAAGTCCGGTGGACTTTTAGAGCCGAG
>SVQI01000024.1 GCA_015065455.1 Oscillospiraceae bacterium | reverse complement strand
TTTGGACATGATCAGCGAAAAACCCAGTGTTTATGCGGCTTTATAGCTCTTGGTGTTATTATACCTCATTCATCCACTCTTCTGACAATTCCTGTTGCGGTGCCCTGTGTGCGCCTTGGCGTGAACGCCTGCGTTGCACACAGACCGCGGCCACTCGCTCAGGTCGCTCCTCCCGCCACCGGCGGCGCTCCCATCGCTCCCCAGTAGCTTTCATAGTATATCTTTCTCCTTTTCCGCGGCAAAGGCCCCCTTGCCTAAAGGGGGCTGTCACCGAAGGTGACTGGGGGATATATCCCTCCACCGCTTTCGCGGTCCCCCTCCCTCTAGGCGAGGGAGGCTTTTCGCCTACAATTATTTTACAAATTACGCTGTTAGTATCTGTAAATGGGACAAGATTATACTGATAGATTTGTTGTGTTGTTGACAAAATGTGGTGGCTATTATATCATATTTTTGTATATTCGATTACATAAGGAGATAAAAAAATGAAGGATGATTTGCTCTCTATTATAATTCCTGCATTTAATGAAGAAGAGAATATCCCGGTTACTTCAAAAGTCGTTTTGGAGATTATGTCGGAGGCAGAAATACCTTGTGAATTGATATTTGTGAGTGACGGTTCCAAGGATAAAACCTTTGCAAAAATCTTGGAACAATCCCAAAAAAATCCCCAAGTTCGAGGTATAGAGTTTTCTCGAAACTTTGGCAAGGAAGCAGCAATAAGAGCCGGTTTAGCAAAAGCAAAAGGCGACTGCGCTGTTGTGATAGATTGTGACCTGCAACACCCACCCGAAACGATCGTTGAAATGTATAAACAATGGAAAAACGGTTATGAGATTGTTGAGGGAATTAAAAACTCTCGCGGTGACGAAACCTTTATTCACAAAATGTTTGCCGGGATTTTCTATAAAACCCTTTCTTTTCTTACCGGATTTGATATGGAAAACACGAGTGATTTCAAATTGCTCGACAGGAAAGTGGTAGATATCTTATTGGATATGCCTGAGCGAAAGACTTTCTTCCGCGCGATGTCTTTTTGGGTTGGGTTTAAAACTTGTCAAGTAACGTATGACGTGGCAGAACGTGCCTTTGGAACAACGAAATGGTCATTTATAAAACTTGTCCGTTATGCTATATCAAATATCGTTTCATTTAGCACCAAGCCGTTGGCCCTGGTAAATTATATGGGTGTAATCTCACTATTCGCAGGCAGTATTCTTGCAATTCAAACCTTTTTGCGATGGGTTTTGGGCAAGGCCAGCGAAGGTTTTACAACGGTTCTGCTGCTGTTATTGATTTTAGGTGGCGGAATACTGTTGGGACTTGGTCTTGTCGGCACTTATATCTCCGCAATTTACGAAGAAATAAAATGCAGACCACGATACTTAATCCGCCTTGACACCGACGTAATTTCGGAGAATCAAGAATGAATGACAAAAAAGATGTTTTTGATAGAATTATGAGTTTGCCAGGGCTTCGCCTGTTTTATGAGCCGTATACAAAATACAAAGCTGTTTTGCTTTATGTTTTTTTTGGCGGTTGCACTACGATCGTTAGCATAGGCTCATTTATTCTTTTCAACATAATATTGGGAGAACTTCTCTCAAACGTAGTTTCATGGGTTTTGGCAGTAACGTTTGCCTATATAACCAATAGAATTTGGGTTTTTTGTTCCAAGGCAAAAGGAAAAGTTGTTTTCAAGGAAATGCTATCTTTTTACTCGGGACGTTTAATCACACTAATCCTTGAAGAAGTACTTCTTTTTGTTTTTGTTATTTTGTTGCAGTTGAATGCTGTTGTGATTAAAATAATCGCCCAATTCGTGGTGTTGGTCAGCAATTATTTTATTTCCAAGCTCATCACCTTTAAGGAAGGAATCGTAAAATGAAAAGCAATGGCTTGTTGGACGTGTTTAAAAAGCATATAGGCATAGTATTGCTCATCGCAATACTCTTAATTCAAGTAATATCCTTAGTGTATATTGGTACCCAAAAATCCGGGTTACATATAGACGAAAATTACAGTTATATTCTGTCTAATAGTTATGATACCGACCGCATTTCAAAAGCTCCGGAAGTGTGGAACAATTGGATAGACGGTGATATGTTTCGCGAGTTTTTGACGGTAGAGAAGGGTGAACAGTTTGCTTACGATGTTGTGCATTACAACAACGGTAAAGACGCTCATCCGCCCTTATTTTATTTCCTGTTGCATACGTTATGTTCCTTTCTTCCTGGAGTATGGTCGCCTTGGATCGGAATGATAATGAATATTATTATGATCGTATTGGCACAAATAATATTGTATAAATTAAGCCGGGAATTGATGGGTGACTCATTGTGGTCTATTGTGCCCGTTGCATTATACGGCGGTATGCAAGTCTTTGCGGATACGGCAATTTTTATTCGTATGTACTCGTTAATGACATTGTTGACTATGCTGTTAGTATGGCAGCACTATCAATTGGTGACGAAAGAGAAAAAATACCCACATATTCTTTGGTGCGGCATTCTAACATTCCTTGGAACCTTCACGCAATATTGTTTTGCCATTTTTGCGTTTTTCTTAGCTGCAGCTACGTGCATTCATCTATTAACACGCAAAAAGTGGAAACCTCTTTTCTTATATGCGGCCGCTATGTTGCTCGCGGTCGTATTGGTATTTGTAGTATTCCCTGCCGGAATTTCACAAATAACGGGTTCGGAAACAAACAACATAGGCAATGAAGTTGCAGGCAATATTTTGAATATATCGAAATTGGGACGTTCCATTTTCTCTATGGGGAAACAAACTGTCTTCGGCATAATCGACGGTTTGTTACATTGCTTGCCGATTGTTGCCGTTATAGCACTTGTTACCGCCGCCGTTTTAATTAAGTTAAGATTCGACAAAAAACAAACCGACGAGACGACTGAGAATTTTAAAAAAATATTGGTTTTTGGTGTAATATTGGCTATTGTCGTTGGCTTTGCTATACTAACAATTACTCATGTTGTAGGAAACTTTGTATATGTTCGATACTTATACAATCTTTTCCCGTTACTTGCATTATTGATTGGTATGGCAAGCTGGCTATTTGCAGAGAGATTTAAATTGGACAAAAAAATCTTGGCATACGGTCTGGTGGCTATTTGTTTGGTTAGCACTATAACCATTGCAAAAGAAGATAGATGCTCTTATTTGTTCAAGCAACGTAGTAAGAGCGATAATGAAATCATCACAATGGTAGAAGACAAGCCGCTCATCGTCCTTAACAACGGCTCAACGTATCAGCCTACCGCTCTATTGCATATTTTCTTTGCCAGCGACAAGATGTATATGGCGAATTTCAACAACATAGAATCTACGGACAATATTTTAGAGCAGGTTGATTGTAGCAATGGCGTTGTTTTCCTTGTGCTTACCGACACCGTTTGGTCTAGCGGATTTAACGGTGATAATCTAATGGATGGCATTATAGAACAATCCGAAATCTTGGAAAGTTATCAAGCATTCGGTAAGTGCGACTTCACCACAGCTTATATAGCCTATCCGTGATTTAATACACTTTATACAAATAATCGGATTTAACTCACCGAAAAGCAATCCGCAAATTCCGAAATATTTAATTACAAAAGCGAGGTGAATTTCACCTCGCTTTTACTATGTATGTATTGATTTGCGCAAATTGAGCCCCACAAAAATCAGCGAAAACCCCAGTGTTTATGCAGGTTTTGTCGACTTTTGTCCTAATATGACATATTCCTCTATACGACGAACTATTCCAGTTGCTTTCATATATAAATCTCCTTTAAATTCAAATCGTGATACTATTATCTGTTAAAAGAAGAAAAATATACTTTGAGCGAAAATAAGTTTTTCTTTGCTTAGGGTTCTATCAGATTTTAATAAGAAACAGCGCTAATGTTCCGGCAAATGCCATCAAAACGGACATGACCTCTTTATTTGACGGTTTGTTTTTGCCAAAAAGGCTAATCAAAGTCGATACAATAATAACACCACCTGTAACAAGAGGATACTGGGCAGAGGCATCAAGGTGAACCAAGCTGATTACCAGCAAAAAGTTTGCTATTCTATTGAAAGCTCCGTTCAACGAGCTTACACCGAATGCTTGCCAAGTGTATCGCGGCATACTCTTTTTTGTAAAAAAGAGAAGCCACAGCGTTCCTGAAATAGCGGCCGTAAAAATGGCTATCCATATAGAAAACCATTCGGCGTTCGTTTTTTCAACGGGTGCGGAGGTGAAAATTTTCGACAACACGCCAACCACACCGTTAAGCACAAAAACACCGATATAGTATGCCGTACCGCGTTTATTTTTATCATGCGACACCGTAAGTCCTAGAGCAATACAAACAAATGCAACACAAACAATTTTGGCGACTGTTATCTTTTCACCGTAAAATATAATTCCTTGAAAAAATGGCAAAGCCATTCCGCCTATCATTGAAAAGAGCGAATAAAGCGAAAGATTGACACTATCAAGGGCTTTGAAGCTGCAAAAAATATAGGCAATACCACTAAGCGCGGAAAGGAACGCGATAAGAAGGGTGAACGGTGTAGCCTGAAAATTAAAACCGCTTATTATCAGCAGTACTACAAGTCCGGCAAGAGAGCCAATAAACGAGCTCTCCATACTGCTTGCCACGCTACTTGTTCGTAGTTTTCTGTAAGCGTCGTTCAGCGCAAAACATCCACCGAACATTATAACCGAAATTACAACAAGTAAGTAATACATATTTTATTTCTTTATGCCCTGATTAAATGCAGCGCTTCTGTAATTATCTCTGCCGCTTTGGCATTCTGCTTCCCATAAATTCTTCATATGCTCGTAAACACCGTCATCAATATCAGGCGTGCCTTTAGAAAACGTCGGGAGCAGCATATCCCCTGCTACTTTCGGGTCGGTACAAGTGGTATCATCACTCCACTGTTTACGAACAGATTTGTCACGAAGGTTGGGAATCTCCATCGGAATGCCGCCTTTTAAAATGGAGCGGTAAGCAAACATACCGGGCAAAAACATATCCAACGCTTCGTAAACATCAATAGTATCAGCGTCTTTATTTCCGTTTATTTTTTCAACAAAGTGATACATAGAATAAAAATCCGAGCCGCCGTGACCGAACCCTTCAACATCTGCCACAACATCGTTTTTAGGCTCATAGCTATCTAATTTTTCGTTTTGATAGTCTCCGGAAAATGCATCGGCATTTACATATATTTTATGTATATGTCCATCCTTAGCATCCTCACGACCGCACTCCATTCTTCCCTTAGAGCCGTATGCACAATACCATATTGAATTTTTGTATAATCCGCCGTTAATGCTTTTGATAATACCGCCATTTTCAAGCGTTACCATTTCAATCCCGAATTGACCGCCCTTTGCCCCTGTACGAAGGTTTCTCTCATTTCTAACGCCTTCAAATCCGATAACTGAAACGGGCCGTAATCCCGTCATATGAATAATGGGGCCTAAAGAATGGGTGCAATAAAATGTTGAATACATATTGTTTCTCCAATGGTCTCTCTCGCCGTATGTGATGCTAGGCCAGATAGACTCGCAATTATGAATGTATTCACATTCGCCGTACTCAAACTCGCCTATTTTTCCTTGTCTGTATAATTTTTTCATTTCATAGGGTGCCGGCATATAGCAGTAGTTTTCACCATAAGCATAGATCTTTCCCGTTTCCTCAACGGTTTCAACAAGCTCGACCGCCTCTTTCATAGTCTGGCAGGGTAAAACCTCTGAGAACACATGCAAACCGAGTTTCATCGCCCTAATCGCAAACGGCGCATGTTCGTTTGCATAATTCGCCAAAACTACTGCATCCATATCATGCTTGATGAAATCTTCGAAATTTTCATAAAAGGTAATATTTAGTCCATCTGCAATTTTTCGTTGCGCCTCTAACGCTTCGGGTGATTTATCGCAAATAGCTACCACTTCTGCGTTATCCGCTCTTTTGCAGTAATTTATCATACTTGATCCTCTGTAAGCGCCTAAAACGCCGATTCTAACCTTTTTCATTTAATTGACCTCCTTTTTGAATACTATTATAGCAGTAGAAAGCAAACTCTCCAATAGACATTTTCCACATTTTCGTGGAAAATAGTTAGATTTTGATTGACTTGGTGTGCAAACCAATTTATAATACTTTAATAAAGGAGCGAGATATATGGAACAAAACATCTGCCATTTTATACCTTTTTACAAAGACATTCATTCTATTCATACAATAAACTTTGTTTTAGAAACAAAGCCGCAGCAGTATGAACGCTTAAAATCAGAATCGGTTTATAAGATGTATTATGTTTGTAGCGGAAAAGGTCTTATTCATACTCTCGGCAAAATAACCCCATTATCACAGGGAGATCTGTTTTTTACTTTTCCTGCCGATTCTTTTGCCATAGAATCGGTCGAAAACTTTACCTATATGTATATCAGTTTTGTCGGGCTTCGCGGAAATATGATTATGGAAAGCCTGAATATTAATAGTAACAATTTTCTTTTTCATCAGGCGGATGAAGTGCAAGACTTTTGGAAAAAAGGAATTTTGGCAAGTTCAAAGGTAATGGAGTTAATAAGCGAATCTGTTTTACTATATACCTTCTCTTTTCTTGGAAACAGACTTCTGCCTGAAACTAATACGCCCAAACAATGTAACAGTGTTGATCTTATCAAAAAATATCTTGATGACCATTTTACCGACCATAATTTCTCATTAGAAAATATGAGTAAAGAATTGTCTTACAACAAGAAATATATATCGTATATATTCAAAAAACACTTTAGAATTGGTATCGTTGAACATCTGAATACAGTGCGTGTCCAAAACGCGTGCACTATGATAGAACAAGGGTTTACAAGTGTGACCGACATTGCCGACAGGTGCGGTTATTCAGATGCGCAGTATTTCTCAAAAATCTTCAAAACCAAAATGGGTATAGTGCCATCTCGGTATATCAATAATGTACAAACCAAAAAAAAATAAAGCGAGGTGAAATTGGACTGCCCCAATTTGTGCGGACAGTACAAAGTCACCTCGCTTTTGCTATGTATAGGTCAAAAATTGTTGTTTTCTGTTAAAAATTTTTCTTTAAAATTCGCCCGAAACCCCAGTATTTATAAGGTTTTATCGCACTTTTGTGTTATTATAACACAAGCCTCAACTCTTCTGACAATACCTGTTGCTTTCATATATCTTTCTCCTTTACAGATATGAGGATGCGGATTCCCACGGGCGCAAGCGCCCTCGGAATGACACACAGGTACGACAGTCGCAGCGACTACCGTTCTCCTCTGTCATTGCGAGCCAGTGCGCACACTGGCGTGGCAATCCGTTCCCCTACAATTATTTTACAAATTACGCTGTTAGTATCTGTAAACATGGGAGATTTATACTCGTACCCTATGCAGATTATTTCCGGCCTCATCCGCAAAATTTTGTAATAAAGTTTGCCATTGTGTAAGCCTCCGTTGTGAATTGAATTATCCTCACAATTTAATCATTCTGGCTGACTGCAAAAGCCGAAGGGAGACAACTTCCTTACGGAGTGTCTCCCTTATGGTTTATTCTCTTTTTGTATAGGCGGCGACCGGACGGCATAGATATATCTGGCTTCTTATTTATCCAGACCGCAATTAAGCATAGTTTTGCCTTCTCCACAAAGCTTTTCAAAATCATGCACGAAGGTAACGTCGGCAGAATCAACACATGGATGCTTGATCAGGCCTTCAATTACATCAGGTGCAACAGTAACAGCACGAATGCCGGATTCGCAAAGTTCCTGCACCTGAAGAGAGTTTTTGAAGCTGGCAGCAAGAATTCGGGTCTTATATCCGCTGGTCACAAAGATATCCTGCATGGTTCTTGCAACCTTTATGCCGTCGCTTCCAAGGTTATCAATACGGTTTATGTAGGGTGCTGCATAATCGGCACCGCTCTTTGCGGCAAGATACGCCTGCAGAGGATTGTAAATCGCTGTTGCGGTAACCTTGTAGCCCTCACGGGAAAGGGTACGCATCGCTTTGAGTCCTTCGGGAATCGTGGGGATCTTGATAAAAGTCTTTGACTTTTCACCTAAGACCTCAACCATATGTCGTCCCTCTTTCACCATCTCCTCCGCAGTAAGAGAAATCACCTGTGCGTGAAGCTCGGCATCAGGACCGATAAACTCCCGTATCTGTTTTAATACCGCATAAGGATTTTTTCTCTCCTTTGCAAGGATAGAAGGATTGGTAGTAACACCGTCTACTGGATAATATTCATATATCTGTTTAATTCTTTCAAGATTGGCATCGTCAATAAGTAGTTTCATAAGAACACCTCATTTTTATAGAA
>SVQI01000023.1:6822-8628 GCA_015065455.1 Oscillospiraceae bacterium | reverse complement strand
CATATTTCCTCTAACGCTCCTTTGATCTCTGCAATATCCTCGGCGTACACGTTTCCCGTTGCATTGACGCGGCGGGCTATCTGATTGACGTTTACGCCGATCTTTTGTATCTCTGCCGTCATAGCTTTTATGTCGCTGTGATCGACCTTGATAATATATCCGTCAATGGCAATCTTCCGCAGATATGCCGCCATATTGTCGGTGGGTATTAGCTTCATTTTCTGTTCAATCAAAGCTCGTTCTTCCTCTGTAACACGGAACTTGATTTGTATCGTTCTTTGCCGTCCGTTCATTTGACGTTCTCCTTTCTTTGACCGAGGGTTTGGGATGCTTCCCAACAAGCCATTTTCAACCGAAGCGCGAGCGCGGCAAGGGCGAAAATACGGAAGTGGGTACCCACTTCCTATGCTTGCTACGTAACTTTATCCCCGTACTCTATATAACACCGTAGTTCTGAAATTGCCAAACAGTAATCAATAAGAAACAATGAAATAACTGCTATATAGTTGACATTCATACTCACGAAATTATGAGATTATCTTGAAAAAAAGTGAAATGTATGCTATAATATACTTGTATTTTGGAAAAGAGGAAAATGAGGTTGCATTATGACTGTTTCGTATGATAGATTATGGAAAACCTTAATTGATAAAAAGATGAATAGGACAGACTTAAAAAAAGCCGCGAAAATCAGCTTCAATGTACTTGCGAAGTTGGGTAAAAATGAGTTTGTTTCTATGGAAAGTATTTATAAAATTTGTGTTACTTTAAACTGCCGTATCGAAGATATTATGGAGTTTGTTTTCGATTAAATAATTTTGATGAACTAAAGGAAAATGGATATCTATGCTTTTATATCTTGCCCTTATTGATGATCCCGTCAATCAAAGCAAATTTGAGGAGATCTATTATAAACATAAAGATCGCTTATTAGTTATTGCATATTCAATACTTGAAAACCATTACGATGCAGAAGATGCCGTTCATAACGCCTTTTTATCCATTGCTCGTAATATGAATAAAATAGCAACTTTTGATTCGGATAGAACGCTTGGCTACATAATGGTTATAACTAAAAACGCTGCATACGACCTTCTGCGAAAGAGAAAAGAAGTACTCCCTTACGATGAAAGTATTATTTCAGAATCCGATGATGAATTGGAGCTGTATTACGAACGAGAAAAGTACTGTATTGTTGTTGAAACAATACGAATGTTGAGTGAAATTTATCGCCCGGTACTATATTTGCACTATGTTGAGGGCAAGACAGCAAAAGAAATAGCCCGTCTATTAAATAGAAAGACATATACAGTAAAACAACAAATTGTTCGCGGTAAAAAAATTTTAGTTGGATTATTAAAGGAAAAAGGAATCAATGAATAATAGATTTTCGTTAGCACAAGCTTTTATTGATGCTGAAAAAAAGGATTATGAAACCACGGACCCAACACAAGTTTGGGAAACATCAGCAAAATTCGATTCTTCTATGCAAACCCTAATCAATAAAGAGAAAAGATTTACTTGGAGATGCTTAAACACCGCAGGAAAAAAAGTGGCGGCTGTTGTTTTGATATTTTTATTACTATCAGGTTCTGCTATGAGTGTAGAGGCAATTCGCACACCAATATTGAACTTTGTTATAGAAATATATGAAACCTTTACACATCTGTTTTTTGACGATGCTTTGCAAGTTAACCCACCAGAATCAATAGAGCAGACACAAGCACCAACATATATGATTAACGGATATAACAAATCAGAAGAATATAGTGATTTGTTAACCTATAAATTACGCTTTATCAACAA
>SVQI01000023.1:0-6722 GCA_015065455.1 Oscillospiraceae bacterium | reverse complement strand
ACATATATGATTAACGGATATAACAAATCAGAAGAATATAGTGATTTGTTAACCTATAAATTACGCTTTATCAACAACACGGAAGATGAAATTGTATATCAGCAAAGCACACTAGCCAATTACAATGCAATTATCGATACAGAAACAACGCCTAGTGAACAAGTCAGTACAGAGTTTGGAGAAGCACTCTATTTTAAGAGCCACAACAAGCACACTCTTATATGGAATAACGGTTTTTATGCGTTCAAGCTGACCTGTCCTATTTCTGTTACATTTGAAGAACTTATAAAACTTGCTAATAGCGTAGAATGACGCAAAAAGAAAAAAATCCGATTTTTTCGGATTTTTTTCTTTTTGTATGTAATCCTTTTGTTTGTTTTATGCGTTTATATTATAGAGGACAACTCATTAATATTATTCTTTTTCTTTGAGGTAAAACATGTCAATATTAGAAATCAAAAATATTCATAAGGTTTATGGCAAAGACAGTCATGAGGTTCATGCGTTGAACGATGTATCCTTTAATGTAGATAAAGGTGAGTTTATTGCTATTGTCGGAACTTCAGGTTCGGGAAAATCAACACTCATGCACTTGATTGGGGGTGTTGATGTTCCCACAAGTGGCAACATAATTGTTGACGGACAGGACATAGGCATTTTTACAGAAAAAGAACTCACAATATACCGCAGAAAGAAAGTTTCAACAATTTATCAATTCTATAATTTACTGCCGATGTTAAACGTGCGAGATAATATAACACTTCCTATTGAACTTGACGGAAAAAAACTTGACGATAAAGTTTTGCGTGATGTATTGAAAACTCTTGGCATTGAAGATAAAGAGTTTCACTATCCCGGTCATTTGTCTGGAGGACAAATGCAAAGAGTTGCGATTGCAAGGGCACTAATTACGAACCCCGTTATTCTGTTAGCAGACGAACCGACGGGCAATTTGGATTCAAGAAACACACAAGAAATCATGCAACTGTTCCGAAGTTCAAATGAAAAATATAATCAGACAATTATTATCGTAACTCATGATGAGCAAGTTGCAAATATGGCAGACAGAATTATTCAAATTGAAGACGGAAAAATTGTAAAGGACACGCGAAATGAATACCATTCTTAAACTTTCGTATAAAAATATTATATGTCATAAAAAAAGAACCATTTTTACACTGTTTTGTGTTGTGTTCTCCGTTTCGCTTATTTCCATAGCACTCTGCCTATTTGATTCTATCATCGGTAATGTTGACTTCAAAGGAAGCGTTGAAAATTACTCTGCCACCAGGAACTTATGTATAGCATTTTGCGTAATGGCAATCTTTATGAGTTGCTTTACGATATGTACTGTTTTTTCTATCAGTTCTCAAGATAGAATCAAAGAATATGGCTTTCTTACTTCTATAGGAATGTCCTCTTCTCAAAAAGCACTTATAATTATTTGCGAAACATTCATATACGGGATAATTGGGGTGATTTTGGGTACAGTATTGGGATATACAATAGCATCAGTATTTTATAAAGTTATATCTTCTCTTGTTTATAATTCCGCGGGCATTGATCTCGGATATGTAGTTATCGCATTTCCGTCTGTTTTTCGATCATTCTTTTTTGGTCTTTTCTCCGTTATACTTTCCTCTTGCTTACCAATAATAAAAATGAGAAGAATTACAATTTTGGATACAATAAAAACGAACAATGCTATTAACATTTCATTAAAAGAATCCCTATTGTCTAAAATAACGGGAAGATTTTTTGGAAGAATCGGAGATTTAGCTGGGCAAAATTACGAAAACAATAAAGGAAGATATCGCGCTATATCCTTGGCTTTGTCAGGAGGTACGATATTCTTCTTGACAGTACACTCATTCTTTTTGTTTCCATTTTGGTATGAACTTGATCAGCACAACAGTTTTGATAAAGTCGAAAAAATTTGGTATCCCTTGGCATTGATTTCAGCTTTGTTTATGATTTATTTTGTACTAGTATTTATTTTTTGTTCAATGGGGTCAGTACATCAGAATGTCGAACAACGAAGAAGTGAGTTTGCAATATATAAATCTATGGGAATGCAAAATACCGAGCTTCAAAAAATGGTAAGTATAGAATGCTTATTTTTTACATGGTATTCTATTTGGTTCGGTTTGCTCGGTTCTTTACTTGGAACATATCTTGTGTGTAATTTTTATAGATTAACGGGTATTAGTGATTTGAAGTTTCATTATGCGATCTTTGAATTTGCAATTTTTGTTTCTATTGATATTATCGTCGGCTTTATTTTTTCATTGTATTTTCGTATGAAAATTAGAAAAATCAACATTATTGATACCATAAGAAACGGTTAGAAGTCAAGAAAATTGTAAAGGAAGATTAAATAAAACAAATTGTGGTATGGCAAAGAGCCAGACGTTTGACGCGGAGCTATGCCATTATAGGAGGTGAAAAATGCTTGACAGTCGAAAAGAATCTTTATGGATTCATTGTCCGATCTGCGGAGGGAAAACAAGGACAAAGGTATATGAAGATACTGTTCTTGTAAAGTTTCCGCTATATTGTCCGAAGTGTAAGAAAGAATTTCGGATAGACGTTGTAAAATTGAAAATGGTGTTAAGCAAGTGAGCCCGACACAAATGTGCAGAGCCAGCTTTCCGTTCAAAACGGACAAGCTGGCTCTTTTTCATTCGATAGGTAATGCGTTTTTGTCGCGTAAAGCCGTAAGTACAGATTGGAACACGGGAATGATAGCCGCCGCTTCTTCCTCGCTACATTCTTCGATCATCACGCGAAGCTGACGAAGTGCGGGCGATTCTCTGCGTATTTCGGGATTAAAGATTTCTCTTGCGTCTATCTTCAATGCGCGTACCAAAGGATATAAAACTTCCATTTTGGGATTGCCTTTATAGTTCTCGATATTCAATACAGTACGTACATCAACATCTGCTAAATCGGCAACTTCATTTTGAGTAAGATTTAATTTCCCACGGGCGCGCTTTACGGCATCACCTAAAGGACGTGAGTAGTCGTGCATTGCAATTCACCCCCTATATATTTTACAATACATCTCGTTTCGATTGTATTCGACACAATTCATCTCTTTGCTGTAATGTAATACACATATAAGGTGAAGGGAGTTTCAATATGGGAAAACACAAAGAATATATTAAAATTTATTCAAAGATGAATTTCAATGTTTCCCGCAGGGGAACTATGCCCGCTTAACTGTACTGCAATTCACTTTTCTATATTTTTGCGCTCGTTCGCGTCTTGCGAACGGGCGCATTTTGTCTTTTTCAAAAATTTTTTTCAAAAAAATCACCGTTTTTATTTGGCAATTTTCAAAATGCGGTGGTGTGGGTAACGAAAGGGGAAATCAACCTATCACCCGCTTTCGCGGTTGCGAAAGGAGGTGAATACCTTGAATGAACCAACTCGTACCCAATTTCAAGTACGTTGTGCTTTCAACGGCTTTTGCAAAAAGGCGTTGAAATGCGAAGCGAGCAATGCACACAGAGATGTGAAACGCTATCAAAAACACTTTGTCAGCTTTTCCGATCTGACGCCCGAAGAAGAAAATCAGCTTTACACGGTTGACGCTCCTACTGACGGCGAAGATCACGACAATTCTTTCCGTGTGGGCGGTAAGAGAATTACCCCCGAACTGTTAGCCGAAGCTCTCCGTACATTGCCCGAAGAAAAACGCAATGCTGTTATGCTGTACTACTTCCACGATATGAGCGACGCGGATATTGCCAAGCTCTATAACATTCCGAGAAGTACGGTACAGTACAGACGGACAAGCTCTTTGGAAACCCTAAAACAATTTTTGGAGGAACGCGCAAATGATGATGAAACAAGCGAATGGTAATATCAGCGATCAAGACGAGCGCGGATTATTGCCGTACCCGGTAATCATTGCCGCGACAAAGGGCGACCCCGAAGCAATGAAAATTGTTATACAGCATTATGAGGGGTATATCGCGTCCTTATCCGTCCGCAAGCTCCGTGACGAGCGCGGAAATACATATTACGGTATCGACGAGGACATACGCGATAGACTACGTTCAAGGCTTATGCGAGCCGTCCTTGATTTTGAGGTCTGACTAAAATTTGCGCTTGCGTCCCACCCCTTTCCGCAAGCGTTCAAATTCCGATCACTTACGTTCCTTGACAAAGAAAGCGACGCAAGATAACGGCGACGCAGTATAGGGCAAATCGGATACGTTCTTTTTGCTCCGAGCCGAGCGACGGGTGCGCCAAGACTTCCTACACGGGAACGAGCGAGAAACACAGCGTCGTAAAACGAATTTAGCAGTTTGTGGGCGACGACAAGCAGAAAGGATAATGATACTCCCTTATAGCCACAGTTCGAGCGTTAAGAGCGTCGCAAACGATGGGTAAGGTTGCCGAGAGAGCAAGAGTGAAACTCCCGTGGAGCTATGCTAATAGCCGTCCGATTAAAGCCCCTTTTTCGTATTCAAAACTTTTTAGCCAAATTAAACGAAAGGGGGTTATCCTATGGCAAAAAAGGAAACTACAAGCCAAGCCGCCCCGATGTTGCCTATGCTAAAAACCGTAGAGCAAATGAGCAAGGTTAGCGGCATTGGTGAAAACAAGCTCCGCGAGCTTATGGATAGCGGCGAGCTTGAATATATCCAAAACGGAAACCGCCGATTGATAGCCGATTCTGCAATATGGGATTGGTACCATAGAGCAAAGACGGCGGCAAAATCCCCGGCTACACAAGGGGGTTAAGCTATGGCGGTATCATCAAGACAAGTACAAAATAAACGTGATAGTAACGGTGTTCTGACGGGCAAGCCAGGCACCGTTTACGACGTTAATATCAAATACAATTCGCCCGAAGGCAAAAAGACCTATTCTAAAAAGGGCTTTGCGACCAAAAAGGAAGCTACACAGCACGAAGCTGAAATGAAAACCAAGCTCGCAAATCCCGTCTATACCCCCGTTGCTTCCGCACAAGGCAAACAGACGGTCAAGGACTATATGGAGGAATGGGTAGAGATACACGGCAAAGCAAACTTGCGCCCAAGCACGTTTGCGAGCTACAAGGGCTATATCAAAAACCATATTGTACCGAACATCGGACACGTTCAACTCAATCAGCTTTCGCCCGCTATGCTTGACAATATGTTTCAAAAAATGTTCGATAGCGGATTGTCAAACAGTAGCGTCAGATATGCTCAAAGAATTATGAGCGTCGCATTGGAACACGCAAGGAAATATCACTACATAGAACACAATGCCGCCCGTGATGTTATTACGAAGTTTGGCAAGCAGGGCAAGACACCCGACCCGTACACCATAGAGCAAATGCAAGATTTTATGAGCAAGGTTATCGGTACGGAGTGGGAAATGCCCGTTATGCTTGCGGGTATGTACGGCTTGCGAATGAGTGAAATTCTCGGCTTGCGTTGGGAAAACGTCGATTTGGAAAAAGGCACGTTTGGAGTGGTCGAACAATTACCGTTCAATCTTCCCGCAGGGACAAAAGAAGTATCGGAAATGGCACCGACAAAATCCAACGATAGAATATTGCCGATCACCGATCTGACGCGCCCATATTTTGAGCAAGCGAAAAATTTGCAAGAAAGGAGGAAGGAGCTTACAGCCGCCGCAGGGACACCGTATTATGACAATGATCTTGTGATCTCAAAACCCGACGGCGCACCTTATCGGCGCGACGTTGTTTCAAACAATTTCGGTCAGCTTGTACGGCACCTTGAAATGCCACATATTCGTTTTCACGATTTGCGGCATACGGCGGCAACCAATATGCACCAACTCACGGGCGACTTTTATACTGTCGGTGAGATCTTGGGGCATACATTAAAAGGTATCGGAATGTCGCTCGGTATCTCAACCAACCTTGAAGCAGTAACGGCACAGTACGTTGACGTGCGCCTTGAACGTAAAAAATCCGTCCTTGACGTTTACCACAAGGCACTACACCCGCCAAAAGGCGACGGAGAGAAGAAGCAAGGCGACGGAGGCAAGGAAGAAAAGCCAAAGAAAAAAAGTAGTGATATAGAGCTATAACGGGAATATCTCTTTACAGCTTTTCACTACTTTTTATAGATTTTTAAGACATTCGGGCACCATAAGGGCACCACAGCATTCATTTTTGATGAATAAACTGAATAGAGCAAAACACCGAGGGCACCACAAATTAGGGCACCAAGGGCACCATTCACAAAAAGCGGGCACCACCAAGACAAAGTGAAAACCCTTGAAAACGTAGTGTTTTCAAGGGCTTTTGGCGGAGAGGGCGGGATTCGAACCCGCGTGCGATTGCTCGCAAACTGATTTCGAGTCAGCCCCGTTATGACCACTTCGATACCTCTCCGTGTAAAAAATATTCAGTTTTTGGAGAAAACAACATGATTTCGAGTCAGCCCCGTTATGACCACTTCGATATCTCTCCGTATATGTTAACTCGCATAAGCGAGGTTAACGCAAATATTAAATTGTATTAGAATTCACGTTAGAACTCAAGGAAGTGCGGAGAGGGATAGATGCCACAAACCCGCGTAGTTAAAGGCTTTTTGGGAGATTGACTTCCGTTTGACGAAGAAGATTTCGAGTCAGCCCCGTTATGACCACTTCGATATCTCTCCGTATTAAGTTGTGTTTGAATTTTGCACGGCTTTTGCAAGGCCGGAATTGAAATGCATTCATCCAAAATTCAAGAAAAATGAAGC
>SVQI01000004.1 GCA_015065455.1 Oscillospiraceae bacterium | reverse complement strand
AACGTCGTTTTTCCCGATCCGTTAGGTCCCAAAAGTCCTATTATCTTACCACTTTCAATCGAAAGGTCAATGCCCTTTAATGCTACGACACTGCCGTATTGTTTGGTAAGTTTTTCGCATCTCAAAAGCTCACTCATTCGCTCCACTCCTTTATATATTGCTTAATTTCCTCAACCTCAAGACCAAGACTTTTCATTTCCTCAATATATTCAAGAGTCTTTTCTCTCTTCATTTCATTGATCTTTTTTTCTGCCTTGTCTGTACGGTCACTTACGTACATTCCCGATCCGCGCATAGAATATAATAATCCCTGCTCGGTTAAAATCGTTAATGCCTTTTGTACGGTGTTGGGATTCACCCCCGCCTCTAATGCTATTTCACGCACTGACGGTATTCTTTCGTTTTGGTTGTATTGTCCGCTTGCAATTTTTACGCAAATCTGCTCACATATCTGCGGACATATAGGTCGATTTTTGTCAAGCACCCACGCCATTTGATCTCCCCTTTCTTTTGTGTTGTGAAGTGTACTACCTAACTAATACAACAATACACTATTTACTGAAATTTGTCAATACATCATTTACATTTTTTGTTATTTAAAGAAAGATCAGTACTAATATAATGATTTTGGCACATTGTGGGTCATATTTGTTGACAACAGTCAAAAAAAATATTATAATTATGTAAGTAAATTAAATTTTTAGGAGTGTCTGTTATGATATTATTAGGTCTTGATGTAGGAAGCAGCGGTTGTAAATGCGTCGCTTTTTCCGAAGACGGAAAATTCCTCTACAAATGCTATAAAGAATATACGACCCGCGCAGGTCAGGCTGATATGAACCCAAATGAAATGTTTGCATCTGTACTTGAAGTAATCAAGGGATGCGCTGCAAACATTAAAGCTGACGAGGTTGGCGCTATTTCAATAACGTCATTCGGAGAATCGTTCGTTCCCGTTGACAAAAACGGTAATGCTCTTTCCGATATTATAATGTATACCGATAAGCGCGGTCTTGCTGAAACAGACAGACTTATTAACGCTCTCGGTAAAGAAAAAATAATGAATATCACTTGCAATAAGCCCGATGCTATGTATTCTCTCCCCAAGGTCATCTGGTCAATGGAAAATATTCCCGCTGTCAGAGATAACGTATGGAAGTTCCTTCTTATCGGTGACTATATTGCATTCAAGCTTTCGGGCGAAGCTAAAATAAACTACAGTCTTGCTTGCCGTTCGTTGACATTTGACGTTGAGAACCGTTGTATTTCCAAGGAAATACTCGATGCTGCAGGCCTTTCTCCCGACCTTTTCTCAGAACCCGTTCCTTGTGGAAGCGTTGTTGGTGAAATGATTCCCTCACTTGCTTCCGAGCTCGGACTCCCTGCAACAACAAAGGTTGTTATATCAGCTCACGACCAGGTAGCAGCAGCACTTGGTGCCGGCGTTCTTAACGAAGGCGAAGCTGTTGACGGTACAGGTTCTGTTGAGTGTATTACCCCTGTATTTAAGGGAATTGTCAGAAATAACGAATTTACAAATAATAACTTCGTATGCGTTCCTCACCCCGCAGGTGAAGATCTTTACGCTACATATGCATTCAACTTTGCAGGCGGCGTATCATTAAAATGGTTTAGAGACTGCTTTGCTTCAAACCTTAAACCCGAGGCGGCACAGAGAGGTGTATCCGTTTACCGTATTCTTGACGAAAACTGTGCTACTTCTCCCTCCTCTGTAATCGTTGTTCCTCACTTTATGGGCGCGGGCGGTACTCCCGACCTTGTTGCAAACGCTAAAGGAACTATTACAGGACTTGATATGGCAAAGGGTCTTCCCGATATTTATCGCGGATTTATGGAAGGTCTTACCTTTGAAATGGCTTACAATCTTGAAACACTTGAAAAATTTGGAATCAAGGTTGACAACCTCAAAGCAACAGGCGGTGGAGCTACATCACCCATCTGGCTCAGAATTAAATCCGATATTCTTAAACGCCCCATCACTCCTCTCGTTACCGACGAAGCGGGCGCGGCAGGATGCGCTATGTTGGCAGCAGTTACGCTCGGCAAATATAATAACCTTGCAGAAGCGGCTGAAAAATTTGTCGTTTACGGTGATACCGTTTATCCCGACGATAAATTTGCTGCTATTTACGCTGAAAAATACGAAAAATACAAAAAGGTACGTTCAGCATTACTCTATCTTTAATAAAAAATAAAAAACACAAAAGTCTTTTTTGGCTTTTGTGTTTTTTCAATATTTTTCCACGTGTGTTTACAACAAATATGGTTAAAATAATATTGTACCACACAAGGAGGATAGAGATATGATGAACAATTATGGATGTGATACATCTTGCAAAAACAGATGTATCGAATGTAGCGTAACAAGCTGTGCAAACCACAGCCAGACAGAAAATTACTGTGCTCTTGATAAGATTAAAGTCGGCACACACGAAAGTAATCCTACCGATGTAAGATGTACAAACTGCAATTCGTTTGTTCCTAAGTCAAACAGCTAAAATAAGTTTTTTTGAATAAGAATACGAATTCAAAAACGAGGTATGTGTAAAAATCACATACCTCGTTTTACTGTATTATTCTGCAGTTGAAAATTCAAGAATCTTCTTCATAAGTTCAAGCTGTTCATTATACTTTTTCTGTTCTTTGTCTCCCCTTATTTTTGAAGGAATATTCATTGTTCTGAAGCACATAAGAGTATCGTCGGGAAACTCCTTAAATACAGAAAAATATTTTCCGAAATCTGTTTGCTTAAATACTATTGAATTATCATCAAAAGCATATTCCGACTCAATTCCTATATCACTGAGCTTGCGGTAGATTCCAACGTCTTTATCCATATCATACATCTCAGGATCAAGCAGTAGTAAATATGCATCTCCGCTCTGGATATGTAGCTTGAACTTCTTTCTCATATCCATTATATATTCCATATCGGGCTCGTATTTCACGCCCTCTTCCTGCGCTTTCTTTCTGTTCTCTGCTATTTGATTATCCGTTAATACGGTGATATCTATAAACTCTACAACCTTTTTCCCGTCGTTATTAAAATCGGGTACAATACTTTCAAATGAATCCTGAATCTGTTCGAGCTCATCAGGAAAAAAAGCAGTAGGCCCCGCATACATTATGTAAGCATCAACCTTCTCTTTTCCAAGCATTTGACCTACTCCCACTATAAGAAAAACAGCCGCAAATACGCCTATTATAGTATGCCACTTATAATGATACCAGAAATTATCAAGCCATTTCAAAAACTTATTCATGCGATTTCTTTTTCCTTTTCAATCACCTTGGCATTCTTAGCCATACTAAAATTTCTTATACTATACATTACCAAAGATATAAGCATAAATACTACACATATTCCTACAAGTACGTTTGATAAGACCGGCGGAATATTTTGCCATACAATATGCAATCCCATCATTCCGTATAATGATATTGTTGTTAATTTGCCATGCCAATCAGCTCCGTGAACCTCTCCTGTTTTCTTTATAGCAAGAAAAGCCGCAAACGCTGAAAAAACCTCTTTGAATATCATCAACACAAAAGGTATCCACATAGCCTCAAATCTGTTCAACAAACAGTAAAGTACCGCAACCTGAGTCAATTTATCAGATATGGGGTCAAGAGCTTTTCCAACGGCACTAATCATTCCAAAACGGCGCGCTATAAAGCCGTCAACAACATCTGTCATTCCCGATAATATCAATATAAAGAAGGCTTCTCTGTCATTTTTATTTACATACAACCATATAAATAACGGTATCAAACATATGCGAAACATTGACAAAATATTGGGTATTGTAAATACTTTTATCTTGCCATCATCTCTAAAGCTATCACTGAATTTGCTCTCCATTATCAACTCACTCCCCCTCATATCACTATACTGTAACAACTATTTTTCTCCCTTAACTGTTTATTATATACTTTTTTTGTTAAAATTACAAGTCATTTTCCGCTGTTAATCTACATTTTTTTGACAATATTAGTAAATTGTTAAAAAAATATATAAAAAATAATCAAGAAAGTTTATACTGTGTTTACATAATTTTGTTACAATACTTTTATTGTACATAATAGTTCCATAACATAACAAAGTATTAACAGAAAGGCAGTTTTTTATAATGCTTGAATTAAAAAACATAAAAAAAGATTATCCTGCAGGTGATGGAACAGTTCACGCACTTAAAGGAATAGATCTCTCGTTCCGTTCGGCTGAATTTGTTTCGGTTCTCGGCCCTTCGGGATGCGGAAAAACCACGATGCTCAATATTATCGGCGGTCTTGATCAGTATACAGCGGGAAACCTTTTTATAAACGGGCGCTCTACAAAATATTTTAAGGACAGAGATTGGGATACTTATAGAAACCATTCTATCGGTTTTGTGTTCCAAAGTTATAATCTAATTCCTCACCAATCTGTTCTTCAGAACGTTGAACTTGCACTTACTCTTTCCGGCGTATCAAAAACAGAACGCAGAAAAAGAGCAAAACAGGCACTCATTGACGTCGGACTTGAAGGTCAATTTAAGAAAAGACCGAGTGAAATGTCGGGCGGTCAGATGCAGAGAGTGGCTATTGCCCGTGCACTCGTAAACAATCCCGATATAATACTTGCCGACGAACCCACAGGTGCTCTCGACACCGAAACGAGCGTTCAGGTTATGGATATTCTCAAAGAAATATCAAAAGATAAGCTCGTTATTATGGTTACTCATAACCCCGATTTAGCAGAAAAATATTCGACAAGAATAATAAATATGCTCGATGGAGAAATCAAGGGCGACTCAAATCCTCTCAAAGACGAAGAAATATCTAAAGAAACGGAGATTTCAAAGAAAAGAATTGAAGAAGAAAAAAAGATGAAAAGACCGTCTATGTCGATCTTTACTTCGTTCGGTCTTTCTCTCAAAAACCTTTTCACTAAAAAAGGAAGAACCATTCTTACTTCATTTGCCGGAAGTATCGGTATTATCGGAATTGCTCTGATTCTTGCTATTTCCCAAGGTATGACGACATATATAAATGCAGTGCAGGAAAGCACTCTTTCTGCATACCCTTTGACACTTGAAGCATCGACTATAGAAATGTCATCTCTTATCGAAGCCTTTATGAAAGTTTCAAGCGAGGATAATTCCCACGAAAATGATGCTGTATACAAAAAGAATGCGCTTTTCGATATGATAAACGCTATGAACAGCATTCAAAAAACAGAAAACGACCTTAAAGCATTCAAAACGTTCCTTGAAAATGAAATCAAAAAAGAAAACAACGAGCTTTCCACAGCTTTAAACGGCGTTCAGTATTCTTACAATCTCGACATGCAGATTTACACCAAGACAGTTGACGGTGTAATTTTGCGTTCTGACCTCGAAGAAATCATTATGAACCTGATGCTTAAATATATAGGAATTGATTTTTCTTCTATGATGGGTATGCCGGGTATGTCGTCTTCATCACAAATGTCCTCGATGGGTGGAGGTATGGGTACAACTTTATGGCAGGAGCTTCTTCCCGGTAAAAACGGCGCTCCGGTTAACGATTTATTGCATGAACAATATGACGTAATATACGGTTCGTGGCCCAACAATTACGATGAAGTTGTGCTTGTTGTTGATGAAAACAACGAGCTCGACGATATAACACTTTACGCGCTCGGTCTTCTTTCGGCTGATGATATCGCTGTACTCGCAGACGCTGCTGTCAACGGTACACCCCTTAGTAACAAAGAAATCGTTAAATGGTCATACGAAGAGATTTGCAACACTGAATATAAAACAATTCTCAATGCTGACTGCTTCAGATACGATGAAGAAACCGGACTTTATAAAGATCTCAGAGAAACAGAAGCAGGTTTGAAATATCTCTATGATAACGCTCTGTCACTTAAAGTTACCGGTATAATCCGTCCCAATGAAGATGCAGACACAACAATGCTCAAAGGTAGTATATGCTATACTGATAAACTGACAAAGCACTTGATTGAAAAAGCAAAAAACTCCCCCGTTATTGACGCGCAGTTAAAATCACCTAACACCGATATTCTTACTGGTCTTCCCTTTGGTTCAACCACAGAGTCATTAACCAACGAACAAAAAGAAGCAGCATTCCGCGAATATATTTCTCAGCTTGACACAAAAGGAAAAGCTGCGGCATTTATAGCCTTAAGCTGCATCCCCCCCGAAGATTACGTAACACAGATAATTGAACAGAAAACTGCAAACCTGACAAGAAAAGACATTGAAGGTATGATTGCCAATGCGCTCAGTCAGCAAATGGGAGTATCTATAGAAGATATCAACGAATATCTTGCATCTATGTCAGACGAAGATATTATGTCATACTTCACAACCATGCTGACAGAGCAGATAAAGGCAGAATACGCTAAAGGCGTTATGACACAGATGGCGGGTATGAGTCCCGAAATGTTGGCAGCAACACTCGACAATTCTCTCCCTGCTTATCCCACACAGCTCTGCGCACAATATTATGATGAGATAATGGAATTTTCTGACTCAACATACGAAGACAATCTTCTTGTGATGGGTTATATTGACCTTGAATCTCCGGCTACAATCAACCTCTATGCATCTTCTTTTGAAAACAAGGATATTATTACTGACGCTATTGCAAAATACAACAAAAACGTTGACGAACTTAAACAAATCAAATATACCGACTACTTCGGCATTATGATGGCATCTATCACCACAATAATTGATGCTATTACTTATGTTCTTATTGCGTTTGTCGCAATATCGCTTATTGTTTCTTCAATTATGATCGGAGTAATCACTCTTATTTCCGTACAGGAAAGAACAAAAGAAATCGGTATTCTTCGCGCTATCGGAGCATCCAAAAAGAACGTCTCGGGTATGTTTAACGCTGAAACAATGATCGTAGGCTTTACCTCGGGTCTTTTGGGTGTTGTAGTAACCTATCTGCTCTGCATACCGATAAATATTATTCTTAAGGCACTTACGGGCATTGCAAATCTTAAGGCTGTACTTCCCTTACCTGCGGCAATTATACTCATAGTTATAAGTATATGCCTCACTCTCATTTCGGGTATAATTCCCTCAAGAAGTGCAGCAAAGAAAGACCCTGTGGTTGCTCTAAGAACAGAATAAAAAACAAAAAATCTCGGTTATTACCGAGATTTTTTTATATTTATCAGAATGCCCAATTACCGTTTTTGAATATCTGCACTTTCTTGCCATCAAAGGTTTCAGCGGTAATATCAAGATCCTCTGTTCCGATCATAAAATCAACATGGATCATCGAATCGTTAATTCCCTTTTCGTGAAGCTCTTCCAACGTATATTTATCATAATCTTTAATTGTATTGGTAAATCCGCGTCCCAAAGCGAAGTGACAAGCGGCATTTTCATCAAACAACGTCGTATAGAAAAGCACACCCGAATTTCTTATAGGTGAATCATAAGGAACCAATGCACATTCGCCAAGATAGCTTGAGCCCTCGTCCATTGATATAAGCTTTTTCAAAAGCTCCTCATTCTTCTCCGCCTTTACCTCAACTGCCTTACCGTTTTCAAATCTTATTGAGAAATTGTCTATAACCTCTCCCTGATACGACAAAGGCTTTGATGAATAAACTATACCCTCAGCAATACCCTTCTTGGGAGATACGAAGACCTCTTCGCTAGGAATATTAGCGTTATATTCAATACCCTGAAGAGTTTCGTGAGCGCCTCCGAGAAACTCTCCGTCCTCATTCATTCCTACTCTGAGATCAGTACCGTTTGACGCCTTATATATAAGAGTCTTTATCTTAAGGTCATTGAGATACTTGCATTTTTCGTGCAAGTTCTTATTATGGCTATCCCATGCAGCAATCGGATCATCATCACATCTTGAAGCATATAAAATAGCCTCCCAAAGCATTTCTACAGCCTTGCTCTTTCTCTCATTGGGGAATACTTTTTTTGCCCACGCTACGCTTGGAACTGCCGCTATACACCACTGATACTTGTTATCCATCTGATCTCTGTATTTCTTTGTTACGTTACGTATAGCCTGTGTTGCTTTGCTGTATTTATCCTGATTTATCCCCTTTAATCCGTCGGGATCTGCAGAATGCAAGTGAATCATCGCGGGAAGTGTTTCAAGGCGGTATTTAAGTCTTGCTTCCTCATATTCTTCTACTCTGCTGAGATCTCTCTGTGTACGGTATTTTACGTTAAGCTTTGTTAAAGGCTGATAACACCAGTCAACAACAACCCTTTTTGCTCCCAGCTTGTAACATTCTTCTGCAACAAGAGCAACAAACTCGGGCTGATCTGTTTCCGCAGTAATTACCACTTCCTGTCCCTTCTGAACGTTTACGCCCGATTTTGCTATTAATTTTGCATAATTCTTTAAAGTTTTCTTAGTCATATCTCTGACTTCCTTTCGGAAAATATATTGTTTTTTTCTATTTTATGCGTTTTACGGCATTTTTACACACTGTTTTTTTCTTATATGCATTTATTATCGATTTTACTTCATCTTTATTCTCAGTAGTAAATATAAAGTGACGGTCAAATATATAGCTCTTTTTTAACGCGTCATCCTTATCACCCATATATATTGGTACAGAATTAACTACTATTTCGCGACCGCCCTCTTTAATTACTGGGAAAGCCACTTTCTTTCTGTCACGTAAAACTCTCTGCCCCGTCTTTTTTTCAATAGTCATAAGTGGAACTTTTCCGTATACTATAACGCTTTTACTTCCCTTTATGTCTCTTATCTGCGCTAAACTCAACTCAGGCGAAACAATAACACTATTCATATAATCAAAATTCATCATCGAAGCGTTATTATATACGTTCAGTCTGTAATCACCGTGTATTATAAAACCGTATTTTTCAGCAAGTCTTAATGAACCAATATTGCCCACAAGACAATGCAAAGCTCCGTTTTCTTTTGCTTTTTTTAGTTGTGCTTCTACCCTTTCTTTCTCGCTGTCAAATATTACAGGCGGCATAACGATTCCGTTAGCCTTCCCCTTTACAAATCTTTCAAGCGGCAGATATATTGTATCAAAATAATCCGTTTCCGGTATCGACTCGGGATTATAAAAACGCGCGCTGTTTGTCTTTTTGCACGTATTGTTACTTTTATCTATTTCTATATTTTGCGGAAGCCTATCTTTTCTTTCTTCTTTTACTATTTCTTCTTTTTGATTCTTGTACGGCTTCAGTTTGACGTTTGCATTTTTGGTAAGCTCTTTATCGTTTGTACTTCTTACACCAAGCATACTGTTATCAATTTTTTTAGTAAAATACCCATCCGAAAAACCGCTTCTGCTGAATACAGACGCCAATTTTTCTATCTCATCTTTTGTAGCGTTTCTGTTTTCATCAAGCAACCTTCTATAAGTATTAACCACTGAATAAACGTATGAAGGCGACTTCATTCTTCCCTCTATTTTTAATGAAGAAACACCGATATCTATCAATTCTCTTACATGATTTGCAAGACACATATCCTTCAACGAAATGGGATAACCGTTATTATAAGGCAATCGGCACGGCTGAGCACATTCGCCTCTGTTTCCGCTTCTGCCTCCTATAAACGAGCTCATAAGACACTGTCCCGATTGCGAAACACACATCGCTCCGTGAACAAACATCTCTATTTCTATAGGTGATTTTTTTACCAATAATTCTATATCCTGCTTTGACATTTCCCTGGCGCACACCATTCTGCTGAAGCCCATATCTGCAAGATATTCTGCGCTTTCTATATTATGTCCCGACATCTGAGTGCTTGCGTGAAGCTCAAACGAGGGTAAGTATTTGCGCAACGTCTTAGCAAGTCCTATGTCTGCCGTAATAAGAGCGTCTACACCCGCCAAATAAAGACTTTCGGCATACTTCAAAGCATCGACAAAACATCTGTCATATATAAGAGTGTTAAGCGTTACGTATAATTTCACACCGTTTTTGTGGCATAAATCTACCGCCTTGATGATTCCCTCATCATCGAAATTTTTTGCATTCATTCTGGCATTATACATTTTTCCGCCAAGGTATACCGCGTCAGCACCGCCCGATATTGCAGCCTCAAGCGTTTCGTATGAACCTGCGGGAGCCAATATTTCAGGTAGTCTTTTCATGGTATTTTCTTCACCTCTTTCGGTTTAAATATAATGCAAAAAGCTTTTAAAGCCTTATAATTGTATTTTTTTCAATAGCTTCCTGTGCCAGACAAGCAGTCTTAAACGCGCTGAACACGCTTTCTATCGTCGGATTGCCCTCGGTATTATTCTCTATCATATCAATAAGAGTGCAAACCTGACCGTACATATCCTTATATTGAGAATCGTTGTTTATTATTCTGTATTCACCGCTTTCACCGTTATACAGAGTAATCAAATCGCCCTCTTCTCTGTCGTTTGCTCTCATTTCCTTAAGCACAAGTGAAATTCTTCCCTTTGTGCCTATAAACTCTTTCATATTCTGCGATTCAATATTTCTGTTCCATCCGGCTTCATAATATCCCACGCATCCGTTCTCCATTCTGAACGTCATAATTGTATAATCATTATTAGGGGCAGAGCTGTCAATTTTTGTACCAACTCCTGACACCTCGCACACTTTTGAATCGGTAAACCACTGCATTACGTCTATATAATGAACACCGCAGTCAAGCACGGGCGAACAATCCTTAAGTAAATTTGAAAAACGTTCTACGTCAAGCACGTGGTGATTCTGCACCATACGGACAGTCTTAAGTTCCCCTATCGCTCCGCTTCTTATCATTTCTCTTATCTTTATATATGATTTATTGTGTCTTAAAATATGAGCAACAAGAACCTTTATTTTTGAAGTCTTAACGATTCTTACAAACTCTTCTCCATCTGCAAGATTTGATGCTATCGGCTTTTCACACAATACGTGCTTACCGTTTTCCGCACACTCTTTTAAAATCGGCAAATGTGTCACCGTATATGTAGCAATTATTACTATATCAACTCTATCATCAGTCAAGTATTTTCTGTAATCCGTACCATATTCAAGAGAACCGTACTTTCTTGCAGCCAATTTTGCACTTTCTTCGTCCTTGTCTATCGTGGCAATAATCTGAATATTATCTCTGTAATAAATATTTTTCAAGTGCTGACGTCCTATATGGCCGCAACCTATTACCATAATTCCGTATTTTTTCAAAATATCCTTAACCCCTTAAAAATCTTATTTACAGTATCTTATAAATTTTACCATATTATATTATTTTTTTCAAGTAAGAATTGCAACATTAAAATCAAATATTTACACAATAAAAAACACACCGAAATACATCGATGTGTTTCTTGTCTGTTTAATAATCAAATAATCAGTCGAGAACCTTTTCAACAGTCTTATTTTCTGCAGATCTGTAAGCTGCATTTGTTACCTGCTGAATATGCAAGCCGATTTCTATCGGAACTTCGATAGGAGCATCGTTAAGAATAGAATTAGAGAAAGATTCAATCTCTCTTGTGTACATATTACCAAACTCAACTTCAAGTGTCTTAGCTTCTACATCGTTTCTTGTCTGTGCAGCATCGTAACCGCCGCCGTTTGATGAGTAGATCTCTACCTTACCTTCATCGTTCTGACCAAGTGTCTTTTCTGCAATGATAGAACCGCGGGTACCGTAAACTTCCAAATGACACTTTGCTGCTTCATCGGGAACGTTGAAGTGTGAATCTACATAACACACTGTACCGTTTTCAAGCTTAAAGAGAACGTTTGCAGAGTCATCAACGTTATAGTTAAACGTTCTTGTATCAACGAAAGCGGCAACCTCTTTTGCCTGTGAACCGATAATATATTCAAGAATATCTATAGCGTGTACTGCCATATCTACAAGCGCACCGCCGCCCGAAAGCTTCTTTTCCTGACGCCATGCACCCGGAATGTCAGGATACCAGCATGTAAACTGTGCTCTTGCAGAAACAACGTCGCCGATTCCGCCTTCAGCGATAAACTTCTTAATTGCTGTGTTATATGCGCCGAATCTCATCATAAAGCCTGTTGCAGCCTTAATTCCAGCTTCATTGCAAGCAGCTATAACCTTTTTGCAATCCTCAATGGAAAGAGCGATGGGCTTTTCGCAAAGAAGGTGCTTTCCTGCCTTTGCAACAGCCAATGCAGGTTCAACGTGTGCAAAAACGGGAGATGCTATATAAATAGCTTCAACCTCAGGGTTGTCAATAAGCTCCTGGAAATTTTCATAAGCATACTTACAGCCGTATTTTGCTCTGATCTTTTCTGCAAGCTCCATATTTACTTCCATTACTGCAACAAGCTCTGCATTTTCAGCAAGAAGCAAACCGGGAATTGTACGACGGTCAGCTATACCGCCGGCACCAATTACACCCCATTTAACTTTTTTCATAGTTATTTTCCTCCGAAATAGTATAATTAATTATTTTTTACATCACATAATAAACACGCACAGCGTATTCTCCATTTTATTATACATTAAGAACCAATATTTTACAAGTATTTTTTTATTTTTATTTGTCTTTTTTTGTATATTAAAAATGGGCAATCTCTATTGAATTTTTTAAAACTATATGATATAATATTTTTATTGTACATTTTAAGAAAGTACAAATTATAGCAAATTATTCTAATAAAATATATATATTGAGGTGCAGCATGACAAACATTGCTATTTTAGGATTTGGCGTAGTAGGAAGCGGAATTGCCGAAGTCATTACACAAAACAGCGAAATTATAAAGAATAAAATCGGGGACGAAATTAATATTAAATACATTCTCGACCTTAGAGAATTTCCTGACAGTCCCTTTGCAGATAAGATCGTTCACGACTTCAATATCATTTTGAACGACGACGAAGTCTCCATCGTAGCAGAGGCTATGGGTGGGCTTCACCCTGCTTTTGATTTTTCCGAACAGGCTCTCAAAAAAGGAAAATCAGTAGTTACCTCCAACAAACACGTTGTTGCCGAAAAGGGCGACGTTCTCTTAAAAACTGCCGCAGAAAACGGTGTAAGATATCTTTTCGAAGCAAGTGTTGGCGGCGGTATTCCCGTACTCCGTCCGCTTGGAACGTGTCTTGCGGCTAACAAGATCAACGAAATCAACGGTATTCTCAACGGTACTACAAACTATATTCTTACACAGATGATCGACTTCGGAAAAACCTTCGAGGTTGCGCTTAAAGAAGCTCAGATGAAAGGTTATGCCGAAGCAAACCCCACCGCTGACGTTGACGGTATTGATGCTTGCAGAAAAATTTGTATTCTTGCAGCAATTGCATTTGGCAAGCTCATTAATCCCTCTGAAGTTTCTACAGTCGGTATTTCAAACATCAGACTTAACGACGTTAAAAATGCCTCCGAAGCGGGATACGCTATCAAGCTTATAGGACAAGCAAAGGATATCAACGGAAAAATGTCCGTTTCCGTAGCTCCCAGACTTGTTCCCAACACAAACCTTCTCTCAAAGGTTGACGACGTATTTAACGGTATTCTCGTAAACGGTAATGCCAGTGACGATATTATCTTTATCGGTAAGGGCGCCGGAAAAATGCCTACCGCAAGCGCTGTTGTAGCAGATATTGTTGATATTGCGGGCAGACCTGAAATTAAAAATCAGCAGTGGGCTCAGGCTGACAAAAACGACCTTGTCCCCTCTGATGACGTGGTTTCTGCTTACTACGTTTGCACGACATCTTCTGAAGACGCTGTAAAATCAGCTTTCAATGAATATTCGGCTCTTTCACTTAAAGACGGTGAATTCTCATTCATTACACCTGCAATGAAAAAATCAGCATTTAACGAAATGGCCTCAAAGATCGACGTTATTTCAAGCTTTGAAATTCTTTAATTTAACTAAATTGAACTTAAAAGCACAAAAGCATTATTTAAGCTTTTGTGCTTTATTATTTATATCACGAAAAACACGCTAAGTCTATGTGGTTCAAAAAAAGTTTTATCATTGAGAACAACAATAAATACGAAGGCGTAATAAAAGAGAGAGCGCGAGAGTTGAATTTTGAGGCTTCTCCGGTGGGAGAAGCTGTCGCACCGCAAATAGATATAAATAGATATAATTATAAAATGCGGTGTGACTGATGAGGTCGACAAAGATAAAACTTGACGAAGAGAAACGACCTCATCCGTCTCGGCAGTAAAATATAATTATACCGTTTGTTTTTTATGCTGCCGAGCCACCTTCTCCCACCGGAGAAGGCTTTTGTATTAACACGTTTTACGAGTAGCTAATAATAAGTGCATATCCGGCGGGCTAATTGCGCAGCCAGCATTGGATATGGCATATACCTAAAATGAAATACATCCCGCTATGCGGGTGGATTTTTATTTTTTTTGAAATAACCGTCTGTTATTTCCTTTATTTCTCCCGATACAACAAAAATACAAAGAGTATTTATAACAGTCATAAGCGAAATATTAAAATCCGTAAGCCCCCATATTATATTACTTCCCGCCACCGAGCCGTAAACTACACACAAACAAAACAAATATCTGTACAGTATCAGGTGTTTTTCTTTTTTAGTCAGATAATAAACGCACTCAGCTCCGTAAAAACCTTGACATATCACCGTCGCATAAGCAAAAAGCAGTACAGATACTGCAATTATTACCCCCGCAATATCTCCTATATACTTTTCATAAGAAGCAATAACCAAATCCATTCCCGAAATACTTTTACCTATTACAAACTCGTCAAAAGACAACAAAATAACAAACGCCGTCAAATTACACATTATAACTGTGTCGGCAAACACTTCAAATATACCCCAAAATCCCTGTTCAACAGGACTTTTTAAATTTGATTTTGCATGGGCTATCGGAGAGGTTCCACTCCCTGCCTCGTTTGACATAATACCTCTCGCAACACCGTATCTCATCGCTCTTGATATCGTATATCCGCCAACACCACCTGCCATCGCCTTAAAATTAAACGCTTCTTTAAAAATAAGTTTGACTATCTCGTATAATTTGTCGGCGTTGGTTATAATTATAAAAAGTGATAATAAAATGTATATTACGGTTATAAAAGGAATAAGTGTGGCTGTTATATCAGACACCCGCTTTGTACCTCTGCTTATTGAAAAAAACACAACAACAGAAATAATTATACCTAATAATAATGGATTTACCGAGAAAACGTTCCTGAACGATTCCGTAACAGCATTAATCTGAACTATATTTCCTACGGTAAGTGAGTTTGCTATACACAGAACTGCAAACACTACCGCCAAACGCGGCATTTTCAAACAATCCCGCATATAATACATAGCTCCGCCTCTGCATTCTTCCCCGTCCTTTACTCTGTATTTCATCGCAAGTACAACTTCCCCATATTTCAGCGGCATAGCAACAAATGCACTTAAAGTCAGCCAAAAAACCGCACCAGCACCGCCCGAATATATTGCTGTTGATACTCCCACTATATTTCCTACACCAAGAGTACTTGCAAGAGCTAACATAGCGGTTTTAAAGGGCGACATCCCCTCTTCTGTGTTTTGCGAGGTCAATACTTTTACAATTTTTTTCTGTCTTGTAAAAAGAAAGCCACCGTATTTGAACAAAAGAAAGCTTCCTATCGCAAATATTACAAAAGGCAACGCCGGACCGAATATGTACGTATTAAAAAAATCGAGTATTGTCTCGAATAGCTTCATCTATCATTACCCCCCAGTATTTTCTGTCGTTTTATTTGCTTGACATAATGATTTAATTACATATAATTTGTAAATGTTAAATAAGTGTTAATAATCGTAATTATGCTTGATTTTTGTATGGAAAAATTATACAATAACCAATAGTGTTAGCAAACAAGACCTTAGAGTGCTAACACCCCAAAAAGTTTATTTTTATTTATCTTATTTTATGGAGGGATATATTATGACACTTAAACCCTTGGCAGACCGTGTTGTTATCAAAATGGTCGAAGCTGAAGAAACCACAAAAAGCGGAATCATTCTTGCCGGAACAGCAAAAGAAAAACCTCAGGTTGCTGAAGTTGTTGCAGTTGGCCCCGGCGGAAACGTTGACGGCAAGGAAATCGTTATGACTGTTAAAGCGGGAGATAAAGTTATTACAAGCAAATATTCCGGAACAGAAGTTAAATGCGACGGAGTAGAATATATTATTGTAAAACAGAACGACATTCTCGCTATCGTTGAATAAACGGTAAAAGTATTATTTCGGAGGATTTTTATTATGGCTAAAGAAATTATGTACGGTATAGATGCAAGAAACGCACTCCTTCGCGGTGTTGATAAGCTTGCTGATACAGTTAAAATTACAATGGGACCTAAGGGCAGAAACGTTGTTCTTGACAAGAAGTTCGGCGCTCCCCTTATTACAAACGACGGTGTTACTATTGCTCGTGAAATTGAACTTGACGACGCTATGGAAAACATGGGCGCTCAGCTCGTAAAAGAGGTTGCAACAAAGACAAACGATGCAGCAGGTGACGGTACAACAACCGCTACCCTTCTTGCTCAGGCGTTCATCCACGAAGGAATGAAGAACGTTGCAGCAGGCGCTAATCCTATGGTACTCCGCAAGGGTATTCAGAAGGCTGTTGATAAGGCTGTTGATTCTCTCAAAAACATTTCAAGAGAAGTAAACGGTTCTGCTGACATCGCACGCGTTGGTACAATTTCCGCAGGTGATGAAGTTATCGGTACTCTTATCGCTGACGCTATGGAAAAGGTTACAAACGACGGTGTTATCACTGTTGAAGAATCAAAGACAGCTGACACTTACTGTGAAGTTGTTGAAGGTATGCAGTTTGACAGAGGTTACACATCTCCTTATATGGTAACAGATACAGATAAAATGGAAGCTGTTCTTGACGACGCTCTCATTCTTATTACAGACAAGAAAATTTCTTCTATTCAGGAACTTCTTCCCCTTCTCGAACAGATCGTTCAGTCGGGCAGAAAGCTCCTTATAATCGCTGACGATATCGAAGGTGAAGCTCTCACAACTCTCGTTCTTAACAAGCTTCGCGGAACATTTACATGCATTGCAGTAAAAGCTCCCGGTTTTGGCGACAGAAGAAAAGAAATGCTCCGTGATATTGCTGTTCTTACAAACGGTGAGGTTATTTCCGACGAACTTGGTCTCGATCTTAAAGAAGCAACAGTTGACCAGCTCGGCCGCGCTCGTCAGATCAAGGTAACTAAGGAAAACACTATAATTGTAGGCGGCGCAGGAAACCCCGATGAAATCAAGGGCAGAATCGCTCAGATCCGCAGTGCTATAGAAACAACAACTTCTGACTTCGACAGAGAAAAGCTTCAGGAACGCTTGGCTAAGCTTTCCGGCGGTGTTGCAGTTATCAAGGTTGGTGCTGCTACAGAAGTTGAAATGAAGGAAAAGAAGCTTCGTATTGAAGATGCTCTCAACGCTACCCGTGCAGCTGTTGAAGAAGGTATCGTTGCAGGCGGCGGTGTTGCTTACCTCAACATTCTCCCTGAAATCTCAAAGCTTGCTGACACACTTGAAGGTGATGAAAAAACAGGCGCAAACATCGTTCTCAAGGCTCTTGAAGCTCCCGTTCGTCAGATTTCCGACAACGCAGGCTTTGAAGGCTCAGTAATCATCAACGAAATTCGCAAAGCTAACAAACCCGGTTTTGGCTTTGACGCTTACACAGAACAGTACGTTGATATGATTGAAGCTGGAATCGTTGACCCAACTAAAGTTACACGTTCTGCACTTCAGAATGCTGCTTCTATATCTTCAACAATTCTTACTACAGAAGCACTTGTTGCAGATAAGAAAGAACCCGTAGCTCCCGTTGCACCCGCAGGCGCAGGAATGGACGGTATGTATTAATAACAATACAAAAATATAAGAGGAACTTTCCTTGTGAAAGTTCCTCTTTTTTGTTTTAAATATTGTTTATTAAATAGTCAATTCCGTCATCGGTAATATCATATTTGTGCCCTGTATTTGTAATTTTAAATACAAGACTTTCAGGCTTGTCAGAATAATATTTTTTTAATCTGTCGTATTCACTGACAGCACCGTCAACACCAAATATTCCGTCATTTTTCCCTGCCTCAATATACAACGCCCTCGGATAAATTAAAGATGTCATTTCGGCATCAGAAAACTTATCCGCCATATCGTTATATACAAAATCAGGTCTTGAATACTTCATTCTGTCATTAAACACACAAGCTGAATAAACCGCTTTTATTCTTTCGTCAAGTACAGCTGTTACAATAGAATAGTATGCGCCGTATGATAATCCCGTTATTCCAACCCTGTCACTATCAATAAAATCAAGTGTCAAAAGATAATCCAAAGCTCCCCTTATACATTCACATTCAAACGCTGTTAAACTGCCGCCTAATGCTTTGTATTTAGCGTCTATCTCAAACCTATCAAAATTATCTCCATACTTTTTGCCGTCCCAAATCAAAAGCTGTGGGGCAAAAACGACAACCTTTCTGTCAATCAGACGTCTTGTAATATGGGAATAATAATTATCTCCGTAAATATCGGACATAAGCTCGGGTGTTCCCTCTCCGCCATGGATTGCTGTTATAAGAGGCAATTTGCCCTTAGCATCAAACGGAACAAACAGCATACCGTAAAATTTTATATTCTTTTCGAAATTAAAAACCAGTCTGTAAATATATCCCTGCCCGTCGATCGCAACAAAAATCTTCTGTACGTCACATACCTTGCTTCTGTCGAACATAGGGTTTCCAAGCAACTTTTTAAAGTCGGATAAATACTTCTCTCTGTTCTCTTTTATTTTTTCAGGACTGATATACTCATTTCTTTTATTTTTCTTTTCTTCGGCTATTTCACCAGACACCGACATTACAGACTCAAGATAGTTACGTCTGAACGACGACGCTTTTGAAACCTCCTCAGTATACAAATCTTTGTATTCTGCCAAAACTTACTCCTTACAAAAAGCTTTCTTTACAAAAGCGGGATACACACCTACGATCCAGAACGTTACAAGCATATATCTTATCATTCCAACTATCGCTGTATCTCCAAAAATGCTCTTCGGAACTTCTTTTAATACAAGCGCTATTGCAATACCTACTGCAACCTTTATAAATTGCTGCCATATCTTTTTCGTTTGTACGCTGAAATCTATCCATCTTCTTTCAACATACCACCCAAGAGCAAATCCAAGTCCTGCGCCACCTGTCTTACAACAGTCAAGCGCATACTTCGGGTCTGTAATTATTCCCTTTCCTTCAAGCACGAGAGAATAAATCATAACAGCCAACGACACTGCCGAAAGGACAAATGCAATAAGTAGATCGTGCTTCTTATTGTCAGCTATTTTTGCAAACACCTTGTGGAATATAAATACACAGATCAGAGTTATTGCCATTGAAACCAATACGTCTTTCGGTGTATGTACGCCAAGGTACATTCGAGACAGTCCGACAAGCAAAAACATAATAACGAATACAACCTTTAACCAAACCCGCTTAAAGCGTATAGCAAGTGATGAGAAAAGTGTTGTCGCGCACTGTGTGTGACCGCTTGGGAATGAATACCCCGTAGCATCCTCAATAGCACTGCCTACGGGTTTAAAATCGGGATCAAGCACCCAGGGTCTATCTATTCTGAAAGTTATCTTCAACCCTTGAACAAGCATACCCGACGCAAAAAACGCAAAGCCCATTTCATATCCAAAATTCTTGTTTACACACCAGAAAAATACACAAATCACTCCAAGAGCGATGAGTTCATATCCGAACTCTGTTACAATCTGAAAAAACACGTCAAGAAAAGGACAACGTATCTTCTCAAGCAAATACAAAAACTCCATATCAATCTCCGTTTAATAAAATTTTTATCGCTTCAACGGCAGTTCTTATAGCCCTGTCCGTATCATGACAATCTTCTTCAACAAATCCGTTTGCCTTACGTTCCTGATTCCATACGACACTAAAAACGGAACCGCACTTGACGCCTAATGACGCCGCGGTTACAAACAAAGCCGCCGACTCCATTTCACTCGCAAGTACACCAAGCTTTTTCCACGATTCCCACTTATTCAGCAGTTCGTAAGAAACGGGACTTCTTTGGGGAGAATGCTGCCCATAAAAAGAGTCCTTACACTGCACTACTCCCGTGTGATAGTTTAATCCTAATTTTTTTGCGCCACCAACAAGTGCGTTTGCTATATCAAAATCTGCTGTAGCAGGATATTCAATCGGTGCATATTCACGGCTTGTACCTTCGTTTCTGACAGCACCCGTGGCAATAACGATATCTCCTGATTTTACTTTCATATTTATACCGCCGCAAGTGCCTACTCTGATGAAAGTATCAGCACCTATTGCAACCAACTCTTCCATAGCAATAGCTGCCGACGGCCCGCCAATTCCGGTAGACGTTACCGATACTTTTTTGCCGCATAATTCTCCGGTATAAGTTACGTACTCACGGTTACTTGCTATTTTTTTCGGGTTATCAAAATATTTTGCAATTTTTTCGCATCTGCCGGGGTCACCGGGAAGAATACATATATTGCCAACGTCTCCAATCCCGCAATCAATATGATACTGCTTGCTTATAATAACCACCCCGTTTTTTTATTTTTTCTTATATATTATACACCTGATTTATGCGAATGTAAAGTATTCATATATTTTTTAATAGCACGGTTATATGCTTTTTTGTTTTTTGTGCATAAATGCTGACTCCTTTTTTTATCACTTTAAACTTAAAAGTTTTTATAAAATGTTAAATAACTGTAATTTTGCAAATTATATTTAGCAGACTATTGAATTTTATTAATGTTTATGATATACTTATTAAGTATAAAAAGCTATGTCATTCAGATATTTGACATTACCTTTTTGTTCGAATGAAAACATCTATAATGGTCTTTGAAAGGAAAAACACATGAAAAAACTAATTGCTTTTCTTTTGCTTGCCTGCATGATGCTCACAGCTCTTTCTTCTTGCGGCGACAAAACTAAAAATCCCACTCCCACTGAATCTCCGGCTCCTGTAGACAAAAAATTTGAACCGGAAATGATTCCTGCTGAAGCTTTCAAACCAAGAGACGTTGTTGTTGCTTATATGGAAAAAATGTCTCAGGTTAAATGGACTCCCAAGGATACAATTAACTTGAACGAAGTAAATCAAGGTCTCGTATATAAAAAAGGCGTTGAATACACCGGTATTATGTACATTACGGGTGACAACAGCCAGTGTAACTATGACAAGTTCGTTTCTCAGCTCGATGAAAACGGAGTTTACATTGGTCCTACAACAAGAAAAGAAGGTTACGGAAATCACTGTTCTTCTTCTATAAGAACAGCATACAACCAGATTTCGAACATTCCTACCTTTGCTACGACCGTACAGATGGTTCCCAGCAAAAACAGAGGGACTCTTCCCGTTGGCGATTACGTTTTTAGCGCTGATGATGAAACAACCGATTCGATTATTGCAAAGAACTCTGCAGAAAAGATGTATGAATGCTATGCTCTTCTTCAAAAAGGGGACAATGTTATTTCTTGCTGGGGCTCAACAGGCCACACAAGAATGATAAAGGAAATTAAGGTTGTAAATAAAGACGGTAAGATCGATCCTAATAACAGTTACATTGTTACAATCGAACAGACAAGTTCCTTTGACTCAACAAGAAAAGACGTAAAAACAAACTGGTTTATTGATCACAAATACACATTCAAACAGCTTTATGCTACAAAATACGTTCCCACCACAATTGAAGCATTCAGCGAAAAAGCCGAGGATTCCACGTTTACTCTTAAATCCGGTAACACAGCATCCAACATCACTTCCGGAAAACTCAAGGGTATTATCCGTTCATCATTCTGCGATATTATCAGCGTAACCGTTGACTTTGTTGATTCAACCGGTAAGGTTGTTGCAACAAAAACAATGCAGAACCTTGTTCCCGACAGAACTATATTCCAATTTGTCAACAAGGACGCTATCGCTCCCGACGGTGTTACTACACTCGCAGCGGGCGACTACACATACTACGTTACCGTTAACACTCACTACGGTTCCGCAAAAATTTATGAGCTTAAATTCACTGTACAATAATTATCAATATTAGAAAGTAGAGGATTATATTATGTCAGAAAAGAAAAACGTTCAGGCTCTCCGCCAGGCTGCAATTGACTACATGAGAGAAATGTCTCAGATTAAGTGGACTGCTTCCGAAGACATTGACTTAACAGTTATTAAAAACACTCTTTTTTACAAAAAAGGTGAAACCTACTATGGCGTAATTTATAACACCAACGAAGGTGTAGACGGCGAAACTTTTGCAAGCTACATTGACGAAAACGGAATTTTCAGAGGTCCCGTTGCAAAGAAGGAATGCCCCGGAAACCACTGCACATCCACAATTCTTATTACATGGCGCAAGCTCGGTGACAAGAACAAGGCTAACTGGTCTGTTGATATGATGCCTCAGTGCGGAACAGGTATTCTCTCCGTAGGTAAATACGAATGGAGAAAAGAAGATAAGACAACTATCGAAATGGTTGACCGTACTCCCGAACAGGATCTTTACGAAGACTATGCTCTTATGCAGTGCGGAGACGCGATTCTTTACTGCTTCGGTCCTACAGGTCACGCAAGAATGATCAAGGATAACGTTGTAGTACGTAATCCCGACGGAACAATCAATCCTGACGAAAGCTACATCACTTCAATCGAACAGACAAGTTCTTTTGACAAGAATGCTTCTGTTAATACAACTTGGTTTGTTGACCACAAGTACTATTATCAGAGAATCCGCGAAAAGAAATACGTTCCGATTACTATTCAGTTGTTCCAGGAAGAAGAATAATATCGCTTTAAACCCAATTCACCGCCGACTTAAAACTCGGCGGTGTTTTAAAACTTGCATGAGGTTTCTATGAAAAGAATTAATTTTATTGTTTTTTGTCTTCTGTTTTGTATCACACTAGTATCTTGTACTCCCGCAAAAAATAATAATAGTAACGATATCCCCCCCATAAATAATGATGTTACTCCCCCTTTAAAAGAAGAAAATAATATCATTTCCGATAAGCTTAATTCTGACGAACAAAGACAATTTGTCGTGGACTATATAAGAGCTATGGCAGACGTAGAATGGACTCCGGAAAAGACATTTTTGCTTTATGGTAAATATCAGGCATGGAGTTATAATTTAACCTACGAAAAAGGAAAGACATATTACGGTCTTCCCTTCCTCGTTGATTCACGCGGAACAAAACAAGAATTTTTAAACAGCATTGTTGACGGTGTTTACGTAGGACCGACATCAAATGCCGACTGCATAGGAGATGCCTGCTACGATGCAGTGTACGTTACCTTAATTCAGGTTTGCCCGTCTATAACTTTTAAAAGCACTGAAGATATGCTCCCGAAAAACGAAACAGGATTAGCAGCTGTCGGTGATTGGGATTGGTCTGTAAGCAAACACGATACTCCAACTATAATGAATAGAAACACGCTCGAAACTATGTCTAAAGCGTATGCACAGTTAAACTTAGGAGACGTAGTACTCAAGCACGTTGTTGCTCAGGACGCGGGACACACAAGAATAATAAGCAAAAAGCCCGTTGTTGTCTATAAATCTAATGGAGAGATTGACCCCGATAAAAGCTACGTTACCACACTTGAACAAACAAACGTTTGGGATAAAACAGCAACAAGAAGAACAACTTGGTACGTTGACCACACGTACACTTTTTCTAAACTATACGAATCGTTCTTCGTTCCGTTAACCCCTGTTGACTACACCAAAGACAATGGTGATCCTTATATATCCTCAGTCGATTTGTTAAAACCCGAAGATACAGCCAAAGCCAAAAGGCTTCAGGGTGAGCTTTCGTCTAACAATTATATAATGGAAGTCGGTGTTGAAATAAAGAACAAAAGCGGAGAAATTATTTATTCGGAAAAATGGTTTCCTTCCTCAAAAACGGTCTGGCTTGAGGATTTAAATTATTCGCCTAAGCTTTACAACTATTCGGACGGAACTTACAATTTTACACTTTACGCTTCTTTGGCAACGGGCACTAAAACGATTACAAGCTACGATTTTGAACTTAAATTTTAAAAAACAAAAAAGTTTTGACTTAAAATTGAAAGTCAGAACTTTTTTTATTTTGTATAAACAGCCTTGTTCTTACAGAAAATATGTAAAAAGCAAGGAGATTATATATGGACAAAAAAAACAATAAAAAAACATATAAACATCTTGAAGAAGCTATGTTTATTAACCGTGCCGCATCAGTAAACGATTGCACGGGACTTATGAATACACCTCCAAAAACTCACGAAAAATCAGAAAATCTCTCTGAATTGCTTAACGTACCGACATCAGTACCTTCAAAAAAGAAAAACGAACAAAACTTTCCCTATGTTGACATTGAGTAAATAAAATGGTATCATAATCTTATACCAATTATTTCTAAAAAAAGGACCGTCGTATGTTAAGCTTTTTTAAAAAACAAAAAGAAAAGTTCAATTACGCAAATATAATAACCAAACTAATAATTGCAGTATCAGCCGTTTCATTTATAGAAACGGCTTTTTCCCCTTATAAATTTAACACGGCTGAATATTTTAACAGCATTTCTTTTTTGTTATACTTTATGTCTGTTATCTTTGTTTTTGCCGGAATTTTATTTACTGTTGAGCAAAAATATAACGGCTACATTCTTATAACCATTTTAACATCTTTGTTTGCTATTACAAACTACGCTGACCGAAGCCTTTTGTTTGCACTAACGACATCGCTCGTTTTGGGTGGTATTGTATTTTACTTTGGAAATAGCATAAATCTTCCCTCACTTAACAAGAAAACCACCATCTTTCTGTGCACGTTGCTTGGAACATTCTTGGCTCTTTTTATTGCATTCTTTACCATTATAAAATTTTTGGGACACAGAACCCCTAATTTTGACTTTGGCATCTTTTCTCAAATGTATCACTACATGAAAAAGACGCTTATTCCTTACACAACCTGCGAAAGAGATATGCTTCTTTCTCATTTTGCCGTGCACTTTTCTCCCATTCTTTATATTGCACTCCCCTTTTACTATCTTTTTCCAAACCCATCTACAATTCTTGCAGTTCAGGCTATCGTTGTTGCATTGGGAGTATTTCCGATTTATAAACTATCAAAGCACTTTAACCTTTCAAACAATAAAACTATTGCCATAATTCTAATATACGTTCTTCATCCTACGGTAATTGATAACAACTTTTACTATTTTCACGAAAACTGTTTTTTGACCGTTCTTCTGCTTTGGCTGTTTTATTTTGCTGAAAAAGAAAAAACAATCCCTACAATTATATTCGCCTTTCTTACAATGATGGTAAAGGAAGACGCTCCTGTGTACGTTCTGTTCTTGGGATTGTATCTGTTATTCTCAAACAAAAGCAAAATCAAAGGTGCTCTACTCTGCGCTCTCTCCTCTTTGTATTTTGCCGTCGTAACTAATTTTATGTCAATTTACGGCCAAGGCATAATGACTTACCGATACGACAACTTTATATTTGAAGAAAACGGTTCTATATACAGCGTAGTTCTCAATATTATAAAAAATCCTACCTATCTTTTCCATCAGTTATTAAGCCACGACAAATTAGAATTTTTGATTTTAATGCTTGTTCCAATGGCGCTCTTGCCATTTGCTATTAAAAAGCCGTCGAGACTCATTCTTCTCTGTCCTATGCTCTTAATAAATCTTATGACCGACTACGTATATCAATACGATATTGGTTTTCAGTACACCTATGCATCGGTAGCATTCTTGTTCTACGTTTTGATAATCAATGTCAGCGAGCTTGATTCAAAATATGCAAAAAAACTCTTACTCTCCGGAGTTTGCGCATCACTTATATTCTTCTGTTCGGTAAATCTACAAAAAATTGAATCTATTGAAACATACAAAGCAGAAAAAGAAACAATACAAATCATTAATAAGTCAATAAAAACTATTCCTGAAGACAAAAGTATTAAGTCGACAACCTTCTTTATTCCTGCATTATGGAACAGAAACAAAGTTTATGAATATGCATATTCCAATGAACAAACCGACTACGTTGTCTTTGACTTGCGTTGGGGTTCAAAGGATTACTCCGCCTTTATAGACAAAAACTATAACGACTATGAAATTTCTGTATATGAGGAAGATATAATAGCTATTTTAAAATTCAAGGATAAATAATAAGCAAAGACGGTAAAACTAAATGTTTTTACCGTCTTTTTTTAACATATTTTTCTTCTGATACAATATTCGGCATAATTCTACTTGATAAATGGAAATAAATGTAATATAATATATATAGGGAGTTATATATTTTACTCTATTTTATCTATATATTTAATACATTCCTAATTTATGGAATGATATAGCCAAAGTTTTTTCTTTGGTAGTTGGGAGGTTATTATGGGTTTAAACATTTTTAAGATTGATCCTTACCTTTTGCCGTTTAAGGCTGACCTGCAGTTAAGGACAGATGCCTACTTATCAAAAAGAACAGAACTTGTAGGCAACGACAGCACACTTTCCGATTTTGCCAATGGCTATAACTATTTTGGAATTCACCCTACAAGGACAGGCTGGGTGTATCGCGAATGGGCTCCCGGCGCTGACGCTATGTTCTTTACGGGAGATTTCTGTGATTGGGACGTTAACGCTTACCCCATGACACGTATTGAAAACGGTGTTTTTGAAATAAAGATCAAAGGCAAAAAAACACTTAAAATAGGTCAAAAGATTCAGGCTATTGTATACAAAAACGGAGAAATGCTCCGCCGTATTCCATCTTATGCAACGAGAGTTGTTCAAGATAGCGTAACATATGCTTTTTGCGCAGAAATAGATAATGCTATATATGACGGATTTGAATGGTCGGATGACACTTTTACACCTACCAAAACACCATTGATTTATGAATGCCATATCGGTATGGCTCAGGAAGACGGAAAAGTGAGCACTTATTCCGAATTCACGCAAAATATACTCCCCCGCATAAAGAAGCTCGGATATAATACTATTCAGATTATGGCTATTATGGAACATCCGTATTACGGCTCATTTGGATATCAGGTCTCAAACTTCTATGCTCCCAGCTCACGCTACGGAACTGCAGCCGACCTTAAAAAGCTTATAAATACAGCGCATAAAATGGGTATCACAGTCTTACTCGACGTTGTACATTCGCACGCTGTAAAGAATGCGGGAGACGGTCTTAATTATTTTGACGGAACAGAATATCAGTATTTCCACGAGGGCGCAAAAGGCTATCACAGCGCTTGGGATACAAAACTATTTAATTACGGCAAAAACGAAGTACTGCATTTCCTTCTTTCCAATCTTAAATACTGGATGGAAGTATTCCATTTTGACGGCTTCCGTTTTGACGGTGTTACATCTATGCTCTATCATGACCACGGTCTTGGAAGTGCATTCACCGATTACAGTATGTACTTCTCACTCAATACCGACATTGAAGCAATTACGTACTTAACACTCGCGAATGAGCTTATCCATTCAATAAACCCAAATGCTATAACCATAGCTGAAGATATGTCGGGTATGCCGCTCATGTGTATTCCCTATTCAGATGGCGGTATTGGATTTGACTACCGACTGTCTATGGGTATTCCGGATCTTTGGATAAAGTTTATTAAAGAATACAAAGACGAAGATTGGGATATGTTTAAGCTTTGGTTTGAGTTAACGAGCAGACGTCCAAAGGAAAAAGCTATTGGGTATTGCGAATCTCACGACCAGGCGCTTGTCGGTGATAAAACTATTATCTTCAGACTTTGTGATTCCGATATGTATTGGAATATGAGCAAGGATAGACAGAGCCTTATAATCGACAGAGGTATTGCATTACACAAAATGATTCGCCTTATTACAGCTTCGCTTGTAGGAGAAGGATATCTGAACTTTATGGGAAATGAATTCGGACACCCCGAATGGATAGATTTCCCCAGAGAAGGTAACGGCTGGAGCTATCACTACTGCCGTCGCCAATGGAGTCTTGCTGACAATGATCTTCTCAAATACGAATATCTGCTTAACTTTGATAAAGCTATGCTCAAGCTTTTAAAAGGCGAACGCCTGTTAAACAAAAAAGCTCTCAGCCAGTGGATCGACCAAGGCGACAAGGTTCTTCTGTATACAAAGAAAAAGAATGTCTTTGCTTTTAATTTCCACCCCGAAAGATCCTTTGAAAACTACTTTGTTCCCGTCGAGGAAGAAGGTTATTACTCGGTTATCCTTTCAAGTGATGATAAAAACTTTGGCGGTTTTGACCGCGTAGATAAGGAATACCGTTATAAAGCTGAAAAAACGGCTGATAACAGACTCGGTTTCTTCTGCTACCTACCCTCGCGTACGGCAATAGTATTCAAAAAGCAAAAATAAAATATAAAAAATCCACGAGAAGTTTTTCTCGTGGATTTTTATTACCAACAGCTTTTAAATATTTCTTTGAGTTTGTCGTAATCAAGATCAACATAAGTGGGTATTGCTCTTGTTCTGCCAAAAGTACAGAGTTCGCAAAGATGGTCAATACAATTTTCGGGAATGTTAAATTCTCGGAGTCTTAACGGCATTCCTATTTCTTTGAAAAATGCTTCCATACACTCAATTCCAAGCAAAGCCGCTTTTTCGTCATCATCTTCAACAACGTCCCATACACGTCTGGCAAACTGTGCAAATCTTTCTACACCGTATTTATACACGTATCTTGCCCACGCGGGAAACAGTACAGCAAGACCTGCTCCGTGAGCTATCTCCTCATACTCTCCGCTCAATGCATGTTCGAGCTGATGAACAGGCAGCATATTCTGTCTTCCGCATCCCGTCAAATCGTTATGCGAAATACTTGATGCCCACATCATATTGGCTCTTGCATCGTAATTATCGGGTTCTTGCATCAATTTTTTTGCAGAAACAACCACGGATTTTAAAAGTGATTCCGATATTCTGTCCGTAATATCGGTCGGCTCACAAACTGTAAAATATCTCTCCATTGTATGCGCCATAATATCCACAGCGCCGCACGCCGTCTGATATTTGCTTACAGAATAAGTAAGTTCAGGATTGCATATCGCAAATAAGCATCTGTTAAGATCACTGTTAAATCCACGTTTCATATTTAGTTCCAGATTTGTTATAACCGCAGATGAGCTCATTTCACTTCCCGCAGCGGCAATAGTCAGAATACAACCTACAGGAAGACCTTTTTTTAATACGCTTTTTCTTGTAGGATAATCCCATACGTCGCAATCATTCAAAACGCCTGCAGCAGTATATTTTGACGAATCTATTACACTTCCGCCGCCGACAGCCAATATCATTTCGACATCGTTTTCTCTTGCCTTTTTTATCGCTTCTCTTACAAAGGTTATTCTCGGATTCGGATTGACTCCGCCCATTTCTACTACCTTTATTCCGTTTTCTTTTAGTGACGACATTACTTCATCATACAGCCCCGAAGCTTTAATGCTTCCCTTTCCATACTGCATCATTATCGTCTTAAATCCATATTCTTTTATAATCTGCCCAACTTCCTTGTGCTTGTCCTTACCAAAAAACACTTTTGTGGGAGCGTAATATGTAAAATCTTGCATATCTCTTTCCTTTCAGTTATTGTTAATTTTTTAAAAAAAGTGATGGCGAATTAAAAACTGCCATCACTTAATCAATTATAATGCTTTTTCATATGTTGCGGGATCGGGAAGGACAACCTTTTTAATATTAGCGCCGACACCGCGAAGCTTTTCCACCAAATTGTCGTAACCGCGTTCTATATGATGTATATCTTCAATTTCGGTTCTGCCTGTTGCAATAAGACCAGCAAGAACAACTGCTGCTCCTGCTCTGAGGTCAACTGCGCGAAGATTTGCCGCCGATAAAGGCTGACCACCCTCTATTATAGCAGTTCTGTCATCAACCTTTATACAAGCTCCCATTCTGCGAAGCTCATCAACATATCTGAATCTGTTGGAGAAAATACCCTCATTGAGCAAGCTTACACCGTGCGCCTGACACATCAATACGCACATCTGAGGTCCCATATCCGTCGGAAAACCGGGGTACGGAAGCGTCTTGAGGTTTATTCTCGAAAGTTTTTCTTTCTTACGGTATACAGTTACGTAATCATCATATTCTTCAACTGCTATTCCCATTTCTTCCATCTTTGCGGAAATGGATTCAAGGTGCTTCGGAATAACGTTTCTTATATTCAATTTCCCGCCCGTTACAGCCGCCGCTATCATAAACGTTCCCGCTTCTATCATATCGGGAATAATAGCGTAAGTACAGCCTCTGAGTTTTTCAACACCTGTTATCTTTATTGTATCAGTACCTGCGCCTGATATCTTAGCACCACAGGTATTAAGGAAGTTTGCAAGGTCAACTATATGGGGCTCACGAGCCGCATTTTCTATAACAGTTACACCCTTTGCTCTTGCCGCAGCAATCATAACGTTGATAGTTCCGCCAACTGTAACTGCATCAAAATATATATTGCTTCCCTTTAAGCCGTCGTTTGCAATAGCTTCAATATATCCACCCTCGATGCTCACTTCAGCGCCAAGTGCTTCAAATCCCTTTATATGCTGGTCTATAGGTCTTACACCAAGGTCGCATCCGCCGGGAAGTCCTACCTTTCCTCTGCCGAATCTGCCAAGCTCAGCTCCAACAATATAATACGAACCTCTCATCTTTCTTACGAGTTCGTAAGGAGCTATTCCCTGCGTAACGTTTCTTGTATCAATTTCTACAGTCGTTTTATTTATTTTTCTAACGCTTCCGCCCATACTCTGAATGATTTCAAAAGCAAGAGCTACGTCGCTTACGTTAGGTACGTTTTCAATTATACATTTATCATCTATAAGAATACTTGCAAGTATTACGGGGAGCGCTGCATTTTTCATTCCGCTTACTTCTATATCCCCGAACAGAGGTTTCCCACCGTTTATAACTAATTTCTCCATTTTATCTCCGTTCTGTTGCATAAATTTACGAGCAACACTTATGTACCGTCATTTATTATGAGCAAACAAGATAATTCATAAACTTGCCATATTTGATAATTTTACTAACCGTATAATTATACCATACTGACACACAAAAATGGATAAGCCATTTATATTGTTTACATTTTGTTTACAAAAAATCTCTGCCTTACATTTCTATTTTAAAGTATCAAACTATTGCCATTTTATGCAATAAAATGCTCAGGCGTTACAAACGGTCATTTTTGATTATAGTATGCAACTGCAAGATCAACAACCATTCCATAGCTTGCTGACCCCGCAGACTGCCCCTGGGTCTTTAAATACGTATCGTTTACAACGTCACTCACCTCAGACGCCACGGATTGTCTGTATTTTTCAAAAAACTCGTTATACGCTATCATCTCATATCTTATTCTTGAGTCAATTGACGATATTACGTCGTAATACATCTCCGAATCAGCGTAATACAACGCGTTTGTAACGTATTCAAACATACTTAAATAAGCACTGTATTTTATAAAAGCATCATCACTTTCCATACACACTAAAAATGCTACAAAATTAGCCTCGTTTTCGGGAGCTATTCCTCTCTGATGTGCAAGCTCGTGTGCCGCAGTATACGGCAACGTATAATCGGGAAAGTTTATGTTCAGATTAGCTTCGCCCGTGTAATAAGAATATACACCCGATATATGAGTATAAGTCATAGGCTCGCTTAATACTATATATTTTATATTCGAGTGAAGATCTTGTATAAAATCATATTTTTCTGTCGCTTTCTTATACGTCTTGTTCAGCTTTTTGTTCATTTCGTCAAGTGAATAAGGCATATAAGACGCTCCGTTTTCTGAATAAGCTATTTGCTCAAGTAATGGAGTCATTTCTGAAAGAATAGTTTCTGCAGTATACTTTAACTCCTCAGCGGACACAGCCTTTTCTTCAAGCTTCAGTTTGCTTGCAAGTGACTTTCCGTGATATCCCATACCATAACCTAGTACAAATATCGAATACATAAGTGTCAACACCGAGAAAAGACTTACTATACATCTTATAGATGCAAGGTCCGACTTCTTGTACTGTTTTACACTTATATATATAAGTGCAGCCAAAATAAAAGGTATTCCTATTATAATCGTTTCCGCCAAAGAGAACGGAAGATATTTTGTAAGATATGCAAGCACTCCTCTTACAAAAGCGCCTATATTCTGATTATAAAAATCTGCGAATTTTTCACTTATAATGCAGGTTATATGAATAATTACGGCAACAATGCATATACAAAAAAACACAAAAGAGTATTTCGGACAGTATTTTTTTATAACATCCGCTAAGCTCTTCTTTTCACATTTTTCGATATTTTCTATATTTTCTATATTCTCCATCTGTTTTTCTCCAAATATTAAACGTAAATATATTTCATAACGTCAGACTTGACTGCATAATTATTATACTACATAAGCTTTGTTTTTTCAATAATTTAAATACATAATTTTCGGAGGTCCATTTTATGAAGCAACTCAAAAAACTTATATTTTTATTACTCCTGCCGACACTGTTTTTATCCACTCTATGTATGCAGATATCGGCAGAAGATTACGAAAAAACTCCACTCTCTCCCGCGCTTTCAATAATAGCATGTAATCTCCAAATGCGAAAAAGCGGACTGACGGAAACTTCCCTATACTTTTCTCCCGATGACTTTGAGGACTTTATGCAGGTCGATAACCTTAAATCTCTTACGATAACCTCACTCCCTTCAGAATTTGAAGGCAAGCTTTACTTAGGAAACGTACCTGTAATCTCCAATCAAAAAATATTCAAATCAGACGTAAACAAGCTTCATTTTAAACCCGCGTCAAACGAAGTAAAAGAAGCAACTTTTCGTTTTTTTGGCAACGGAACTAGCTGTGAGACGTCTATAAAATGCAGTCTTTATCTTCTTTCTGAAATCAATACTGCCCCTACCGTCAGCGAAGACGTCAGCAGTAAAGAAAAATTGACCACCTTAAAAAACATTATGGTATATTCTACCCTGCACGCAGAGGATGCAGAAAATGACGAAATTTTTTTTGAAATAACAACAGAACCGACTCATGGCATAGTAAATTTTACAAATATAAACACGGGAAGCTTTACATATACTCCCGCAATAGATTACGTGGGAAAAGATAAGTTTGAATACGTGGTATACGATACATACGGAAACCGTTCTGAAAAGGCGTGGGTGGAAATTGCAGTCGAAAAAAATTCAAAAGATATTTTCTTCTCTGATATGCTCAGGCACGAGGATCACAATTTTGCTGTCAAAGCCGCATCATATGACATTATGACAGGAAAGGTTGTAGATGGAAAGTATTGTTTTATGCCAAACAACACTCCCACAAAAGCTGAATTTCTATGTATGGCTCTTAAAGCTGCCGGACTTGACCACAAAATAAACAATGGGATTACTGGATTTGATGACGACAGTGATATTCCCTCTTCTCTTAAAGGATACGTTAATTATGCTGTAAGTGAAGGCTTTATAACCGGAACCAAGACCGATAAAGGTGTATTTTTCTATCCCAATTCTCCTATCACAAGAGCCGAGGCGGCAGTTATGATCAACAATATTATTAACGCCAAAAGTGAAAAAATCGAGCTAAATTTCAGTGACAGTTCGGACATTCCATCCTGGGCACACGAAGACGTTTCCATACTTGCCGCACTCAATATTATGAATGCTCTCAGCGACGGAAGTTACTCTCCTAACTCAAACATTACAAATGCACAGGCCGCTAAAATATTCTGTAATCTCGTTGAGTTTAAAGCGAGCAAATAATAAATATTTTTTACCCTATATATATCGCATGAAACAAATATTTTTGTAAAATTATGCACATACTGTTTTTACAAAACATAATTTTTACGAAAGGTGTGATTATATTGGGTAAAAAAACCGCATATCAAAAATACGCTGACAGAACGGCAAAAAAATCTCCGCTTTTTATTGACTGTACCAAAGCTTTTATTGTCGGGGGACTTATCTGTACGTTCGCAGAAGCTCTGTTCAATTTATACCTCAGTTTTTCTATAAGCGAGGAAACTGTCAAGATTTTGGTTCCGTCTACTTTAATTTTTATAACAGCTATATTTACAGGTATTGGCATTTTTGACAGACTTGCTAAACACGCGGGAGCAGGTACGCTCGTTCCCATAACGGGTTTTGCAAACGCAGTCGTTTCCCCTGCTCTTGATACGAAAGCAGAAGGATTTATCTTAGGCGTCGGCGCGAAGATGTTCACCATCGCAGGCCCCGTCATCGTTTACGGCACAGTTGCGAGTGTGGTGTATGGGGTTATTTATTGGATAACCACATTATTTTAATACAAAAGGCTTGACCGATTTGGTCAAGCCTTTTTAGCTATTCTTGATAGGGTATAAATTGGGGTGTATTATCTTCGCACTCAATATGTCCTTTAACGCCAATAACAGTGTAAGAAAGATTTGACAAGTTATTATCTTCAATATTGATTTTTACGGACAATACAGAGTAGTATAGTTTTTCGTCAATTTCAGGATCACCAGTAAAAATATTGGCAGTTGACTGCGCAACAATCAAATCTGCGTTTGGCGTGTCGGTGGTTGAGGTGTCATAGAGAATCGTAGATTCCTTAGAAACGGAATTGAACACAGAAATTATAGAACGATGCATTCCTGAACCCCAAGAAGACGCCACCAGTAAATCCTTGTTGCCATCGTTGTCAAAATCACAGGGAACGGCATTTACAAAACCATATCCACCAAACCATTCGCAAAGAGGATAAATTTCGTTGTCTAACATTACAAAAGAAGCGCAAGAATCCGAAAACTTAAAAATTTTCATATCAGTTTCCGCGGCAACCTCAGACGGTGTAACATTATAGCAGTTTTTTTCATTAATTTCATAACCGCTTATTAGTCCGCTGGGCTCAAATTTTTCCATCAAGGACATAAACTCTTTGACGGAATCTTTTGTGATAGAGGTCTTCATTGTTTCATATTCATTTGCTTGATGAGCGTTGTCATCTTTGCAAGAGCAAAAACAAAAAAGCATCGTCAAAACACAAAATATACAGAGAATCTTTTTCATAAATCCCACCTCACCTTATTTTATTATACCACACTGCCGATTTAATGTAAATATTTTTGTAAAATGGTGTGTCCTATATTGACAGCAGCAGAGGGGTTTATATTAGGGGTTGGAGCCAAGATGTTCACCATTGCAGGACCTGTTATTGTGTATGGTACGGTGGCATCAGTTGTTTATGGCGTAATATATTGGATTACAACTTTATTTTAGCAAAAAGGCTCGCACAACGGCGAACCTTCTCAAATTCACTTTTGTTTTTCTATATCCAATAGCCTCTAAATATGTAACTAAGTAAACAACACAGACCAAAAATTAAAGCTAATGGAATCAATATAAGTAAGAACTTCAAAGAGATTTTCAAGACTTTACTGGGGGTATTATTGATTCTACTCAGTAATTTTTCATATTTAGATTTAAATGGCATAAACAGTATCGAAAGAATAAGTTCCAGTACATCTTCCACATACAACACCTCACTTTGTTACATTATAACACATCACCGTTTTAATGTAAATATTTTTGCAAAAAGGTGTGTCCTATATTGACAGCAGCAGAGGGGTTTGTCTTGGGAGTGGGAGCGAAGATGTTCACCATCGCAGGCCCCGTCATCGTTTATGGTACTGTTGCGAGTGTGGTGTATGGAATAATCTATTGGATAACAACATTGTTTTAACAAAAAAGCTTGCCGCTTGGCAAGCTTTTTTGTTATGTAATTATCGAATAGATTATTAAGATAATTATACCGGCAAAAAACAAAACAATTAATCCTAAAAGAATAGTTGCGATAACGGATGCAACCTTGGGAAACTTTTTGCTTAATAAAAAGAGTGGTAAGATAATGACTGATGCGGCTAACGCAATAACAAATGGATACAAAAATCCCGACCAAAAAGATTCTTTCCAAATAAGAACTTTGCCAATTCCGCGCAAAATACAGAGCAACAACAATATGCCACAAGCAATCACTGTGCCGTGTTTAGCCCTTGACTTTTTGAAATCGTGAAAAAACACATATTTCCACATAGCATCAAACGAGTTGAGTTCTAATTCCAAAAAATCTTTGCAAATATCAACAAACTTTTCACCCGATTTTTCAGATTCACTTATTGTGTTCCAATGCTCATCAATGTCAATTTCATCAAAAGATAAGTTTTCTTGTGCCACTTGTTTAATAAGTTTTAAAGAGCCGTTTAATTGCTCAATTTCATCTTCGATTCGTTGTTGTGCATTTGTCATTGCTTCAGTAAACGATAATTCGTTATTTTGGATAAGTTTGATTTCCTCAACAGTAAATCCCATTTTTCTTAAAATAATGATTTTCTTAAGAACTTTGATATCTTGTTCGGTATATTCTCTGTAATTATTATCTTTACGTTCAGGTGAAAACAAACCCTGTTTTTCATAGAAACGAACATTAGAACGTGAAATAGACAATAGATTTTCTAACTCTTTTATTTTCAAAATCATCACCTCCGCTTTACTTATACACTATAAACAAGGTTTACAGTCAAGTGATTTTTAATTATTTTATCAATTATATCACAAAATCAGTAATTTTGCAAAAATTAATGGGTCCTACTTGACCACAAGCAGAAGGCTGGGTACTTGGTGTTGGAACAAAAATTTTTACAATAGCGGGACCTGTCATACTATATGGAACAGTAGCATCGGTTATATACGGTGTTGTTTATTGGATAATAAAAATGTTATAAGAAACAAATAAGTGTAATCTATAAAAAAAGTCGCCGACAATAATCGACGACTTTTTTATTATTTTTCAAAATCAAACAACTCAATTGAAAACCTTCCACTTTTTTCATATACTACACCCTTGTCATCCCAATATACATAATGCCATAAACAGTAAAATATATTATTTCCATCTGTGTAATATCCATCATGCACTTTGTGAGGTTTTAGTTTTTTATCTTTATCATAATACAAAAAACCATCTTCATCTAAATAACAATAATCCCCATCATATATATTTCCATTTTGATCAACGTAGTTTCCCATAACTAACCATGCAGGTTCGTATGTGTAAATGTTTCCTTCTTTATCATAGAGTGGAACTTCCATATAACTAAAATACTCATTCCCATATACATCGTATGCTGCAGCTATGGGTTCGTTGTCCATATAACTTTTTATAAACCCTAATCCCATACTTATTGTTGAAATAATCGATAAAATCACTATAATAATAAATATAATAATAGATATGATCAGTAAGATATTGCTTGATTTTGGTGCTTTTATATTTAAGATAGTATGATCTAGTTTTCTTGCAATCCATCTTCTGTAAATTTCATAAATAATTCTTGTAAGGATTGGGGAAATAAAGATAAAGAAAAGCCAGTAAGTTTTGTATTTATCGTTTCGAATCTTCAAAATTTTGTATGTAGAAATGGCCATAAAAATCGTTGCCATAAATCTTAAAATCGGAACAACAATAAAATAACCTGTACCGCCCGTCAAAAATAAGCCTTGAGAAATATTATCAAACAATTGTAATGCCTCATTTCACTAATGATAAATAATTATACCATATCACACATTTAATGTAAATAGCTATATTTCTATATATTTATTCAAGTGGCAGTAGCAAGCCTTTGCCCTACATAATCCAACACAATAGACTGGCGTTCAAATTCTAAATAGCATTTTAAAAAATCCTTTTATTTTACCGTTTATTTTTTCCATTATCGGTTTGGGAAAAGGTTTATCTAACACCCACGGTAATTTTATATTGCATACGGAAATTGTAAAATAATCAGATGTTTGATCATTAGGAGTAGCAAAACCATCGGTGATAACAATACTTAAAAATAAGTTGTCATCTATATCAATTTTGTACGTTCCCATATTTACTACTTTGCCGCATACTGTATAGTCAACATTAATATAGTCAATTTCATTATCAGATTCAAAACTGGAAATCTCATCGGGTCTGGATATATCAACTCCAAAATCCGACAAAAAAGCCTCTAATTTTGGGAACTTACCTCTTATTTGAACATAATAATTTTCGCAATAAACACATTCGCATAGCGAGTGCTTTTTGTAGTAATCTATAGTTTTATCAAGGTCAACTTGAAATAAATACTCTTCTTTTTTTACTGTTATCATAATTATATCTATAGTCCTTTATTCTTCAAGTCTCTCACTAAGTTTACATAAAAATCTCTAACGTCAAATCCGTCAATATTTTCTCTATTAAGGTCAATCATATCCCCGTGCGAAATTCCCCGTTTTTTTAATGGTCTCAAAAGAATATATTTCTCGCCCCATTTAAAAGATTTCTCACTAACAAGACCGTCGTTTTCACCACTGAAAAATTTTACTAAATAGTACGAAAAATTCAACGGAAATTTTCCGCTATTGGCTTTTCTCAGTACTGAACCTACACTTTGACAGTAGATTCCCTTTGGAGTAGGCATTTCATTATTTAGTTTCTTGCAATGAGAATCGGTTAAATCGTTTACTGCAGCAAGAAAATCTGAATTCATTTCGCCAAATTTTCTAAGCGTGGAATTATAAGTTTCTGCAACTTTATTTTTTATGTCGGGCGATATTTTTGTGAGCAGGTAATCTGCAAACAGGCATCCTCTGTGCGGTGTATTAATCGTTGTAAGCGACGCTATATAGTCCTCCGCACCAAGCTTTGAAATAGCGTAACGACAATCAAGTCCCCCTTTTGAATGAGCAATAATATTAACCTTTTCTGCTCCACTCTCTGCCAATATTTCTTCAATACGCTCTTTTAATTCTGCTGCGCTATCAGCTATTGATGCGGCAGAAGAATGATTACCGTAATATATTTTTGCACCGTTTCTTTCTAATTCATAGGGAATTCTGCCCCAATAGTTAAAAAACTTTGTGTCTCTGAAAAACACCCCGTGTACCATAAGAATAGGATATTTTGTTTCACATACCTTTTCCGATTCTCTTTTCCTGTTAATTATTTCTTTTTGGGTTTCAAGCAGACATTCACCCATTGTCGTCTTTATAATAAAAAACAAAGCAACAAGGTTAGCAATCGGTATCATACCGCAAATTATCCCTATTGTACGCATCTTTACACCCAACTGCGCAGACGTAAGATAAACACATATTATGCCGTTCCAAAACACAATAAAGTTAACTGCAACACACAAAACCAAGCTCCAGATAAACGTCATATGATCGTTTGGTACGGTTTTAATTGCAAGTATTATTTGATATATAGAACTTATAATTATCGATATGTAAAAAGAGCATAACAACACAGTACCATGCTGACACACTTTCATTTTTTTGCTTTTTGTACTTGCAAAAAACATACCTGCAAATACGTTTGTCAAAATAAAAATCGGTACTATAACAAAAAGACTTTCCGGTAATTGTTTAATAAAAATATAGCTATTTGCAATAAAACTTATTATTGCAGAATACAAAAGTATTGTAAATATAAATCTACTCTTCATTATATAACCTCAACTTCGACAAAATATGACATACCACCATTTTTATGTAAATCATAATCTCTACGTATTATTAATTGTACCACATTATTATTTATGTGTAAATTGATTTTTCTCATAATATATGTTACAATATCAAAAAATGCAACAATAAAGGACACATTATATGAATATTATTACAATTAGCCGCGAATTTGGCAGCGGTGGAAGAGAGCTTGGCAAACGCCTTGCAGATCTTTTAGGATATGACTACTACGACAATGAAATTATTTCCGCAGTAGCTGAAAAAAGCGGAATGAATCCAAGCTTTGTAGAAAACACACTCAGCAATCACGGATGGCAAAATCAGACGCTTACCTTTCGCGGCACGCTCAGTTCACCCACATACATTCAATCGACTAAAATCAATCTGTTACTCGAACAGAAAAAAGTCATTGAAGAAATTGCAGAGCTTGGTAATGACTGCGTTATCGTCGGACGAAATGCAGATATCATTTTGAAAGATTATAATCCGCTTAATATATTCGTTTGCGCAAAAGATACAGCAAAGCTCAAACGCTGTATGGAAAGGGCTCAGACAGACGAAAAACTGACCGAAAAACAGCTTATGCGCAAAATGAAGCAAATAGATAAAGTGCGGTCCCAAACAAGAGAAATCATATCCGATTCTCCCTGGGGAAAAAAAGAATCATATCACCTTACTGTAAATACAACTGATTGGGAAATTAAAGACTTGGTTTCCGCTGTTGCCGCCTTTGCACAGTGCTTTTTCGGGAGACAAAAATGAAACAGCAAATACAATTATCTGACCATTTTACATACGGACGATTAATAAGATTTACTCTTCCCTCTATCGGAATGATGATCTTTATGTCTATTTACAGCGTTGTAGACGGATTTTTTGTCTCTAACTTCGCCGGAAAAACACCGTTTGCCGCAATTAATCTTATATTTCCGCTGCTAATGATTTTATCTACTGTTGGATTTATGTTTGGTACAGGCGGTTCTGCAATCGTTGCAAAAACATTTGGTGAAGGAAACAAGGAAAAAGCAAATAAATACTTTTCTTTGTTCGTGTACATATCTTTTGCGCTTGGAATCATTCTTGCTGTATTGGCATTTATATTTATCCGTCCTATTGCAATTCTCTTTGGCGCAAAGGGACAGATGCTGGATAATGCGATACTTTATGCGCGAATCTTACTTATCGCTTTGCCATTCAACATACTTCAGCTCATGTTCCAGACGTTTTTTGTAACAGCCGAAAAACCGCAGCATGGACTTGCGGTAACCGTATCCTCGGGTGTAACAAATATGCTGTTAGATGCCTTGCTTGTTATTTTTTTACCGCAAAAATACAAGCTGGCAGGCGCGGCTGTTGCTACTGCAATGAGCCAGATCGTCGGCGGGGGGATTCCTCTCATATATTTCGGTCGAAAAAACAACAGTATACTCCGCCTCGGCAAAACTAATTTTGACTTTAGTGCAATTATAAAAGCATCTATAAACGGCTCGTCGGAATTTATGAGCAACGTTTCAATGAGCGTTGTCGGAATACTCTATAACATTCAACTTCTTAAATACGCGGGGGAAGACGGTATTGCTGCATACGGTGTTATGATGTACGTCAGTATGATTTTTGCGGCGGCATTTATAGGATATTCAATAGGAACAGCTCCTATATTCGGTTATCATGACGGCGCTAAAAACTACACCGAACTGAGAGGACTTCTTAGAAAAAGCTTGGTTATGATAGGGACGTTCGGTTTCAGTATGGTTATTGCTGCTCAGTTACTTGCCGTACCTCTTTCGCATATTTTTGTTGGATATGATAAAAGCTTAATGGAGTTAACTGTCTCCGGTTTCCGTATTTTTGCACTCTCTTTTATATTGATGGGATATGCAATATTCGGATCGGGTTTCTTTACCGCGCTGAACGACGGAGTAACATCAGCAATCATATCATTTTTAAGAACTCTCGTTTTTCAAATTGCCGCCGTCATGCTGTTGCCTTTAATTATTGGCATTGATGGAATATGGTTCTCGATCGTCGTAGCGGAATTTATGGCAGTTGTTTTTTCAGCATTGTTCATTATAATAAAGCGAAACAAATATCATTATTAATTCTGTTAATATTAAAAGTCCATACGGTGCTTATATAAGAACCGTATGGATTTTTTTATTTAATATAACTCGGTTTGACCATCCACTTTTTCTGCCCTCTGTATATGAGGAAGGTTACAATGGCACTAAACAATATAACATAAACAATGGGACCTATAAACCACAGTTTACCAAACAGTTCGTATGCAAATATACTTGTCATACTAAATTTGTAAACTCCTATTGGACAGCCGTAAATATTTCCGTAATCTGCAGCTATCGCTAAATAGTAATTAACTATCAGCGGAATCTGTGTTACTGCAGCCACAAGGTAGTAACTCCAAAGACGTGTCTTTAACTGTTCTTTAAAATACACATTATAATTCAAAGTATAATTTGAATCCTTGTATGCATTTGAAAGCATTTTTTCTTCATCCAATTTGTTTGAGTCGTTTGACTCCCACATAGCAAATCGATATGTAAATGCTATCGAAAGCGCAAAAATAATTATACTGAATATCGCAGTTCCTATTGATGCACTCTCGGGAGCTTCGGTATTCCTTAAATTCAAAAAGAACATATAGAACAAATAACCTAAAATATTACACACCAGAGTGGCAACAACACCCTTTATAGCATTGTTAAGCCAAAATCTAAAATTTTTTTCCCATAGTCTTCTCCTTCATGACTAATATTTTTCTATATTTGAAAAAATGAGGATAAACTTATTTAGTTTATCCTCATTTTTTCCCAATAGTTAAGTCTTATTCTTCTGTTACTTCTTCGATTTCAGTCTCTTCGGCGATTACCGGTATTTCCTCAACTGTCTCTGCAACCTGTACGGGTTCTTCTATTTTCTTGCCAAGCATATCGGGAAGCTGCATACCTGCCAATGCAAATACTTCATCAAGAGGCGGAACAGACTTCATCATGCCTGACAAAAAGCCTGCTGTCGCATTCTTTCCGTCAGCATTAGCACCGCTATCCCATACGGTAACCTTATCAATCTTAATATTCTTGATAGCGTCAACCTGTACGCGCATAAGGTCTTCAAGCTTATCTGCTATAAGCAGCTTGAGCGCCGCTTCAGCATCTCCGTTTGCAGATTTTACGATTTCCGCAAAACCTGCAGCCTGTTTCTTGAGTATCTCTTCTGCACCGCGCGCCTGAGCTTCCATCTTTGCATAAATAGCGTCAGCTTCACCCTGCGCCTTACGACGAATCTGTTCTGCTTCAGCCTCTGCCTCAAGCTCGAGCTGACGTTTTCTTGCTTCTGTCTTAACGATTACGTCTGCTTCCAACGTTGCTTTTTCAAGCAAACGACGAGCTTCTTCTGCCGCCTGCTCTGCCGAATAGGATTCTTCCAATGCTCTTGCACTCTGAATCTTTTCTGCAGCAGTAGCAATTCTCAAAGCCTCTGCCTGTTTTTCCTTCAATGCAGCATCTGACATCGCAATCTTCATCTTAGCTTCGTTTTCACCTTCAATAGCTATTGAAGATGCGTTTGCAACCTGAATACGCTGATCCATGTGCGCATTAGCTTCACCGATTGAACCGTCTCTTTCTCTTTCAGCAACGCTCTTCTTTGCATCGTTAATAGCCTTTGCTGCCGCTTCTTTACCAAGCGCAGATATGTATCCCGATTCATCACTGATGTCGGTTACGTTTACGTTGATAAGACGGAGACCTATCTTTTTAAGTTCTGTTTCAACGTTGCTGCTTACAGCCGCCAAAAACTTATCTCTGTCTGTGTTGATTTCTTCGATATCCATCGTCGCGATGATCAAACGCAACTGACCGAAAATAATGTCCTTTGCTAATTCCTGAATCTCTGAAAGCTGAAGTCCCAACAAACGCTCAGCCGCATTCTGCATTACTCCGGGCTCTGTTGAAATTCCTACTGTGAATCTTGAAGGAACGTCTATTCGGATGTTCTGCTTGGAAAGCGCATTCTTGAGATCCACCTGAATGGATATAGGTGTCAAATCCAAAAATGCATACGACTGAAACACGGGAACTACAAATTCAGCGCCGCCGTGAATACATTTTGCGCTTCTGTTTGTTCCGTCTCTGTTTTTACCGATAGAACCGTAGACGACCATAATCTTATCGGACGGACATTTCTTATACCTTGAACATGCCCAAACAACGAATGACAACACTATCAGTATGATAGCAAATACGAGAATAATTGCTCCTTCTCCCATTAGAATTTCCTCCTAATATATTTTATTTTTTATTTGAACTTTTATTGGTTCACTATTTTTTCTTTACGACAAGCGTTGTCTGACCGCTTATACCGGTAACAACTACTTCTGTGCCTGTCGGTATTGCTTCAATTTCGTCCGTTACTGCTTCAAGCTCAACGTATGAGCCCTGCAGCAACACGTTAACCTTTCCCTCTCCACTTCTTGAAGGCGGAACTGTCAAATATACTCTGCCGGACGTACCAAGTGCATTCCTGTTATCGAGATTTCCGTCGTTACGGAGTTTCATAATTCCCCTCATAAGCAAAGCAAGAACATACATCATTATAAATCCAGCTATTGCTGATATGGGTATATTCATCCAAAGAGATATTTCAGCTCGGTCAAGCATAAAGCCCATCCAGCCGAACACTACAAAAAATGCTATAATACCTCTTACTGTAAATACTCTCAGTGAATCAAGCCCCGTAGGATCAATATCTGCGTCTATCTCTCCATCTCCAAAAATGCCGTCTCCCGCATCAATATCCCCGTCGAAGTCAACGTCAGAATCCATACCTATTCCTATAAGCATAAGTATCGTCTGAATAAGCAGGACACCTGTAGTCGGAATAGCTATCAAAGCAAAAATCTGCGATACTAAACTCAACGAATCCCACCAATTAGTCATAAAATTTATTCCTCCATAGTTATGTAAATTATTTTAATTTTGCAAGTATTTCTTCGGCCGACCTGCGTGAAATCGACGCGAAATGCGCATAAGCCATTATTTGAAGTACCTTAATAACTCTATGTTTTGCCCCCGGAAAAGGTTCTTCATATTCGATAACCGCTGATTCAACAGCCTTAGCTATCGTATCTTTATCTGTAATGATTCCTCCTTGGCTTTCAGCAACAAGATCTACGTATTTATGATATAACTCACTATCGTTTATAATATTGTCACTCTCGTCATTCAACACGCCGTTGACGTACGAAAGCATATCACATATCTTATCAAGTTGAAGAGATTCTCTTAACATATTCAACGTTACTATTCTGGAAAACTGATCTTTTGAATACTGCCTTTTAATTGGTGATGAAACAAATCCTCTCTTCACCCAGTTCTGTATCATATAAGGCTCAAGTCCCGTCATAACTGACACCTGTGACAAGGTTATTCCCCCTGCAGCAAAAATGCCGTCGAACAATCTTCTTGATACGCCTTTAGTTAGTTCTGATATTTCTATCGTAGTTCCGGGTAAAACCTTAATCATTGAATCCCCCCTTTCTCTTTTGACATTATCATTATATCACACGGTCACGTGATTGTAAATAGTGTTTGTATGACTTTTTCAAAATCTCATTTTTGCATAATTTTAACCCACTTCTACAACATCTCAACGCATATTTTTTAGTTATTTTATACAATTTTTTTACACGAACATTTGAGGATACCTGTCCCTAAAATATTTTCAAAAAAACACCATCGAGAGAAGCTCGATGGTGTTTGATCTTTATATAGATTTTAAAGCAAGGTGAAGTACGTTCCGTACAGAAACATTTCTTATATATTCTCTGCCGTTGTTTCGCAAGGTAAGTTTTTCACATTCTTTCTTCTTGCTTGTGCTTACGGCAATATATACAGTTCCCACAGGTTTTTCTTCTGTCCCCCCTGTCGGACCCGCTATTCCCGTTACGCTTATACCGATATCTGCAGACATAAGCTTTCTTACACCTTCCGCCATTTCAAGCGCACATTCCTCTGATACGGCGCCTTTAGTGTTTAGTATATCGGTACTTACACCTAACAGTTTTGACTTTATTTCATTTGCATAAGAAACCACGCTTCCGTCAAGAACGGCTGACGAACCGCTTACAGCTGTTATCTTTCCCGTAACCATTCCGCCTGTACACGACTCAGCAACGGCAATCTTCAAATTCTTTTCTTTCAAAGTATTTACAAGCGCTTCTTCAAGACTTGTATCAACCCCGTAAATATATTTGCCTATGGTCGTATTTTTTAATTTTTCGACCATATCAAGGCAAAGTTTTTCGCCCTCTTCTTTTCTCTCTGTCTTAGCAGTAACTCTGAGTCTTACCTCTCCGTCAGATGCGTAGGGGGCAACTGTCGGATTGAGAGAATTTTTCATAATATCTATTATTTCTGTTTCAAGAGCTGATTCACCAATACCAAATATATTTATGTTTTTACTTACAAAGAAATAGTCTGAATTTTTTTCAAGATAAGGCACAACACCCTCTTCAAACATAGGCTTCATTTCTCTTGGGGGACCGGGCAAAATTACAACCGCCTTGCCCATTTCTTCGTTCTCTATAATTGCTCCCGGTGCTGTACCGCAGTTATTTTCAAGAATAATACAGCCTTCGGGCATATAAGCCTGTTTTATATTATTTTCAGTCATTACTCTGTTTCTGCTCTCAAAATACTCCTTCAGTCTTCTGAGCGACTCGTCGTGCAGAACCATCTTTTTTCCCATAAGCTCTGCTATCGTTTCCTTTGTTAAGTCGTCATAAGTAGGACCAAGGCCTCCCGTTGTAATTACAAGGTCTGCTCTTTCCAATGCTTCTGCTATAAACTTCTTCACTCTCTGAGGATTATCTCCAACAACGCCCTGATGATACTGATTTATACCTAACGCCGCTAATCTTTGTGAAATATATGCCGCATTTGTGTTTATAATATCTCCGATAAGAATTTCCGTGCCGACACACAATATTTCCGCGCTGTTTATCTTCATACGACTTCATCTCCGTTTTTTTACTTGAAATTGTTTACTGTATTATTGTATCATATTATGAAATTTTTTCAATAGTTTACAAAGTGCTTAAGAAATTTGTTTACATTATTTTTCTTTTATGGTATAATATTTTATTATATGCAACCGAAAATACAGAAAGGGCTGATATCTCTTGACAATACCTAAATTTGATAAAGGCGATACTCTTGTAATGAAAAAGAAACACCCCTGCGGTTCTTTTGCTTTTGAGGTTTTGCGCACGGGCAGTGATATAAAGGTCAGATGCAAGGGATGCGGCCACGATATGATAATCCCCCGTCTGAAACTTGAGAAAAATATTAAAAAGGTTGAACCGTTGATTTTGGGAGGTAATGCTGATGACAGATAATTGTACCATTTGCATTGATGATGATATAAAGAACAAAAAAGTTAAATTCAGACCCTATCTGCTTCTTGCTTTTTTTGTTCCCGCATTACTGTTCTTAGGAGTTTATCTGTTAAGAGAGGTTTACCCAATCAGCGAAAATTCTGTTCTTGTTCTTGATTTAAACGCGCAGTACGTTTATTTTTTTGAAGAATTGAGAGATATACTTTTAGGTCAGGGCAGTCTTCTCTACTCATGGCAAAGAGCTGTGGGCGGTGAATTTATGGGTATGTTTGCATACTACGTTGCAAGTCCGTTTAACCTGCTCATCGCACTCTTCCCCGAAAATGCAATAACGGAAGCGCTGCTTACCATATTTGTATTAAAAGCGGGACTTTCAGGCTTTAACTTTGCTATATTTCTTCATTATTCGGGCAGAGCAAAATCTGTTATTTCTACAATAATATTCTCCACGATGTACGCCTTGACCTCTTATGCTCTCGTAAACGGTCATAACACTATGTGGATAGACGCTCTTCTCTTTTTACCGCTTCTTATTCTTGGTCTTGAAAGCTTAATAAATAAAAGAAAATATAAACTTTACACGATCATACTTGCCGTTACCGTTTTCTCTAACTTCTATATCGGTTATATGGTTTGTATATTCCTTGTCCTTTATTCAGTATACTACTATCTGGTGTACGGCTATTCCGATGAATACAACAAAACCGGCGAAAAGGCTCATTTGATCAAATCGATTTTGCGAGTTCTTTTCTTCTCTCTTATTGCTCTTGCCATATCTGCAGTTATTATTCTTACTGTCAGATATTCACTTACCTTTGGAAAAAATGACTTCTCTGATCCCAAATACGATCTGACTTCAAAATTCAATCTGTTTGAGCTTTTTGCAAAGTTTCTTCCAAACTCCTATGATACTGTACGTCCAAACGGTCTGCCATTTGTTTATTGCGGTGTTCTTTCCCTTATTTTGCTTCCCGTTTACTTTTTCTCAAAGAAATCAACTGTACGCGAAAAGATTGGTTCAGCTCTTATTATTTCAGCTTTAGTCTTCTCTTTCTCAGCATCAACAGTCGATATTTTCTGGCACGGTATGCAAAATCCCAACTGGCTTAACTACCGCTACAGCTTTATGCTTTGCTTTTTGCTTGTAACATTTGCCCATCAGGCTTTCCACTATATCAAAAGCATAAAGTTCAATCATATAGTTTCCGTGTGCGCAACGCTCGTTCTTCTTATTATTCTCGTGCAAAACGAGCAGTACAGCTATATTGACAACGTTACTTGTATTTGGCTGAGCATAATACTTGTAGGCGTATACCTTCTTGCTCTTTACGCATTCCACAAAGAAAGAGGAAGCAATTTTACAGCGTTGGTACTGGCAATCATTGTTTCATCCGAGCTTCTTATAAACGGCTTCGTATGTCTTGATGCGCTTGACGAGGACGTTATTTTCAGTACGCGTACGTCTTACAGAGAATATATAGATTCGGTTTCTCCCATCGTTGAATACATTCACGACAAGGACGATTCATTCTACCGTATGGAAAAAACCGAACATCGCAAAACAAACGATAATATGACTCTCAATATAAACGGCATTTCAAGTTCAACATCTACTCTCAATGCATCAATAATTAAACTGCTTAACCAATTTGGATACTCGTCCAAATCCCATTGGTCAAAATATCTCGGCGGTACTCCCGTTTCGGACTCCTTGCTTGGAATAAAGTATATTATAAGCGAAGACTCCTACTACGATGATTATTATAACAAAATTCACAATGACGGAAATTATACCGTCTACAAAAACCCAAATGCTATGAGTCTTGCTTTTGCAGTTTCAAAGCAATTTGAACAAGTAGATTTTAATGACTATACAACGCCCTTTGACTTACTGAATAACGTTGTTACATCTATGCTTGGAGAAGAAGAAAACGTTATGCTCTTTAAACCCGTTGAATATGTAACGGAAACTTTTTCCAATATAAATAAATCCTATGCAAATGCAGAATACGATAAATACGTTCCCGTAAATAAGGACAATCCCGCACAGCTCATCTACACATTTATTTCCGGAACAACAAACGAGCTATTCTTCTTCTACCCCTCGGACTATCCAAGAGAAGTATCACTTGAGCTTAATAACAGAGATTTTGGAACTTTCTTTGGCAATGAAACTGACAGAATAATATCCCTCGGCTCATTTGACGATGACAGATCAATGAAATTTACTGTAACGCTTAACGACGATGTTCTTTACCTTTTGACGAATGAAACTTATTTTTGGTATCTTGATAAAGAAGTATACGATTCTGTTATGACAAGACTTGCCGAATGCAGCTATGATATAAAAGAACATTCAGACACACATCTCAGCGGAAGCATTACCGTAAAAAATCAGGATATGCTCTTGTTTACCTCTATTCCCTATGACGAGGGTTGGACAATCACATGCGACGGAAAAGAACTCCCTCTCATAAAAACGGCAAATTCCTTGCTTGCGGCAGAAATACCGCAAGGAACTCACAAGCTTGAAATGAAGTATCTTCCCGACTGCTTTGTTAAAGGCTCGTTTATTTCCGTTATCGGAATACTCATTTTTATACTGGTTATCACGCTTGATATAATAGTCAAACTTCTAAGGAAAAGAAAGCAACTTAAATACCAAGAAGACTTGGATGATTTTTATGAGAAACTTGATTATTCAGATAATCAAAAAAATGATAATATTCTAAAAGAAAATAATCATCAGACTGGCACGGAAGAAAGTAACACAGAACAAAAGTCTTCTGACAACGAAACTGAATAATTAAACAAAAAAATGACCATTATCAGTCCTGAGGTGGTCATTTTTATGTTATTAAAAAAATTAGAATATCCATTAATATTTTTTACAGGGGGCATAGTATATATGCTTCTTGAAGTATGCTGGCGGGGATTTTCACATTGGTCTATGGGAATATGCGGCGGGGTATGTTTTCTCGGTATTTATATTCTTGAAGAAAAAGCCAAAAAATGCAGTTTACCGCTCAAATGTCTTTTCGGATGTCTTTTTATTACTCTAAATGAATTTATAACCGGCTGTATAGTCAACCTCCTGCTCGGTTGGAACGTATGGGATTATTCTCATCTGCCTTTTAATTTACTCGGGCAGATATGTTTAGTCTTTTCGTTACTTTGGTTTTTATTGTCTATCGTAGGATTCAAAATTGCAGCCATTATTAAATCAAAAATTTTCTCCGAAAAGATATTAGATTAAGAGTTATTCAAGATACCATTTTATTTCGTCTTCTATCCAATATGCAAATCTTGTATACGGCAGTCTTTTTTCGTGCGGCTTTATCTTTGTATATAATTCAGCACCGTCCACCTGCCCTTCCCAAATATCTGCATAACAGTAATCATACTCGTCTCTTTGTACTGTCTTCATAAATTCGACAGCATCGGCGTGTATGATTTTTATTTTATCCTTATGCTCAAACTGAGGCAATATATATTTTTCAAATAAAGTTATGATCTTTTCGCTTATTTCAACTATGGTTATGCTCTTAACCTTGTCTGAAAGTGATATTACGTACGGATAGTATCCAAGCCCAAGCCCTAAAACGAGACATCTACCGAACGCTTTATCCACGTCTATCTGCATAGAATTTATCTCTGACGGAATTACGCTTACCCAGGGCATTTCTCCCTCATATACGCTTGGGAAAAAAACTCTACTGTTAAAAAATCCGAGTTTGGGTACGACAATATCCTCAGATAACTTTGGCATATCGTACTGAAAAAACTCTCCTTTTCCATAGCAAGCATTTAAAAGAAGAATATTTCCGTAATTAACTGTGGGCACCTTTATGTTCTTTAAATATGGATCACTATAAAAACTTTCTTTTCTGTGGCATTTGGCATTACCAAAAAGCTTTCGTAAATATTCATCGTCTGCATAATCCCAGATTTTTAATTTGTCGCAAAACTTTTTTACCACAAAAAAAGTTTCAAAATCACCGTTGTAAAGTCCCTCTTCTGTTAGTTTTTTTAGCTGTTCTTCCGAATATTTCTTCTTTTCTTTCTCTAATTCCGTTGAAGAATAATTTATCGTGGGGGATTCGTTTATGATTTTCTGCGAAATATAGCCGCTTAATCTGAGTGAATCTTCTTTATTCATATTCTGTCCTTGTGTTTTTTTATACTTTTTATTTAATTATAAAACAACATAATGCCCAAATCAACAGTTTTTTTGTTTTTGGTTAGTTTTATTCGATTATTTTGTTATGCAATGCTACAAAAAATAAAGATAAACTGCCCGAAAAATACAAAAAAACCCTTGACAATCAATAAACATTGTGATATTATATGCAAGTACGAATAAGTGCGCTGCTAGCTCAGTGGATAGAGTGCCCGGCTACGAACCGGTAGGTCGCAGGTTCGAATCCTGCGCGGCGCGCCAAGAAAAAAGACACTCAAACTAGGGTGTCTTTTTTCACGATTATAATTTGATTTTTACAGAAAGAAGACAAAAAATGAAACTTGCATCGGACATATTGGGATATATTGCAACTTTAATGTTTATTATTTCGTTTCAGTTGCCAAAAAGAAAATACATACTTTCAGCACAGGCTGTTACAAATTTTTTAGGTGCTGTTAACGTTTTACTTATTGCCGGACTTAATTCCGCTGTTTTGCTTAACCTTCTCGGCGCAATTCATATAATTGTTATTATTGAGCATTGTATAAATCAAAAGGAATCTACCAAAAAAGAAAAAATACTCTTTTTTATACTTTATGTTGCAGCAGGTCTTATAGGATTGCGTAAGGTTATTGATATTATACCTCTCATTGGTACTTTGTTCTTTATGGGCGGCGTTTTCCAGACAAAAGAACAAAACATACGCATCTTTAATCTTGTAAATATCCTCGTATATCTCGTGTACTACGCTATGATAGGATCTACACTTATTTACGCTCAGATATTTGCCACATGCTCTGTTCTTATCTCGCTTTTCAGATACAGAACAAAAAAGGTCTGATAATATAACACTCCGGTAAATATCGGAGTGTTTTTTTCGTATATTTATTCACTACACATATAAACATTTGTTAATTTAATATAAAAAGTAACGTTCTTTAATTACTTTAAAGAATATTTATATATAACTATTCATAAAAATGCATAAAAACACTTGATTTTTTGTATAAATAGTGATATAGTGTTGTTATAAAATATTTTATGTGAGGTTGACAGAACATGAAAAAGATTATTGCTCTTATTATGACTCTCGTACTTTGCTCCGCTGTTCTTTTAAGCTGTGGAAGCGCTGCTGATAAGCAGAGCGTAGACGCTATTAAAAAAAGAGGCGAACTCGTTGTTTACACAAATGCGGAATTTGCTCCCTTTGAATATCTTGCAGACGGCAAGCCCGTTGGCGTTGATATGGATATCGCAAAGGCTATCGCAGATGAAATCGGCGTTGAATTAAAAATCGAAAACGTTAAATTCGACACTATCATCTCTTCCGTTCAGTCCGGTAAAGCTTCTCTCGGAGCTGCAGGTATTACTGTAACAGACGAAAGAAAAGAATCAGTTGATTTCTCTATTTCTTACACAACAAGCACACAGTACGTTATTCTTCCCGAAGATGCAACATATGAAAACATTACCGACCTTAAAGGTATGAAGATAGGCGTTCAGCTCGGTACAACAGGCGACTTCATCATTTCTGACGAAGTAAACGGCTACAAGGACGACGACGGCAAGGACGTTAAGGGTCTCCTTCAGGATACAGGCGCAACAGTTACCACTTACAACAACGCTAACCTTGCTGCTGAAGCTCTTAAATCCGGCAAGATCCAGGCTGTTGTAATCGACAAGCTCCCTGCTGAACTTATTGTTAAAAACAGCACAGCAAAACTTAAGGCTGTTGAGCTCGTTTATGAAGACGGTTCAAACACTGCTGAATCATACGCTATCTGCGTAGCTAAGGGTAACAAGACTCTTCTTGAGGTTGTAAATAAGGTTGTTCAGAAGCTTCTCGATGAAGGAAAGATCGACGAATACATTGTTAAGCACTCAACAGATGCTTTGGCATAATTTTTAAAATTTGAATATTTCACTTTACTCTCCCCTGTTTTTTGAGGGGAGAGTAATATTGTGTAATTATATTTTTACAAAAAGTAATAACTAAGGTTAATTAAAAAAGGTTAGTTAAATGGTACAATTTTTTGAATCAATCGCACATCAGTTCAACAGAACATTTATTGTTGATAACCGATACAAATACTTTCTTGAAGGTTTAAAGCACACAATCATTATTGCTCTCGCTGCAACCTTGATGGGTATTATCATCGGTATAGTAATTGCGGTAATTAAAGTTTTACATAAAAAAACAGGTAAATTAAAAATTCTTAATACGATTTTTGAAACATATACAACCATCATAAGAGGTACTCCGGTCGTTCTTCAGTTGCTTATATCGTATAACCTTATTTTTCTAAACTCCTCTAACGCGGTTTTGATAGGTATAATAGCTTTTGGTATAAACTCGGGCGCATACGTGTCCGAAATTATCAGAGCCGGTATTATGGCTGTTGACGGCGGTCAGACAGAAGCGGGAAGATCACTCGGTCTTTCACAAATCCAGACAATGAGACTTATTGTTCTTCCTCAAGCTTTTAAAAATGTTCTCCCCGCTCTCGGTAATGAATTCATAGCCCTCTTAAAAGAAACTTCCGTTATAGGTTATCTCGGTGTTATGGACTTGACAAAGGCGGCTGAATCGGTAATCAGCCGTACAGCGAACGTATACTTCCCTTACCTGTCGATTGCGATAATATATCTCATTATGGTACACGGCTTGTCAATACTCTTCAATAAGCTCGAAAGGAGATTTGCACAAAGTGATAGAGGTTAAAAATCTTTGTAAATCCTTCGGAAAAAACGACGTATTAAAAAATATTGATTACAAAATTGAAAAAGGCGAAAAAATCGTTATAGTTGGCCCATCGGGATCCGGTAAAAGTACTTTCCTTCGTTGCCTTAATATGCTTGAAACTCCCACTTCGGGCGAGATCTGGTTTGAGGGCATTCAGATAAACGATAAGAAAACGAAAATCGATACCGTAAGACAAAAAATGGGTATGGTTTTCCAGCAATTCAATCTTTTTAACAATAAAAACATTATTGATAACATTACTCTTGCCCCCGTAACACTGAAGCTTCAGACAAAGGAAGAAGCCGAGAAGAATGCTATGGCTCTTCTCGAAAGAATAGGACTTGCAGACAAAGCAAAGGCTTACCCTTCACAATTATCAGGCGGTCAGAAGCAGCGTATTGCAATCATTCGCGCATTGGCTATGAACCCTGACGTTATGCTCTTTGACGAGCCTACGTCGGCACTTGACCCCGAAATGGTTGGTGAAGTTCTTCAGCTTATGACTGAACTTGCGGAAAGCGGTATGACAATGGTTGTCGTTACACACGAAATGGGCTTTGCAAGAGAAGTCGGAACAAAAATCTTGTTTATGGACGAAGGAAATATTCTCGAAGAAGCTGAACCGCAGGAATTCTTTAATAATCCTAAAAACCCGAGACTTAAAGACTTTCTTTCAAAAGTTCTGTAAATAAACCCAATAACAAAAATGCACCTTTTTAGGTGCATTTTTTATTATTATAAAAGCTTTATCAATAAAACCCATGCCAGTCCGTAATAGGATACAACTGCAACAAGGTCGTTTATTGTTGTAATCAATGGCCCGGATGCAATCGCGGGGTCTATTTTCATTTTCTTAAACACTAACGGAACTATCGTTCCTGTAAGGCTCGAAAGAAAAATCGATATCAAAAGCGCGATTCCCGTGCATGCTGAAATCGTAAACGCATAAAACACGCTTTGCTCTTTAAATACGCATAAATAACCGCCGATAAGCAGAAAAGACATAACGCCTAATATCAAACCGTTAACCAATCCCACACGTGCCTCTTTACCTATAAGGCTAAACTTCTGTCTTCTGCTTACTTCTTCATCCATTAAAACTCTTATCGTAACAGCAAGTGATTGCGTACCAACGTTACCCGACATACCCAAAATAAGCGACTGAAAGCTAACTATTACAGCAAGCTGTGCCACAACCTGCTCGAATATGCCAACAACACCCGATACTAAAAGTCCTAATCCAAATAAAATTATCAACCAAGGAAGCCTTTTGCCAACACTCTTTTTTAGCGGCTCATTTAAATCTTCTTCTGCTGACAAGCCCGCAAGTTTTGCGTAATCGTCCCCGAAAATCTCATCTGTCAGCTGAGTTATCGTTTGCGAAGTCAATACACCTCTCAGTTTATTGTCTGCATCCAGCACAGGTATTGAGTCCTCGGAATATTCCTTTAACCTCTCTATACATTCGTCTACAAGCTCGGTTGTATAAACGTAAGGATACGAAGTCATTATAATATTCTCAATGGGAGTATTCTCCCTCGCAATAATTAAATTTTTCAAATCAATAGCGCCGACGAGTGTATTCTCCTCGTCAACAACGTAAATTGTCGTTATGTTATCATTTTCTGCCGCTTGGCTCACAAGCTCGCGCATAGCCTCGCGAACACCAATGCCGGATTTTATAGAGATATAATTAGTACTCATTTTGCTTCCTATCTCGTCCTCATCAAAAGCGCTGAGCATAATTATTTCCCGTCTTATGTCATCTCCAAGGAGATCTATCAGCATTACCCTCTCGTTCTTTTCCATTCCGTTTAAAACTTCGACAGTCGTCGTAATTTCAAACATAGAAAGAATATCCGTCTTTTTACGTACGCTGAGTTCACTGATATACTTATTTAACTCTTCTGAATATTCAAGTATATTTGCCAAAGTTTCAGTATCAACTATTCTGTACAGCTTTTTTCTCTCATCTGCCGTCAAAATATCAAGCGCTGTCGCTATATCATATTCGTGATACGAAAGCAGCTGTTCACGCATAGTTTTAGGCGTCAAGTTGCTATGCAAAATATCAGCAATCTCCGTTTTGTAATCGGGGTGCTGTGTCATAACGTTATTATCATTTTGAACATTCATATTCATTGTCTGTTCCTCCTTTACACGTATTTTTACTGCGGATATATCCGACTCTGTGTAAAGCATTGTAATATTACCGTTTTTGTAATCATAATTTTGGGTATAAAAATACCACTGTTATTTTACAAAGAAACCGTCCTATATTATGCTTTACTTTTTTTGTATAGCACAGCTTCAAAAAACAAACAATGGCATCGTCATATTCAAATAAAATAATCAGAACACAAACGGCAGACTGCTAATATTCCGTTTGTATAATAAAAATGCCACGTTGTTTTTTCGACTACTGCAACTACCGTCCATCTTCTCACCTCTTTTTATAGTATTCAAGTATACCCCTATATGTTTATTATACACCTAAAACGTAATAAAATCAATATTTTTAATATAGACATAAAAAAACCTCGGTAAACCCGAGGTCTTTTGTTATTTGCAATTATTTTTCAGCTGACTGTTCACTTGCTCTTCTGTCAAGAAGATTGTGAATTCTGTTTACGGGATTGAGGAGCTCACTTATTGTTGCGTCGTGGTTAAGCGTATCTATAAGCATAGCAACATATTTACACATATTAACTTCATAATACCAAGGCTTTTCGAGAAGCTCGGGTTTTCTGTAATTAAGGTTAGTTGTAAACACCTTTGTTATCATGCCTTTTTCGTATGCTTCATCAAACTTTGAAAAACCGTTGCAGAACAAACCAAACGTAGAGAATACAAATATTCTGTTTGCTCCCTTTGCCTTAAGCTGCGCTGCTACGTCAAGCATAGAATCACCCGATGAAATCATATCATCAACAACAATTACGTCCTTGCCCTCTACTGATTTACCAAGATATTCGTGCGCTTCGATCGGGTTTCTTCCGTCTACAACTCGTGTATAATCACGACGCTTGTAGAACATACCCAAATCAAGTCCTATTACCGATGAGTAATACATACTTCTCTGCATTGCGCCTTCGTCGGGGGATATCATCATTATATGCTCTTTATCAAGCTTAACGTCGGGCACTGCCTTGCACAAAGCCTTTATCATCTGATATGTAGACTGAACACTGTCAAAACCACTGTTTGGAATTGCATTCTGTACTCTCGGGTCATGCGCGTCAAACGTAATAATATTTGTAACACCCATATTTACAAGCTCTTGGAGAGCAACTGCGCAGTCAAGTGATTCTCTTGCAGATCTCTTGTGCTGTCTTCCTTCATAAAGCATAGGAATAATTACCGAAAGTCTACGCGCCTTTCCTGCAATAGCTCCTATTACTCTCTTTATATCCTGAAAATGATCATCGGGACTCATTGGTACTACCATATCGTACATCTTGTATGTTACACCGTAGTTAAATACATCGGCGATAATAAATACGTCGTGTCCTCTGAGCGAGTGCTTGAGCAAACACTTAGCTTCTCCTGTACCAAATCTGGGACAGTCTGCGTTGATTACAAAAGATTCATCTGTATTACGCCATTGTTTCAAATAATAATCAACATTACCGGCGAATTTTTCGCCACCTCTCATACTGATTACACTGAGCTCACCAAAAATATTCTCGTTCATATTTCCCCCCACAAATATCGTTTTCAAATACATTATTGAAAATACAAAATATCATTGCTACCATTATAACATATATTATCAAAAATTAAAATATCATTTTCTAATTTTTATCACTTTTTTTAACTTTTTTTATTTTTTTATTCCACAAACTGTGCAAATCGGTCAATAATTCTTTGTTTTTTTCACACACATCACCCAAAAAACCCTAATTGCACCAATTTTAAACTAATGTGATCTCATTTGGCACTCTTTTATATATATTCAACAAATACGCCCATTTTCCTTGTATCATCGAGCCTTCTTTTTTTAACATAGAAATAACTTGCTAATTTAACTAACAAAACACAGATTTGCTTTTACGTTTTATCACGCTCACTTAATTTTATTAAGTTGTTTTCTTGTATTTTTAATTTTATTAATCTAAATACAACGTTTTTTTGTGATAATTATACAAATCACGCCCTTTATAGAGCAGAATTTCGTTAATGTTTTACATTGACACTTTTCAGCAAAATACAGTATAATATTAACAAGCATTTTTAGTTATATATAATAGTAGAGAAATCACAGGAGGTTTTTATGAATTCTTACATTCAGAAAACAATTGAACAGCTCAAAGCGCGTAACCAGAACGAGCCTGAATTTATTCAGACTGTTGAAGAAGTATACGAAAGCCTTGAAGCTGTTGTAAATAAGCACCCCGAATACGAAAAATACGGCATACTTGAAAGAATGGCTGAGCCTGACAGACAGGTTTCATTCAGAGTTTCTTGGATAGATGATAACGGTAACGTAAACGTAAACCGCGGATATAGAGTACAGTTCAATTCGGCTATCGGTCCCTACAAGGGCGGACTCCGTTTCCATCCCTCCGTTTACATGGGCATTATGAAATTCCTCGGCTTTGAACAAACATTCAAAAACAGCTTGACAGGTCTTCCTATCGGCGGTGCAAAGGGCGGAAGCGACTTTGACCCCAGAGGTAAGAGTGACGCTGAAATTATGAGATTCTGCCAAAGCTTTATGACTGAGCTTTACAGATACATCGGTCCTGACGTTGACGTTCCCGCAGGAGATATCGGTGTTGGCGCGAGAGAGATTGGTTATCTCTTCGGTCAGTACAAGAGAATCAGAGGCGGTTTTGAAAACGGTGTTATCACCGGTAAGGGCCTCAGCTACGGCGGTTCTCTTATCCGTCCTGAAGCTACAGGTTTTGGCGCAGTTTACTACGCTTGCGAAGTATTGAAGCACTTCGGCGAATCTATTGAAGGAAAAACAATTGCCGTTTCCGGCTTTGGTAACGTTGCATGGGGTGTATGTAAAAAAGCAGACGAACTTGGTGCAAAGGTTGTTACAATCTCAGGTCCTGACGGTTACATATACGACGAAGACGGTATTACAGGCGAAAAATTAAACTATATTCTCGAAATGAGAGCATCCGGCCGCGATAAGGCTGAAGATTACGCTATCAAGTATCCTTCCGCTAAATTTTTTAAGGGTGAAAAGCCTTGGGGCGTAAAAGCTGACATCATTATGCCCTGCGCTACTCAGAACGAAGTTAATATGGATGAAGCTCTCAAAATAGTTGCAAACAAAGTTAAATACTACATTGAAGTTTCCAATATGCCTACAACAAACGAAGCATTAAAATTCCTCAAGTGCAACGTATTGGCTGTTGCTCCTTCAAAGGCCGTAAATGCGGGCGGTGTTGCAGTTTCTGCTCTCGAAATGAGCCAGAACAGCATGAGATACAGCTGGACAAAAGAAGAAGTAGACGAAAAGCTTCATAGAATTATGAAGAACATCCATGATGAGTCAGCAAGAACTGCTGAAAAATACGGACTTGGCTACGACCTTGTTGCCGGCGCTAATATCGCAGGCTTTATCAAGGTAGCAGAAGCAATGATTGCTCAAGGTATTTCCTGATTTATACATTGATATAAAAAAACCGATAAATTTCTATCACGAAATTTATCGGTTTTTTATTACTCTTTCGGCTGATTATTGTCATTTCCATGTATTGCTCTGTACACTAAAGCAACAATAGACAAAAACACAACACCAACAAGTGCTATACAAACTATCACAGTGTTTTCCCTACTTCCCAACAGGTAGTTTTTCTCACTGTTCTGAACGTTATTTTCATCATCCTTTTCTGTTTGCTCAGGTGTTGTATTCTCTGAGGTATTTGGTATGATCGGTGTAGTTACAACGGGTGATTGCCCTGTTTCTATATCACTTCCGCCCTCTGTCTTAATATTTATCTTTATTCCGTCACCTTGTATCTTTGAAACAAGCTTATTAACGTCACCGTTATATGTGTTTATATTTATAATGGAAGATTCCTTTGTCTCATTAGGTTTATCGTTTCCGCTTTCAGCCGGAGCATCTGAATATCCTACCCTTATTGCATCAACGTTCTGAAGACCTCCACCGTTTATTTCAATATTATTTGTCTTTCCCATTGCCGTAATATTAGTTCGGAAAGTACCACCGTTAATAACCAGCTGCAACTCCCCCGAAACCTTTGTTATTGCACCTACGGGGCCTAAAAAGTTTCCGCCGTTTATCGTTATTGAAGCATCACCGTCCTGTACGTTGCTCTCACCTTCTATACCTGACACGGAAACCATTCCTTCAAAGGTTCCGCCGTTTATCGTCAGAGAAGTATCCCCCTTATGAATACCGTTCCTGTTTCCTGCGCAAACGTAATTGTAAGTACCGCTTTCGATTGATATCTTACCGTTTTTTATTACATTCTCATCAAACGACACTCCGACGACAGAAACATAAGGCGCTTTTCCAATTTTTTTACATATAATACCTTCGCCAAATACAGTTTTATTTCCTCCGCATATTATTGCTCTGGGGATTTCGCTTCCGTTTGTTATAATATTCATTTTTTCAAAAACAAAGTCCCCCGCCAGAACCATATTGGCACTGCTTTCATCATCACCCATACACAATGCAGCGTTATCGGTTATTCTGTAATCCTTTTCTCCGTCAACGCTTGTTACTGTGATAGTTCTGTTATTATTCGCAGTTCCGCTCTGTTCGGATAAAGCTATAAGCTTATTAAAAGTATATTTTCCGCATATAACAATTCTGCCTCCGCTGTCTGCAAGAAGCCTGACTGCTGATTTAAAATCTCCTATTGCATTTTCATAAGACGAACCGTCTCCGTTTCCGCCGTCACGTAAATATACAGTTTTTTCCGTAACGCCACCTGTCACAACAAACGAGGATATAAACATAAGAACTGTACATAAAATAATAATCGCATATTTTACAACTTTTTTAGCGCTCACATCAATACCCTCTTTCTTTTATTATTTTCCTACTGAAATGCTGAGATAATCAACACATCCCGTATAACAGTAATTTACGTTTTCGTTTCCATATCTGCCAAAAAGATTGGTCAGAGTAAATTTAAAGTCTTTTTCTACGTCCACACTCGAAACGACAAGACCGTTTACGTAAAGAGTGAGCGTTCTACTCTCCTTCGTATAGTTGATCCTCCATACGTTTAAGCTCTTATTGTCGTTTGCATGTTCGCCGTACGGCAAATAAAAAGTCTTGCCGTCATCGTCAACCATTCTGATTGAATACCCCATATTCTCTGCAAACGGAGCAAGGTATATATAACCCTTTGTACTAAAACTGTTTCCAAGAATTATTCCGTTATCGTTTAGACTACCCTTCCATTCAATATTCCAACCAACGTCAGAGGCAAGTTCAATCTTTTTCTCAAACACAAAATCAACGGCTCTTTCGCCCGATACAATCATTCCATCCTGAATTGCGTATTTATCAGCAACAGATTTGTCCGACAAGGCAAGGGTATTACTGTTGCTCTTTTCATTAAGATCATTAAAATCCCATGTGTACAATATATTTTTCCCCACCAATTCAGCGGCGTCATCGTAATACTCTATAAGAAGCTTAAGCTCAACTCCGCCGCACTCAAATACTACTTCATACATTCCGTATTCCGTATTACCCTCTGCTATCGAAATAAAGCCTGCTTCCGAATACTTTATTCGGCTTTCATCAAACACAACGTTTACTTTAGTGTCTTTGGCATATAAAGGAGTTATAAGAGCGATTGTACGAATAGTCTCACCCTTTTTAAGTCTGAGAATCTTTCCCTGTTCATACATATCATTTTTCAGACTACCGTATAACTCAATCTTCTTTACGCTACGGTCGGCTCTTACGTTGTAATAATTATATAAATTCTGGGCTACGTCCTCGCCTATTAAATTATATCCCAACTGTGTATAGTAAAGATTTCCTGCGCTGATGTACCCGTTTTCCATACTTGCCTGCTCCGGAAGAACAGTTATTACTCTTACATCAGAATACATATTGCTGAGCTTATACTGAGCCGCAGTTATCGCATCAAAAACAGTCTTATTGCTATCAACAATCTCCGAAGAACGAACCGGAATGATTGCTGTCATTTCCGTATTTATTGTTTCTTTAATTCCATTCTTAAATGCTGTAAAATGCTTTATATATTCCTCAGGGGCCATTCTCTGTGAAATATCCCATTCCCCCTGAAGCCACAAGCATATTTTTTTATCTATTATATAGTTTGAGTCGTCGGCAGAAAGCTTATCCAAAAAATATTGTATTCGGCTGACAGCCATATTATATGCTTCGCCCTCAGGAGTCCACTGCGTAACTGATACGTCAGAAACTGCAGTCTGTATAAATATAACCTTTCTTCCTGTAACAGAATACCATTTTTCCGCCAAAGCGGGTGCAAAGCCACGTCTGCCTTGGGATAAATCCTTTAACTCATTTTTTCTGTCTTCAAGCTCAACAGTATATGCAGTTCCCTCTTTTGTTTTGTTACTTTCTTCGGCATTTCCGCCCTCTCCTGCGGCATTTCCCTGTCCTGTAACTATAAACATATCAATTACTGCTTTAACGGTCTTGTTAACCTTTAAACTGTCAACGTGTTTATCTCCGACATACGCTTTTACTGTAGATGTCCCATCGTAAACCGAGATTACCTTAATTACGCCGTTAGAGTCAATTTTAATATTATTACCTTCACCTTCAACAGAATAAGTAAATTTTTCTCCTTCCTTTAACTTATAATCGGGAGTAAACTTATATCTGTCGTCATACTGGAGTACAAGCCCTTCAGATTTATCCTTTTTAAATTTAACCTCATAACTGTTTGTGTATTTTCCGTCATCTAAAAAAATCTGAGCTTTTCCTTCGTTCTTACCGTCTGCAATAAACGCCTGAAAGACTTCCACTTTTATTCCTTCTTTTGCACTTGCAGAAATCTTTGGTACAATAGGATTACCCAAAGGAAGCTTTACTTCATAATATCTTAACTCGGGAGAAAAAGCAATTGATTCTCCCGCTACACTTAACTTCGTTAAACGCGGAGCTTCCGGTGGTGCCGGCTCATACTCCGGTTTGTTCAGCCTTGTAACAACGAAAGCCAATATTACAGTCAGAATAACGGAAAGCGCAAAAAATATTATACCGCCTATAGCTATTTTCTTTCTCATATTCATAAATAATACATCTCTCATTCGTTTGTATATATTTGCTTATTTTTTCACGTTAATTATATCATTTTTGCTTTTATGTGTCAAGTTTGCCTCATTTTTCCATTATTCATTTTATTACAATATGCTTATTATTTATCACGTTAAGCAAATACTATTTTAAAATCTACATTTTAAAAGGAAACCTATGATAAGAAATAATATAAAATATATTTTGTACGCAATATTAATTTGTCTCTTTCTATCCTCCTGCGCTTCAAAGGTTGCAGGACATCAAATTGTTGGTGTATGGGAACACGAAGGAAACGTTATAGAGTTCTGTACTGACGGCACTTTCAAAAAAGGAAAAGAAAAATATAAATTTTCAGTTACCGAAGACAAAGTTACAATTGATAACAAAGGAGAAGCCATGGTAATTGAATATGCCATCAATTCTAACGGCACTTTAACTATGAACGGACTCATATACTACCCTGTAACAAAATAATGCTCACTTTTTTTCAGTGAGCATTATTTTGTTATTATATAAATATTTCTCTCTTTACCGACTTCAAAAGACTTACATTTTTTGAAAAATCCATAGCTTTTATATAATAACTTTCAAGCTCGGAATGAAGTTCATACACCTCGTCAAACCCTTTTTGAACCCCTTCATACAACGAACTGAGACAGCGCCTTGCAAATCGGTTTTTTTGCTTGTTTTTTCTGATTATATCGACGTCAACAAATCTGTCCATATTTATCTGCTTTTTGTCAACACCGTCATCGTCGCATATCACAAAAGAGCTTGAAACCTCCGGTAAATAAACTCCTACAACACTTGAAACATCGATGCACCCCGGACTGTAAACCGCCTTCAATCCCTTACACTCTGCGCACTTCATTATCATATCAATAAAAACTGTCCCGACGCCGTATCTATCGTGGATCACATACTTATTATCAGATAAATTATGGTATGTATCATATACAATATGCCCTGCATGAGATATTCCGTCAATTACTCGCAGTTTTTTGACAAATCCATTTCCTGTCTTCCATCCCTTTGCCAACCTGTTTACCGCCGCCTGCATTTTTTCAAACTTTATCGCCTTTCTGTTAAACATCTTTATCTCCGCCTCTACTCTACCCGAGGCTGACAAATAATTATATATGTTATTGTATACCAAATTCTTCTCCTGAACTATTCTGCATATTTCGTCTTTATTTTCTTCTAACTTTTTGCAATCCCAGTTCTCGCCAAGATTTATAATTTTCTCCCTTACTCCCGGTACACGCGGGTCGTACGTATGCGGCGCTGTGCCGTCTATAACAGCAACGCCAAGTTCCTCTATTATTACTCCATCAAGAGATAAAGGATCTGATGAGCAGTAAAAATACTCCACCGAATAACCTTTCTCCTCGGCTTCATCCGCTATATTTCTCATAAAATGCGATTTGCCTGTTCCGGGACCGCCCTTTATAATATATACCATATTAAGATTTCCGTATATTTCATCAAAATAAGATACAAAACCTTTTTCTGTATTTGCTGATGCAAAATATTTCTTTTCGTTCTGCATTTATTATCTCCCTCTCAATTACTTTTTCAAGAGTATTCTATGCAAAACTGCTTGTATTTGTTAAAATAATAAAAAAACAGACGCCTATGATCTTAAAAATCATAAGCGTCTTTTTTGTTAGAAATTATTTAAAGTATTCTACACCCGAAAGGAATATCTTCTGGTCCTGTTCACCGGGAACGTTTATTGCAACTCCGTTGCCTATACGTTCGCTGTGTGCCATCTTACCGAGAATTCTGCCGTCAGGGCTTGTAATACCTTCAATAGCAAAATCTGATGCGTTGGGGTTAAACGTAATATCCATAGTCGGATTTCCCTTTTCATCAACGTACTGCGTTGCAATCTGTCCGTTTGCCGCCATCTGTCTGATAAGCGCTTCCGGAGCTGTAAATCTACCTTCGCCGTGGCTGATCGGAACAGTATGAATATCCCCTGTATTTACATTTGCAAACCAAGGAGACTTAACAGACGAAATTCTTGTCTGTACCATCTGTGACTGGTGTCTGCCAATGGCGTTGAAAGTAAGCGTAGGACTGTCTGTTTCCATTGTGTCCATAATCTTACCGTAAGGAAGAAGTCCGGATTTTACGAGCGCCTGGAAACCGTTACAGATACCGAGCATAAGTCCGTCGCGGTTTTCAAGAAGATTTGTCACAGCTTCCTTAACTCTGGGGTTACGGAGTACTGCTGTTATAAACTTACCTGAACCGTCGGGCTCGTCACCACCTGAGAATCCTCCGGGGATCATAAGTATCTGGCTGTTATCAATCTTTTCAGCAAATTCTCTTATCGACTGTGTAAGAACGTCGGAGTTAATATTGCGAAGCACGAATATTTCTGCTTCAGCTCCTGCTCTTTCAAACGCTCTTGCAGTATCGTATTCACAGTTGGTACCGGGGAATACGGGAATAATAACACGGGGCTTTGCAACCTTTATTGCAGGTCTTGATACATTTCTCTCTGCATATGCAAACGTTTCTGTCGTATCCTTGCCTATACCCTTTGCTTCTGTGGGGAATACCTTCTGCAAGGGAGCTTCCCACGCTTCTTTAAGAGCCTTTATACAAATTTCTTCACCGTTTACAACGATTGCTGCCTTTTCCGTTGTCTTACCGATCAGCTTTCCTTCGATTTCCGCATCGGTCTCTACAACAAACGAACCGTATTTTGTTTCAAACAATTCTTTGATATCCTTAACATCGGCAAATTCAAAACCAATTTCGTTACCAAAGCTCATCTTTATAACAGCTTCTGCAATACCGCCGTAACCGAGTGTGTATACAGCCTTAGCCTTCTTTTCTGTAATAAGTGCGTGAATGTAAGTAAATACCTTCTTCAAGGATTCAAAACATACAATTCCGTTTTCATCATATTCGGGAGCTATATAGTATACTTTGCTGCCTGCTGATTTAAATTCGGGAGTTGTAATATTCTGAAGCTTTGTAGCCGCACAAGCAAATGAAACAAGTGTGGGGGGAACGTCTATCTGTTCAAATGTTCCGCTCATACTATCCTTACCGCCAATAGCAGCAAGACCAAGCTCCGTCTGAGCTCTGAATGCGCCGAGGAGTGCCGCAAAGGGCTTGCCCCATCTTTCAGGCTTGTTGTTTGTTCTTTCAAAATATTCCTGGAACGTCAAATAACAATTTTCATAAGGTACACCAGCAGCAACCATTCTTGCAACGCTTTCAGCTACTGCATACAATGCACTGTGGTAGGGGCTCTTATCTGCTATCATCGGGTTATAACCGTACGCCATAACAGATACCGTGTTTGTTTCACCCTTAAGTACGGGAAGCTTAGCCGCCATATACTGAGGAGCTGTGGACTGTGTCTTACCGCCGTAAGGCATTACAACGCTTCCTGCACCGATAGATGAGTCGAATCTGCTTACCAAACCTCTCTGCGAGCATACGTTGAGATCGGAAACAAGTGACATAAAGCTTTCTTTAGCTGTTTCCTTTACGTGTTCGCTAACTGAAGTTGCAAAAATCTCTTCAACTTCTGCCTTCTTAACTTCAATCTGTGTATGCTTTTCAGCGCCGTTTGAATTGAGGAACTCTCTGGAAAGGTCAACCGTTGTCTTTCCGTTCCAATGCATTCTGAGACGCTTTTCTTCTGTTATTCTTGCAACAATTGTTGATTCAAGGTTTTCAGCCAATGCAAGCTGCATAAACTTCTCTGCATCCTTTGCTCTTACAACAACCGCCATTCTTTCCTGAGATTCGGAAATCGCAAGTTCTGTACCGTCAAGACCTTCGTATTTCTTCGGAACCTTTGACAAATCTATATCAAGACCGTCCGCAAGTTCACCGATAGCAACGGATATACCGCCCGCACCAAAGTCGTTACAACGACGAATAAGCGTTGTAGCTTCTTTTGAACGGAAAAGTCTCTGAAGCTTTCTTTCTTCGGGGGGGTTACCCTTCTGAACTTCTGCTCCGCATTTTACAAGTGATTCTATCGTATGTGATTTTGATGAACCTGTAGCACCGCCGCAACCGTCTCTTCCTGTTCTTCCGCCGAGCAAGATAACAACGTCGCCGTCTTCGGGAACTTCTCTTATAACGTTTTCTGCGGGAGCTGCAGCAACTACTGCGCCTATCTCAAGTCTCTTTGCAACATAGTTGGGATGATAAATCTCATTTACACAACCCGTAGCAAGACCTATCTGGTTACCGTATGAGCTGTATCCGTTAGCTGCACCTGTCGTAATCTTTGACTGAGGAAGCTTTCCGGGAATAGTTTCGCTTACTTTCTTTCTCGGGTCAGCTGCACCCGTTACACGCATTGCCTGATATACGTAAGATCTACCGGAAAGGGGATCTCGGATAGCTCCGCCAAGACAAGTTGCCGCACCACCGAAAGGCTCGATTTCTGTCGGATGGTTATGTGTTTCGTTCTTGAACATCAAAAGCCAATCCTGCTCTTCTCCGTCTATCTCTGCCTTTATTCTTACCGAACAAGCATTGATCTCTTCAGATTCATCGAGGTTCTTCAAAACCCCCTTCTTCTTGAGATATTTAGCAGCCAAAGTGCCGATATCCATAAGAGTCATAGGTTTATTCTTTCTGCCTGCATAAACCTCTTCTCTCTTTGCAAGATAATCCTTATATGTATCTGCAATAAATGAATCCTCTATCTTTACACCGTCAATCTGTGTCAAGAACGTTGTATGACGGCAATGGTCTGACCAATATGAGTCAATAAGACGAAGCTCTGACAAAGTAGGATCTCTCTTTTCCTCATCTCTGAAATATGAAACACAGAACTCTACGTCATCTTCATCCATAGCAAGCGCATATTTGCCTATAAAGCCCTTAAAATCAGGTCTTGTCATCTTTATAAAGCCGTCAATAGTGGGAACCATATCGGGCATTTCGTGCTTGTCCTCAAGAGATGCGGGCATTTCAAACGACGCCTCGCGGCTCTCAACGGGGTTGATAACATATTTCTTTATGCTTTCGAATTCATCATCGGAAATATTACCCGATAAAATATAAATCTTTGCTGTCTTTACAATAGGTCTGTCGCCCTGTGTAAGAATCTGGATACACTGGGAACATGAGTCTGCTCTCTGGTCAAACTGTCCCGGCAAATATTCTACCGCAAAAAGTCTGTCGCCTTCTTTGTATTCAAAATCCTCGGTCGCAACGTCAGTCTGCGGCTCGGAAAAAATAGTATATTTTGCCTTTTCAAAAATCTCCTCGCTGATTCCCTCAACGTAATATCTGTTAATAAGTCTGACGTTCTCAAGTCCTCCTATCATCAGATTTTCGCGGAGGTCCCTCTTTACGCTGTCCGCTTCAATACGGTTGTTCTGCTTTCTTTCAACAAAAACTCTGAAAACGCTCATATTAAATCTCCCTCAGTTATTCTGTCTATTTCGTTATATTTGCTCAAAACGACTTTCTCTATGCTTCCGCATAAATTCCTGCCGCTTTTAACCTTTACATAAATAAAATTATTGGTGTATCCGTAAAAATATCCGTCGCTCTCTTTTTCAAACAAAACTTCAAGAATAGTCTTGTTATCGATAAATCGCTCAATACATCTTTTTTCCGAACAATCAGCCATCGTCTGCATAGATTTATGCCTCTTTTCTTTAATATCGGGCATAACCTGCTCTATCATTTCTGCCGCCTCTGTTCCCGGCCTTATCGAATATGAAAAAATATGGCTGTTAAGTATATCAAGAGAATCTATAAACTCTATCGTATCTTCAAAATCTTCTTCCGTTTCTCCGGGAAATCCCACTATGAAATCCGAGCCAAACGTAACGTTCGGTATCATCTCTCTCATATAAGAAACGCATCTGTCTATCATCTTTGTATTATAACGTCTTCGCATCGCGTTAAGTGTTTTATCTTTACCGCTTTGCAATGACAAGTGATAATGAGGCATCGTCTTTTTTAATTTCGATAATCTCTCAATCACGTTATCCTTTAAGTACGCCGGCTCTATCGAACCAAGTCTTATTCGATCAAGTCCCTCTATATCTTCAAGTCTTTCAAGAAGATCTATAAGGCTATACCCTTTTCCGCTTCCGTATGCCGCAGTTTCAATTCCTACCAATACAATTTCGCGATATCCATTTGATACTATCTTCTCAACCTCGCATATCACGTCATCGATAGGCTTTGAGCGCACAGTTCCCCTTGCCTTAGGTATTATACAATACGAGCACTTATTATTGCACCCGTCCTCGATTTTTAGGAAAGCCCTTGTCCTATCCTGCAACGTAGCTTCCATTGATTCAAAATCCGATTCAAATGGATCTCCCACGTTCATATACGGATACTTGTTTTTTCCTTTTTCGGCAACCTCTTTTGCCTTTGATACGATCTGCATCTTATCCGTCGTTCCGCCGATATAATCAACGTTTTCAATAATGCTTACGTCAGACGGAAACATCTGTGAATAACACCCGCACACAAGTATTCTTGCATCAGGGTTAGTTTTTATTGCCCGTCTTATAATCTGTCTTGATTTACGGTCACTTTCGGCAGTAACGGTACAGGTGTTTATTATATATACGTCGCACACTTCTGAAAAATCGCATATCTCAAATCCGTTTTCCGAAAGCCCGTCTGCTATCGCTTCGCTCTCGTATAAATTCACGCGACAGCCTAACGTGTATATTGAAGCCTTGTATTTTTTGACCATTATTATCTCCGCATATACTTAATCAATATATTTTAACATTTTTTCTTGCTTCTGTAAACAGATATCTGCAAATTTTTTTATATTTATTTTTTTCTTGCAATTTTTCCTCATAATATGTATAATTAACTTGATATTCTCATAAAAAAACAAAGAAGGAAACCGAAAAATGCGGACACTTATAATAAAAGAAAACGACGCGGGACAGAGACTGGATAAATTTTTAAATAAAACGCTTAAAACTCTCCCCACGTCCCTTATGTATAAGCAGATAAGAACTAAAAAAATAAAAGTTAACCGCAAGAGAACCGAGCCTAAATATATATTGCAAAACGGCGATACAGTTGAACTTTTTATTGCCGAAGAATTTTTTGAAAAAGCCTCTGTCAAAGAACCGTTTACACAGCTAAAAGCAAACCTTGACGTAGTCTATGAGGATAAAAACATACTGCTTGCAGATAAGCGCTCGGGACTTATCGTTCATTCCGACTCAAAAGAAGATACGAATACGCTTATAAATCATATAAAATCATATCTTTACCACAAAGGAGAGTACGATCCCGAAAACGAATACTCCTTTGCACCTGCTCTGTGTAACAGAATAGACAGAAATACCGGTGGAATCGTTATTGCGGCAAAGAATGCGGAAACTTTACGTATTTTAAATCAAAAAATCAAAGACAGAGAAATTACCAAAAAATATCTTCTCGCTGTCCACGGAAGACTTAGCAAACCTACGGGTATCTTAAAAAACTTTATTCTTAAAGACGAAAATACAAACACTGTAAAAGTATACGAAAAACAAGTAAAAGGATCTAAAACCGCTGAAACAAAATACAGGGTTATTGAAGAAAAAAACAATTTATCCCTTGTAGAAGCCGAACTTATGACAGGTCGTACACATCAAATCAGAGCGCAATTTTCTTACATCGGCCACCCTCTTCTTGGAGACGGCAAGTACGGAATCAACAAAGACGACAGAAAATCGGGATATAAATCCCAAGCACTCTATTCTTATAAAATTGCTTTTGATTTCACAACGGAATCGGGAATTCTTTCCTATCTCAAAGGCAAATCGTTTGAAGTAAAAAAGAATAATATATATTTTCTCAAAGAATTCAACTAAAAAAGAGCTGTTAAAACAGCTCTTTTTTAGTTGAATGAAGCACATTATGTCAGGAGTTTCACTCCCGAACCCACGACAAGAGGGCGTTTTTGAAAAAGACACCCTCTTGACTCCCTCAAAACTTCTAATAACAACGGGCAGACAAGTATATAAATCTAAAAATATTGAATCGTCAAAAAAGTATTAACATTAATAACCTATGTTGTATACCACTTTTTTTAATAATACTTTTTCTTTTTGTTGTTATCACAGCAATTGGCGTCGCCAAACGGAAGTTCACCAACGTTAACCAATATTATATCGTCACCTATCTTATCTATCTTACACCAAGGAATGTTCATTCCGTCGCTCTTGCCGAATAAGCTTACCTTGTTATCGCCGGGAACAATAAGTGACAATATCTTTCCGTCACAAACGTTAAATTCAACGTCTATAACACAACCAAGCCGTCTGCCGTCGCATATGTTTATCACTTCTTTATTTCTTAAATCAGCAATACAACAGCGTTCAAACATAACCCCTCCGAGATATACCCTTTATATTTACAGAATTATACAGATTAAACCACCCGAGCCTTCGTTTATAAGCTTCTGCAAAGTATCGCCAAACTTTAGTCTTGCCTCGTGCGGTATCTGTGCAAGTTTACTGTTAAGTCCCTCATTTATCAATTCATATAAACTTGTTCCGAACATATTTGACTCCCAAATTTTCTTTGGGTCTTCCTCAAACTCACGGAGCATAAATTTTACAAGTTCTTCTGATTGCTGTTCTGTTCCTACTATTGGGTTCAATTCAGTTTGTATAGTAGCCTTTATCATATGCACCGACGGAGCTGATGCCTTGAGTTTAACTCCGTACGAGCCTTGATGTTTTGTCATTTCGGGTTCTTCAAGCTTCAGGTCTTCAAGTCTTGGAGTTACAATTCCGTACCCCTTTTCCTCAACGTCGATCAGTGCCTGTTCTACCTTTTCATACTCTTTCTTAACCCTCGACAATTCTATCATCTGTGAAATCAACTGTTCTTCATTTTCTATCTCAAGTTCAGTCATCTCCCCTACCGTCTTGTAGAAAAGGTCATCCTTAAGCTCGGATATCACAGAAGCGCTTCCCTTTCCCAAATCGACTCCACTCAGATTAACAGACGCTATATATTCATTTTCTTTTAACGGTTCAAAAGCGGTTTGTATATCTCCCGCCTTATATATTCCGTTTGCACATTCGAGAACGCTGTCCGTCAGACTCTTTCGTATTCTGTGGTCATCATCAAGCGCATATACCCACGTTGGCAGTTTTACGTTAATTTCTCTTACGGGAAACTCAAGCAATACCATCTCAAGTATACCTTCAATATCAGCTTTATTTAACTCAAGACAATTCACCAAAGCAACGGGAGCTTTATACTTTTCCTCAAGCTCATAAGCCAAAGCCTCACTCTCGGCTGAATCGGGATTTGCAGAGTTTAATACAATCACAAACGGCTTATTTATTCTGTGCAGTTCCTCTGCGACCCTTTCCTCTGCTTCAATATACGAATTACGCCCGATTTCTCCAACCGTGCCGTCTGTCGTTACCAACACACCGATTGTCGAATGGTCGTTAATTACCTTTCTTGTACCTATCTCTGCCGCCTCACCAAATGGCATAGGCTCTTCACTCCAAGGGGTCATCACCATTCTGGGACTTCCGTTTTCTATATGCCCCAACGCCTCGGGGACTATATATCCAACACAATCAACCATCTTAACCTTCATAGTTGCATTGTTACCTACGTTGACTAATACAGCCTCGTCGGGTACAAATTTGGGTTCTGTCGTCATAACTGTCTTGCCCGCCGCGCTTTGAGGCATCTCGTCTCTCGCCCTCTCGGCTTCATATTCTTCTTTTATATTTGGCAAAACTGCCGTTTCCATAAATCTTCTTATAAATGTGGATTTCCCCGTTCTGACAGGTCCTACCACACCTATATATATATCGCCGCCCGTTCTAGTCGCAATATCATTGTAAATACTCGTATCTGTCATATTTTTGTCCCACTTTCAGATTTTTTCTTTTGGTAATATCTATGCTATAGGCTTATCAAATATGACAGACCTCAGCAAAACAGGGGACAATTGCACTAAAAAAGAACTTCCTTACAGAAGTTCTTTTTTATCTTATAATTATGATTCAATCAATATTTCTTCCCAAAGCTTTTCATAATAGCCGCGGATTTCAGAGGGAAGATCGTGGAAATACTGTGTCTTGGGTTTCTTATCTTCAGCCGGATAAAGAATCTCATTATCCTTTAAAGAATAATCTTCGTTATTAACAACAGCTGTATTAGGCGATGCATAGCAAATATACTCAGCATTTGCAAGCGCTACCTCAGGCTCAAGCATAAAGTTTATATACATCATAGCTGCTTCATAATTCTTGGCATTTTTCGGAATACAAATAGAATCTACGAAAATATTCGTTCCCTCTTTGGGATATACAAATGCAAGATCTTCATTGTTGCTCTGCATCGTTAAAAAGTCACCTGCATAATAAGGTGCGATAGCGGCATTTCCGCCTTCCATCTTATTAAACACCTGGTCCATTACTCTTCCCTGCAAAACAGAATTCTGTTCTTTCAGCTTTGCAGCAGCCTTATCCCATTCAGCCTTGTCGGTAGTATTCAAATCAATTCCTAATAAAAACTGAGATATCGCAAAAGCATCTCTGGGATTGTTGAAAGTAAGAATATTTTCTTTATATTTCTTATCCCACATTACGTTCCAGCTTGTAGGCGCTTCTTTTACCATAGTCGTATTATAAATAAGACCTACCATACCTACGCTGTAAGGAACGGAATATTCATTATTTTCGTCAAAATATAAGCCCTTATATTCTTCGTCGATATACTTGTAGTTTGAAAGCTTTGTGTTATCAATCTTCTGAAGCATATCTTCGTTCTTAAGTCTTTCGATCATATAATCCGAAGGAATAACTATATCGTATGAAACGGCTTCGCTCTTCATCTTGGCATACATTGCCTCGTTGCTTTCATAAAGACTGTAATTAACCTTTATTCCCGTAATCTTTTCAAAAGCCTTATTAACGTCAAGCGAGCCTTCGCTTCCGTCTGATATATATTCACCCCAGTTGAACACGTTAAGAGTCGTGCCCTCATATTCACGGCTATACGTTCCCTCAAGGTTCTTTACTGTATCGTTGGTCTTTCCGCATGAAGCAAGACAAGACATAGAAACCATCATAACAACCGCAAGAAGCAGTGCTGTAATTTTCTTCATTTATTATCACCTTTTAACTTTCTCTCCGATCTCTCCTGAACAATATTTATTACTATAAGCAATACAAGAATAGTAACAAATATAAGTGTGGAAAGCGCGTACATATCGGGTTTTACCGTTTTCTTTGTCATCGCAAAAATCTTGAGCGGCAACGTCTGAAAATCAGCTCCCGTCGTATAATAGCTTATTACGAAATCGTCAAGCGACAACGTAAACGACATAAGCGCTCCCGAAATAACACCCGGCATTATCGCAGGCATTACAACCTTAAAGAACGCTCTTATAGGAGTACATCCCAAATCCATCGCAGCCTCGTACAAATGCTCGTCGGTCTGACGAAGTTTGGGTAATACGTTCAATATAACGTACGGTATATTAAACGTTATATGTGATATCAAAAGTGTAAAAAAGTTCAGATACTCGCTTAATCCGAGCAGTTTGCCCGCAAATACGAACAAAAGCATTAAAGATACGCCCGTTACGATATCGGGATTCATCATAGGTATATTGGTTACGGTATTCATTGTATTATACAAATACTTATTCCTCATCTTGTATAATCCAACTGCCGCAACGGTACCGAGTATCGTAGCTATAAAAGCTGATGCTACCGCTAACACGATAGTATTCCTCAAAGCTTCCATTATGTCGCTCTTTGAAAAAAGCTCGTTATACCATTTTAACGAAAAACCTGTAAACACAGACGTGCTCTTAGATTCGTTAAAACTAAAAAACACCATTATCAACAGAGGCGCGTACAGCAGAAAATAAACGCAGAAATTGAATATCTTTCCAAACGTTTTCATACAACCATACCTCCATCTTCATCAGAAAATCTGTTCATCACAGCAACACTGATCAAAATCATCACCATCAAAACGAGTGATATAGATGCGCCGAGGTTATAGTTATATGACGTCTGCATCTGTCTTTCTATTGCATCACCCACAAGAGTTATCTTTCCGTCACCGAGCTTCTGACTGATGTAAAACGTACTGACCGACGGAACGAACACCATTGTTATTCCCGATACAACACCGGGTAAGCTGAGAGGCATTATAACTCTTCTGAGCTTATTGAATCCGTTGCAACCCAGGTCCTCTGCCGCTTCAAGCAACGAGGGCTCTATCTTTGACATTACCGTATATATCGGCAATATCATATATGGAAGATAATTATACACCATACCGAAGATTACGGCTCCCGGAGTACCTATCATCTTTATGGGTTCTATGCCAAACATCCCAAGGAAATTATTTATAAGTCCGTTTCTTTCAAGAATATTCATCCACGAATACGTTCTTATAAGAAGATTCATCCACATAGGAAGCATTACAAGCATCATCTGAAGTCTTCTTGACATTTCACTCTGTCTGCTCAAAAAATAAGCAAAAGGATAGCTTATCAATAACGTAATCAAAGTTGCTATCACCGAATACAAAATAGATATTCCGAATATCTCTTTATACTCTTTCAGCTGTACTATATTATCAATAGTAAAAGCGCCGCTCTTATCGGTAAAGGCATAGTATGCAACTATAAAAAGCGGAACAACGATAAATATTACCGACCACACTGTATACGGTGAATTCAAAGCAATTGAACCAAGTCTTTTCTTGTTCATTCGTCTACCTCTTCGATTTCACTCATCTTATCCATTTCGTCACTGTATGAGCTGTAATCTCCGTATTTACCGGAATATTTTGACTTCTTCATTACGTGAATAGCGTCGGGCTCAATATAGAGACCAACAGTATCTCCGACCTTACTTTCGTCAGTCGTCTGAATCATCCACTTGAATCCTGCAACGTCAATAATTATCTCAAAATGAACACCGCGGAAAAGTACAGACGTAACCTCTCCTACAAGCATTCCCTTTTCAACGGGTACAATATCCACGTCCTCTGGTCTGATTACAACGTCAACAGGCTCGTTCGCTTCAAAGCCTTTATCAAGGCAGTCAAAAGTCTTTCCAACTAACGAAACCTTATAATCGCTTATCATATTGCCGTCAATAATATTTGACTCGCCTATAAAGTCGGCAACAAATGCATTTTCGGGTTCGTTATATATATCAATAGGTGTTCCTATCTGCTGTATTTTTCCCTCGTGCATAACAACAACAGTATCGGACAAAGACAATGCTTCTTCCTGATCGTGTGTTACATATATAAAGGTTATGCCGAGCTTTCTCTGAATGTTCTTAAGTTCGTTCTGCATATCCTTACGAAGCTTTAAGTCAAGTGCTGCCAACGGTTCGTCAAGCAACAACACCTTCGGCTGATTTACAACAGCTCTTGCAATAGCAACTCTCTGCTGCTGTCCACCTGATAATTTCGCTACACTTCTCTTTTCAAACCCTTGAAGATTTACAAGTGCAAGCATTTCCTTTACTCTCTGTTCAATTTCCTTTTCGGGAACCTTGCTTACGCGCAATCCGAATGCAATATTGTCATATACGTTGTAGTTTGGAAACAATGCGTATCTCTGGAATACGGTGTTGACGGGTCTCTGATAAGGCGGTATTCCCTTTACTGACTTTCCGTCAAAAAAAACATCGCCCGTCTGAGGTTGGATAAATCCGGCAATTATCCTGAGTGTAGTGGTTTTTCCACAACCGGACTGCCCCAAAAGCGTAACAAATTCCTTGTCCTTTATTGACAAGTTCAAATCGTCAAGCACTTTTTCTCCATCAAACTCTACGGTGATGTTCTTAAGTTCAATAATGTTTTTAGAATTCATTTTTTGCATCCCCCTTTGCGGTAAAGACCGCGTACAGCTTCTGTTAAGCTCTGCGCGAACCCCATATCGGGCTAACCGATGCCCCCGCAAAGAGTTTGTTACAACTATATATACGCTAAAACAATTTTAGCTTAAACATAATTGCAGCACTCGGTTTCTCAAACTGACACATTTGTCAGTCACGGCTCTTGTTAAGAACTGCCCTGATATGTACATCTGACCCTCAAGTAAATATAAAATTTACCCATCATTTATAAGGCGATGATATATTTTGTCAAACCTTTGCTTTTGACAAAAATGTTGGCACAGATGCAAAAATCGTTTATATATTTTATTATTCGTGTACAATATATTATTATATACATATTACAGCAATCCGTCAATAGTTTTTCCTATTTTTGTGCCCTAATACACAACAAATATCCACTCGTGTATGATACATTATTTCACTGATACTATTTGCAGCACATATGTGCGTTTTTTCAAACCTTTTTTAACAAAAAACTTTTTTCATACAGCTTTTTAAAAATATAATAAACCGCCCTAAATTTTAGGACGGTTTATTTGTCTGTATTTTATAATCCCATTACGCAATCAATGGGCAGAGATATTACATTTCCTTTAGCTTCACTCTGCATACCAAAACGGTCGCTGATGGCTTTCATTATATTAACCTTGTTTTCGATATCAGATATGATAAGGAGTATTTCCTTCTCCTCGTTAATATTTACACCCCAGAAACCTGCTGTTTCCTCGTTAATAAGCTGTCTTGCATGAACTACCGTTCCGCCTCTTGCGCCCGCTTCTCTCGCAGCAATCATAACATCACTGCTAAAGCCTCTGTTCATTACAGCTGCAATAAGAACGCTCTTTTTTTCTTCCATCTCTACGTCATCTCCCTTTCCGATATTTTCTATTTCTGCTTCTCCCTCTTCATTCTCAGAAATCTTGGTTATTAAACGCAACAACAGGTTATTAGCCCCCGTCATCGCTATAGTAAACGCTATACCGCTGTTTACGTTATTCATTCCAAGCTCATTGTGAAGTTTTCTCAGCATATTGTCGGCAACCATCTTCGGAAGCATACTTATAAACAATCTTTTCTCTGTACTTCCAAGTCCAAGCATATCCAAAATCTCGCTTGATGCCGTACCTTCCGCAATAGCGCCGTATTGTATCGGAATATGCGCGTTATCAAATATATCTGCTGCTTTTTTTGCCAATTTATCTGTGGTAATCAATACCAATACTCTAACCGACGGATTCTTTTCACATACCATATCTTAGTCATCCTCCCAGTCGATAATTTCATCACTGTCCTCAGGAACAACAACAGTGTCTGCCTGTTTATTGATCTTCTGTGTCTTGAATTTGTATACAAGTCCCATAATCTGTATAGCTATCAGCGGGGTTAAAGCAACCAACGCAACAACGCCAAATGCATCTGTCATTATATCTCCGCCAACAGCAAGACATACGCCGATACTTAGCGGTATCAAAAACGTTGAGGTCATCGGTCCGCTGGCAACGCCGCCCGAGTCAAATGCAATACCTACAAAAATCTTGGGGACGAACTTGGACATCACAAGAGCAAGAATATACCCCGGAATTACTATATATTGTATCGGAATTCCCGTAAGCACTCTCAACATCGCAAGTCCTACACTCACCGACACACCTATTGACATACATGAATTCATCGCCTTTACGGATATAGCTCCATCCGTAACACTCTGAACCTGATGGTTCAAAATCTGTATTGCAGGCTCTGCCTTTACTATATAGTAACCTATCAGCATGCCTATGGGAACCAAAATCCATTTATATTCAAGCAACGCAAGCTCTTCTCCAAGAAAGGCTCCAACCGGCGCAAATCCTAAATTTACACCGCACAAAAACAGCACAAGTCCTGTGTAAGTATAGCCTAAACCGATAACTATCTTCAGTATCTGCTTTCCGTGATATCTTCTGCATACAATCTGAAAAACAACAAATACAGCCAACACCGGAAGAAGAGATATTAACACTTCCTTAGCATATTCAGGTAAACCGTGCAAAAAAACGTTTGCAACATCCCTCGTAGTCGAAACACTTTGAATATCAGTCAAGCTGTACTGTGCGCCTCCCGGTTTAAAAAAGCAACCGAGTACCATTACAGCCAATATCGGACCAATACTCGATAAAGCTACAAGACCGAAGCTATCGCTGTCTGCATTCTTATCACCACGAACAGATGCAAGACCAATACCCATAGCCATAATAAACGGTACTGTCATAGGACCTGTTGTTACACCGCCCGAGTCAAACGCAACCGCTATGAAATTTTTTGGAACCAAAAAGGATAAACCAATCATCGCTACATAAAAAACAATTAACATAGCCGATAAGCTTATCTGGTCTCTTATTCTTGCGATTGACAATGCAAGAAATACACCTACACCCACCGCTACTGCCAAAATCAACACACTGTTCGGCACGCCGGGAACCTGCTCAGCCAACACCTGCAAGTCGGGCTCGGATATAGTAATTATAAAACCCATAATAAAACCGATAAAAAGTATTATCAACACTTTCTTCGATTTTGAAATCTGAACGCCTATTCCTTCTCCTAAGGGACTCATCGCCATCTCAGCTCCTAACTGAAACAGTCCCATTCCGAATATAAGCATTACAGCACCCGACAAAAACAGTACTATATGTCCAAGCTCCATAGGAACAAGAAACACGCTTATCAGTAGCACTATTGCTGTTATCGGAAGAACGGCGGTCAGCGATTCTTTGGTTTTTTCTTTAAGCTTAGGATTCATCATTTACCGTCTTTCGTTAGTATTTTAAAAAAAGAGGGGTATTTACCCCTCTTTTGTACGTCGGCCTCTCTTTTTTTAGGGGGTCAACTAAAATTCACTCAAATCCAATCCGGATTATTCAGCTGCTTCTTCCTTCTCTTCATCGGGTATGTAATCTTCAGGCATAGCCTCTTCAGCTGCCTTTGCTTCTTCGATGAGAGCTCTGATGGAAAGGCTGATCTTGTGGTTTTCTGTATCAATATCAGTAATCTTTGCATCAACTTCCTGTCCAAGCTCGAGAATGTCAGCAGGCTTATTGATCTTCTTGTCTGCAATCTGAGAAATGTGGATAAGTCCGTCTACTCCGGGAATAACTTCTGCAAATGCACCGAAAGGCATCATATTTACTACCTTAACTGTAGCAACGTCGCCAACTGCGTACTTTTCAACAAATATATTCCAAGGATTGTTCTCCTCTGTCTTGTATCCGAGAGAAATTCTCTTTGCTTCAGCATCAAAATCCTTAACGTATACTGTAAGCTTTTCGCCGATGGATACGATCTCGGAAGGATGCTTGAAATGTGTCCATGCAAGTTCTGTGCTGTGGATCATTCCGTCTACACCGCCGAGGTCAACAAATACGCCGTAATTTGTAATTGACTTAACAACACCGTCATATTTCTTGTCTTTTTCAATACTTGCCCAGAATGCTTCTTCTGCAGCTTTCTTTTCTTCTCTTGCAACTATACGGATAGATGCAACAGCTCTTCTTCTCTGTTCGTTAATATCGATAATTTTTACTCTCTGTTCTGTACCCTTAAGTACTGAAAGATCAGCGTCCTTTGCAAGTCCGGAATGTGATGCGGGAACAAAAAGCTTCTGTCCTTCTGCAACTACGATAACTCCGCCTCTTACAATCTCAGTAACCTTACCTGTAAGAATCTTGCCTTCGTTAAAGCTTTCAACAACATTCTTCCAGTTTGTAATAGCGTCTACTCTCTTCTTTGAAAGTGATGCAACACCGTCAATGTCACTTACTCTTGTAACCATTACTTCAATTTCATCGCCAACCTTGAATTCTTCTTCAAGCTTAACAGACGGGTTTTCGGAAACCTCGCTGTAAGGAACGATACCGGTAACCTTTGCACCAAGGTCTACCTGAACCTCGTTAGAGTTTACCGCAAGTACGGTACCCTTTACTATCTCACCTGTATTTAAAGTTTTGAAAGATTCCTCAAGCATTGCAGCAAAGCTGTTTTCATCGTTTATTTCAAAGGACTGCTGAGTCAAATCCTTTTCGATGTTGTTCATTGTGTTTTCGCTCATTTTGTTTTTTACCTCCTCTATGATACTGCCCGGAGTCGATGCCCCTGCAGATATACCCACTTTCATATTATTTCTAAACAAGTCAAGTCGAAGCTCCGTCGCATTTTCAACCAATACAGTATTTGGTTGATATTTTCTCGCAGTATCAAAAAGCTTGTTTGTATTGGAGCTGTTTCTGCCCCCTATTATCACCATAAAATCAACTTTTTGCGCCAATAATTCAGTTTCAATCTGTCGATTTTCGGTAACAGAACATATTGTATCAAAAATATATGAATTTGTATATACTTTTTCAAGAATTTTTTGTGTTTTTTTCCATTCTGTTAGATTTTGTGTTGTCTGAGACACTACAATTACCTTTTTTTGTGCATTTTTATCACTTGCAAGCTGTTTTTCGAGCTCGGCTACGTTTGAAAATACAACTACTTCTCCCTTAGCAAAGCTTACTATCCCTTTTACCTCGGGATGATTTGGATCTCCGTACACGTAAAGCAACGTATCTTCCCCGGCATTATCCTTTACTATCTTATGTATCTTCTTCACATAAGGACAAGCGCAGTCAAGCATATTAAAATTACTGTTTCTATTCGAAAAATCTTCTAATTTTTCGTATACATCTTTCGTAACGCCGTGCGCTCTTACTACCACCGTGCAAGGATTATCCTCGTTACATTCAGCAAAAACTTTATCTAAATCGTCTTCAGAAATAACCCTTACGTTCTTTTCTTCAAGATCCTCACATATCGTCGGATTATGAATCAAATTCCCTAAAGTATATATATTTCTTTTAGGATTTTCATCTATAAGTCTGTACACGGAATCCACCGCTCTGTCTACACCAAAGCAAAATCCCGCATTTTTCGCAACCTCTATAATCATTTTAAAGTTTCCTCTTCACTATTCTCTGTTGCCAAGTCAAGAATCTTGCCGAAAATATAACGTGACGCATTCGTGTACTCATCACGGGTGCCGTTTTCAATTCCCAATTCAGAATTAGGTATGCAATCACCGATTTTTATATACACCTTGCGAAACGGTAAAATCCTATAATTCTTAGTTTTTATCTGTACAGGTAAAACATCCACATTTGCTCGATGCGCTACCATTCCGACGCCCGATTTCACCTCGGTATTACCGGGTTCTGTTCCGATATAACGAGTTCCCTGAGGAAACATACCAACAGCGTCCCCTTCTCCCAACAGCTTTATTGCTGTCTTTATTGCAGAAGGATCTGCCGCCCCTCTTTTTACGGGAAACGCACCCAACGTTCTTATCAAAGCATTGAGCAAGGGTATTTTAAAAAGCGATGCCTTTGCCATAAATCTTATCTGTCTGTCAAACACAACGCCAAGAACTATCGGGTCCCAGTTGGATATATGGTTCGGGCACACAAGCACTGCGCCCTCTTTTGGAATATTCTCTTCGCCTTGCACTTCTATTCTGAAAAGAAATTTAATAAACCCTTGTACCAATTTTTTTAAAAATGCATACAATTTCATTCTTGTATTTCTCTCTCAATAAATTTTATTTTAATTTCTTGTCTATAATTCCGATTATCGTAGAAATAGTTTCTTCGATATTCAAATCAGAACTATCCAACATAATAGCATCCTCGGCAGGAACTGCAGGGGCTATAGCCCTTGTTCTGTCGTTTTCATCCCTCTTTTGCATATCGGACAAAACCTCTTCGTACGTCGTCTCTATTCCTTTTGCAACAAGCTCTTTATATCTTCTCATAGCTCTGACTTCGTCTTTTGCAAACAAAAAGATCTTAACCTGAGCATCGGGAAATATAACCGTACCTATATCTCTGCCATCCATAATAACGTTATTTTTTTTCGCTGTCTCCCTTTGTATGTTAAGCAAAAAATCTCTTACTGAAGGAATTGCAGATACCTTTGATGCGTACATAGATATCTCGGGAAGTCTTATATCCTTATTTACGTTCTCACCGTTGAGCAAAACCACCTGACCTTCTTCAGAATGGCTGAGTTCAAGCTTTATATTACTTAAATTTGACGAAACCGCTTCAGCGTCGTTTATATCTATTCCGTTACGGAACATATATAACCCAATCGCTCTGTAAAGAGCTCCGGTATCAACGTACAAAAAATCAAGCCTTTCGGCAACCGCGCGCGCCATTACGCTTTTTCCCGACCCTGACGGCCCGTCTAACGCTATTTTAAACATTTTCTTCTGTTTTTTCTCCCCGTATTATTATTTTTACACAATATTTTCTGTAAATATCAGTATGCCATATCAATAGCAGCAAGATTTGCAGTCGAAAAAGCTATCTGCAAATTAAATCCGCCGGTATAAGCGTCAACGTCTATAACCTCACCTGCAAAGTACAGATTACTGATTTTTTTAGACATCATCGTCTTCGGGTCGATCTCCTTAACATCAATCCCGCCCGAAGTAATTATTGCCTCTTCTACAGGTCTGAAACCACTCACCGTACATTCAAGACTTTTTAAAGTCTTGAGTATATTCTGTCTTTCCAAACGGGTTATGGTGTTAACCTTTTTATCCTCGGCAACTCCCGTCATTTTCACAAACACGGGTATAAGTTTCTGAGGCAAAAGCGCTGAAAGTGAATTAGCATAATTCTTATTCTTATTCTTCTCAAAATCGGATAAAAGTCTGTTGTCGAGAGTCTTTTCATCCAGCGCAGGCTTCAGATCTATTTTTACAGCATATCTGTCCTTTTGCATCGGCTTCATATGACACGATGCACTGAGAACCATGGGCCCCGATATTCCAAAATGCGTAAACATCATTTCCCCAAAATCAGAAAACACATCGGTCTGTTTTATCTTATCAAACACAGTCATTCTGACGTTCTTTAAAGATAATCCCATAAGCTCTCTCGGCCACTTTTCTTTAGTTTCCAACGGCACGAGCGAGGGCTTCGGTTCTATAACCTTTATTCCCAACTTCTCAGCAAACAAAAATCCATCTCCATCAGAGCCCGTTTGGGGATACGACACCCCTCCCGTACACACTGCAACCTTATCGTAATACACAGGTCTTCCGTTTACTGTAACGCCCTTTATGCATTCATTTTCAACTATCAGTCCATCGACCTTTTCATATACGATCCTAACGCCGTTATTCTTGCAAAAATCGCGTAAAGCGTCAACTATGTCAAAAGCTCTGTCGCTTACGGGAAAAACTCTGTTTCCCCTTTCCGTCTTGAGCTTTACACCAAGATTTTTAAAAAACTCCATCGTATCTTCTGAAGTGAAATTTGAATAAGCGGCATAAAGAAAACGTGGGTTGGTCGGCACGTTTTCTATAAAAGTATTTCTGTCGCAGTTGTTAGTTACGTTGCATCTTCCCTTGCCTGTAATGGCAAGCTTTCTGCCAACCGCATTCTTCTTTTCGTAAAGGGTAACTTCGCAGCCAAGCTCTGCCGCCTTTCCGGCACACATAAGCCCTGCCGCACCGCCACCGATCACACACACCTTTGTCTTGTCAAAGCTCATTTTATACCGATATCGTGTCTGTAATGCATCTTTTCAAACTTGATATTTTCAAGCGCACTGTAAGACTTTGAAATAGCATCATCAAGAGTCTTACCAGTTGACGTAACACCTAAAACTCTGCCGCCTGCAGTATATATCTTACCGTCTTCGCATTTTGTTCCTGCATGGTATACAAAAGCCTCACCGTTCTTGAATACTTCACTGTCAAGACCGAATATCTCCTTGCCCGGCTCGTACTTTGAAGGATATCCGCCCGATGCCAAAACGATGCACACTGCAGCCTCGTTTGACCATTCAATATTTATCTCGTCAAGCTTTTCATCTATTACAGCGTTAATTATATCAACAAAGTCTGTCTTAAGTCTGGGGAGTACCGCCTGTGTTTCGGGGTCTCCGAATCTTGCATTGTATTCAATAACCTTAGGCCCCTTGGGAGTCAGCATAAGACCGAAATATATAACGCCCTTAAACGTCCTTCCCTCTTTGTTCATAGCTTCAATCGTAGGCTTGAATATCGTTCTGTAGCATTCTTCTGCCACTTCTTCCGTATAATTTCTGCTGGGAGAAAATGCACCCATACCGCCCGTATTAAGTCCCTTGTCGTTGTCAAGCGCTCTCTTGTGGTCCTGAGCCGACACCATCGGAACAACTGTCTTTCCGTCTGTAAATGCAAGTACGGATACCTCGGGACCTGTCAAAAATTCTTCAATTACAACTCTGCTTCCCGATTCACCGAAAACCTTGTCGCACATAATGCTCTTTACAGCATCCTCAGCTTCTGCATAGTTTTCCGCTATAATTACGCCCTTTCCGAGAGCAAGTCCGTCAGCCTTAATTACCGTCGGATAATCATTCTGAGCCTCTATATATTCAAGAGCCTTGTCAGCTTCGTAGAATACTTCGTAAGCCGCTGTCGGAATTCCGTATTTTTTCATCAATTCCTTGGAGAAAACCTTACTTCCCTCTATTATTGCCGCACACTGATGAGGACCAAACGCTCTTATCCCCTTTGCTTCAAGTGCGTCAACAGTGCCCAACATAAGCGGATCGTCAGGTGCAACAAATACCAAATCAATATTATATTCTTCTGCAATATTTACAATACCCTGAACATCTGTCGCCTTAACGGGCAAACATGTAGCTATAGAAGCAATTCCTCCATTACCCGGAGCACAGAACAATTCAGGCGCATACTTACTTTCAGATAATTTTTTTACTATGGCGTGTTCTCTTCCGCCGCCCCCTACAACAAGTATTCTCATATTATTCCTCCATTGCCTTTTAAAAATATATATAGTTATAATCATTTTACAACACATTAATCCAAAAGTCAATAAAACAACCGCAAATAAAAACGGATATTGTCTTCAATTCACAACAATATCCGCTAATCATTTTTATAGTATATTTAACCCTTCGAGCAAAAATTTAAAAGCCATAACTATCAGAATTATTCCGCCCGCCATTTCTGCTTTCGACTTATATTTAGTACCGAACACATTTCCTATCTTGGCTCCCACAAATGAAAACAAAAACGTCGTTACGCCAATTACCGCAACTGTCGAAAAGATCTCTACGTTCTCCATAGAAAAAGCCACGCCTGCAGCCATAGCGTCAATACTCGTCGCTATCGCAAGAACTATCATCGTCTTAAAATCAAGTGCTGCGTCAACGCACTCTTCCTCTTTACCAAATGCTTCCTTAAGCATATTAGCGCCAATCAAACACAAAAGAATAAACGCAACCCAATGGTCTACCGCTTCTATATATTGCCTGAACATACTTCCAAGAAAAAATCCGATAAGAGGCATCAATGCCTGAAACAAACCGAAATAAATGCCTATTTTTACCGCATGTCTTACCTTAAATCCCTTTTCGAGCGAAAGACCCTTACAAATCGCGACTGCAAATGCGTCCATCGACAGCCCTATCGCTGTTCCTAAAATTGCTATAACGTCCATAATTACCTCTTGATTCTAACTTATCATCTCTATAATTTCATCAAAAGACGTGCACACAACGTTTCCTGTATTCTTCAATGTTTCTATATCGGTGTGCCCTCTTGAATATAAAATACAGTCAACGCCAAGCACTCTTGCCGTATCATAATCGTGCAGAGTATCGCCTATAACAACACACTCTGCAGGGTCAATTTTTTCTTCTGCCAAAAGTCTGACAGCACGTTCTGTCTTGCTTCCTGCTTCATAATCGTTTGCTGCCTCTATCTTTTCAAAGCACTCAGCAACCCCAAATTCTCTTGCATATCTCATTATATCATTAATATGCGCCGCCGATAAAATATACTGTCTAGCGCCCTTCTCCCTTAATAAATCAATGGCTCTTACAGCTCCGTCGGCAAGATTAATCTTGTCATTATGATTTATGTACAACTCACTAAAAAGCGGTTTTATTACCTCCATAGATACAACGTTAAAGTCAAACAACCTTTCATAAAACTTGTAAATCGGTGTATCTATATAAGAATAATACGTCTCAAGATCAATAATCGGTTTATCATACATTTTAAGCATATCGTTGACAGCGCAAAGCGACGCGTCAAGGTCATCCAGCAAAGTGCCGTTCCAATCCCATAAAATATATTTATATCTCATATCTTATCGGTATGCCTTTACAATATTTATAATCATTTCTACAGCCTTATCCATATCTTCAACAACCGCATACTCGTGTCTTCCGTGGTGGTTTCCCGAACCTGTTCCCAAATTGGGACAAGGAAGTCCCATAAAAGACAGCTGCGCTCCGTCGGTTCCGCCTCTTATAGCGCAAACTTCAACCTCTCCACCCGCATTTTTTACTGCTTCCTTTGCGTTTTCTATCAAATGCATGTGAGGAAGTATCATCTCTGCCATATTCTGATATCTGTCAAATAATTCTACTTTTACTGTACCGTTGCCGTACTTCGTATTGAGAAATTCGGCAACCTTCTCAAGCATAGCTCTCTTTATCTTAATTTTTGTACTGTCAAAATCACGGAGAAGATATCTCATTTCTGCCTTCTCAACATCCGACGTTACGTCCATCAAATGATAAAATCCTTCGTGGCCTTCTGTGTATTCCGGGCGCTCGTTTTCAGGCAGCATTGAATCAAACTCCATAGCTATATTATTTGCATTTTTCATTCCGCCCTGCTTTGCCGTTCCCGTATGCACAGATTTTCCTTTTATTGTCACTTTCGCATTTACAGCGTTAAAAGTCTCATATTCTACCTGACCAAAATCTCCTCCGTCAAGAGTATAAGCATAGTCAGCGCCAAACTTTACTATATCAAAACGCTCTGCCCCTCTGTTTATTTCTTCGTCAGGCGTAAAACCTATACACACCTCTCCGTGAAGAATCGTCGGATCGTTCATCAATCGTTCTGCCATAGTCATTATCTCGGCAATTCCCGCCTTATTGTCTGCTCCGAGGATTGTCATTCCGTCAGTTACAACAAGACTGCATCCCTTGTATTTTTCAAGAGGCGGCATTATAACTTTATTTTCTTCATTAAGTACTATTTCATTTCCGTCGTAATTTTCAATAACTTTAGGTCTAACGTTTCTGAATTCAACGTCACTTATTGTATCAAGATGAGCTATAAAACCTATTGTTTTTCCCGTAATCGTTTCTGAATTTGCAGGTATCTTCGCATATACATACGAATTTTCGTCAACGGTCGCATTATCTATACCCATCCCCTTTAACTCGGATACAAGGTATTCGGCAAGCTTCAACTGTTCAGGAGATGATGGGCAATTTAAATTGTTTTCATCAGAACCCGTTTCAAACTCCGTATATTTTATAAGTCTTTCGTACGCTCTCATCTTTTTACCCCCGTTTAACTTACTTTTTTAATTATACTTTATTCATCACTCCTCTGTCAACAAGATATTGCCTCTTTTTTTTACGTTTATTTGTATATATTTTTACATTATTTTCTAAAAATACTATTTATATATTGAATTATCATTTTCTCTATGATATAATATTAAGTGGTTTAAATTGAACTTGTTTCTTTTTACCAATTGAACTTGTTTCTTTTTACCAATAATTCTATTCTCAATTTTGAAAGGAATTTTAACAATGGCAGATTTGAAATTTTCCTATGAAAATCTTAAAAAATTTTGTGTAGACATCTTCTGTAAATTCGGTTTTGAAGAAAAACAAAGTGAAATCATCACAGACGTTCTTCTTCTCTCCGACCTCTACGGTATAGATTCACACGGCACACAGCGTCTTCTCCGCTACTATAAGCACCTCCAGACAGGTCTTATCAAGGCTGACGCAAAAGCTGAAACAGTTTTTGAAACTCCCATTTCCGCTGTAATCGATGCAAAAGAAGGCATGGGCCAACTCGTTAGCTACGACGCTATGAACCTTGCTATCGAAAAAGCTGAAAAATCCGGTATCGGTATGGTTACTGTTAAAAACTCTAACCACTACGGCATTGCAGGTTACTATGCAAAAATGGCTTGCGACAAGGGTCTTATCGGTATTTCTGTTACAAACACAGAAGCTATAATGGTTCCTACATTCGCTCGTAAAGCTATGCTCGGAAGCAACCCTATTGCAGTTGCTATGCCTGCTGATCCGTACCCCTTCTTCTTTGATGCTTCAACTTCTGTTGTTACAAGAGGTAAGCTCGAACTTTACAAAAAGCTCGAAAAAGAAATGCCCGACTGTTGGGGTCTCGATGCTGACGGTAAGGTTAATACAAATGCTCCCCACGTTCTTGACTGCATTGCAGCTCACAAGGGCGGCGGTATTCTTCCCCTCGGCGGCGCTTACGAAAAAACAGGCAGCCACAAGGGTTACGGTTACGGTATGCTTTGTGAAATTTTTAGTTCTATTCTTTCTCAGGGTCTCACAAGTGACAAAACCTACAGTGATGGAAAAGCACTTATCTGCCACGGTTTCATTGCTATAAATCCCAACCTCTTCGGTGATCCCGATGCTATTAAAGCTCACTTCTCTTCATTCCTTCAGGATTTGCGTAACGCTCCCAAGGCTGACGGATGTGACAGAATCTATACACATGGCGAAAAAGAAATTATCGCTATGGAAGACAGATTGGCTAACGGTATCGCTATTAACATTAACACTGTTAAAGAAATGAAGGGTTGCGCAGAAGGCTTCGGCATGAACTTCTCCGACTATTTCGGCAATATTGCTGACAACATCTAATTACTGTATTTTTAAAATCCTATGCATAGATAACTATGCATAGGATTTTTTTGTAAGCAAAAAAACAACGCTTAACTGTTATTAAGCGTTGTTTTTTATATTTAGTTTGCTATAAACTCATAATTTGAAATAGGACTTAACACCCCAGAACCCGATACGCACACTTTCAAAGTAAACGTATATTCTGTTCCTGCATTCAGTGTAATTCCCGACAAGTCAACCTGTGACAAGTCTACGTTTGATGCATATACTGTTCCAAATTTTGTAGGCTTCTTTACCTTGTAATAAACTGTCTGAACAGATGCTCCGTCTGATATTTCTGCCTCCATATATATTATCTGTCTGTTTGAAATAACAGTGCCGTTAAGCGCTTTTTCGGGAAGATCTGCATCCAATGACAAATCTGTTACAACTGTGGTTTCTTCGTCACTATATCCTGTTACAAGCTCGGGAATTGTTATCGGAATATAACCTGTCTGTATCAGATAATCATAACCGTATTCAAGCTCTCTCCAACAAGTATTGTTATCTGTATAACTCTGTGTTGTTCCGTTTCCTGACGTTACAGTACAATTCGGAATTGACCAGTTCGCGCACTCTATTGTGGTCACCGTTCTGTTTTCGGTATCAACTTCAACAACCAATCTTACGTGTCCCCACGAATCCTTATAATGAACTATCGCATCACCGGGCTGTAACATATCGTATGCCTGAAGCACCTTTGCTCCGTTTACGGAATCCTGTGTCATACTATAAGTATTATCCTGATACGTTGCATAATCGTATTCATAATCACCTATAGGAATGATATCCATATTATTTCCGGGAAGCATATTCTTTGTACCGTTGACCAATTCCATGCTCGATCTGTTATTTATAACCGTGTTCCACGACGTTATAACTGATGTCGAACAGTCTGAACCGGGAAAATTATTGTAGTTTGCAGTTCCTGTTGTATTATCGGACTTTGTACATCCGTTAACACCGTCTATCTTGGATAAGTCAAGCACGCCGTTTACTATAAACTTTGAGAACGATTCTGCCTGCGCAGATTTATAGTTTGTATAAGGAAGTCCCTTGTACGTCTTTCCTGCTTCGAAGAACAGATTTGTGCTTACGCTCTGCCCTGTTCCGTTGTATATCCAAAAATCTTCACTGGGAGTCCACTCTATATTCATCTGTTCTCTCATATATGCCACAACCTGAGCTCTGAGAGCTGATGAATTTACATAATTTTGTGTTACGTCATAGCTATCGAATGCGCTTACAACACTATTCTGAAGATATGTCTTAATCTCCTGTGTTACCTCTGTCCCTGCTATAGCAGCCTTTGCGAGCTCGTATACGTTATTTCTTACAGCGTTGGAATAAATATAATATATTTCTCCATTATACGATAATTTCATATACGCTTTTGCGATATAATCTACTTTCGCTCTGTTTAAAGGAATATTTTCTACTGTGCAAGAGTATCTGAAACCGTTAGACGTTGCTTCATTAATGTCATCAGCCTGAGGTGTCAGAACAGTCATACCTGTTGTCTTTTCAAAATTAAGCTTTGTTTCGTCATTCAATATATCAGATCCGACAGAAATTATACCGTATTCCTCTATTGTCATTCCATTCTGTAAAGCATTGGTATAATTTGCTGTAAAACGTATTCCCTGCGAACTTCCGTCAGTTACAATTTTTGCCGTGCTGTCAAGTGTCAAATCAGGAATATCTATTACGTTTACCGTATCAGTATGGTAAGTAGTCGTTCCGTATTTATAAGTAACTGTCTTGGTTCCTGCAGTTGTTGTATCGCAAGTTGTCACGAATGCTTTGTCTGCGGAATTGTATTTTACCACTTTATCCGTATAAGCAGTTGTGTTGTTGTAGTTGTTAAGATAGCTAACCAACAATTCTGCGCCCTCTGCTGTAAGGCTTTCTTTTCTCAATACAGAATCGGGAGTTACGGGAGAATTGGTCATATTTAAACTTGTAATCCAAGCTGCAGGATATGTAATATCAAAACCTGTTGCGCTTGTTATAAATGTGTCAAGCAACAAATTAGCTGAGCTTCCGCTTGATTTTGCAGTCAATGATGCATTAGATATATTCAAGCGATATTCGCCTGCAGCATAGTTAGATACTGTTGAATACCAACGGGAAACCTTTGCCGATGAATTGTAGAATGATCCGCCGTATACGTTTATTTCTACTGTATGTCCTTCAGTCGCAAAACGTCCCTTTCCTGTTGCATATATCTGCTGACCGAATGTAGCGCCCGCATAAAGATCGATCTGTACGTCACCGTCCAGTGTTGCATCAATAGCTCTGTTTGAGCCACCGCACACATAACCGTTAATAATTCCGCCCTCGATGCTTATTTTTACGTTACCAGTGTGTTTATATACAACACCGGAAGCACCGTTTGTCCACATTGATCCGCAAATGTTAGCAAATTTTCCTGACTTGATTGTTATGTCAGTATCACCGGTAAAATTATTGTATCTTGTACCGCCTACAATTGATACGAGAGTACTTGAATTATTTGTACCGCTTGTGTTGGAAGAATCAATACCCTGTCCCATTACAATTTTGTTTCCGTTTGCACAAATAGCTCTGAGTGTACCCGTTGTCTTAATAGCAAGATTGTTAAATTCAGTAGGAGCGCCAAGTGTAATTTGCGCAGGTTCAGAAATGCCTAAATATGCTCCCGAACCGTTTGTCCTATAGTTTACACCATTATAAAGACTAGTAATTACAATGGGTTTATCTGACTCAGGCATTATAAAGTCTCTGTTTGAACTGCTTGAACCGTAGCTGTCATTACCGTCAATAACAACAGGACCGCATATTACAATCGTTCCTCCTGTATTAACAAGTTTTTCTGCTGCCTGATAGAGCGCTGTCAGATAGTATTTTTTGTTGTAATACTGTGAATTGGTTGAATCGTTAACCATGGCTTGTCTTTCGGTTGATGGATAAAGAGGAGTATTTGCTGTCTTTCCATCTCCGCCCTGGGTAGCGTTGTCTGAAATAAAAACAACGTTATCGGAAACTTCAACCGTTGCTGCTGTGGGAAATGTCATGGCCGAGATCGCTGCAATAAGGACAACAATCATCGCCGTTGACATAAATGCATAAAACCTTTTCATAAACATCCTCCATTTGTATTTATTTGTGAGCTCGATATTATTTTACACAAACTCAATTGGTTAGTCAATACTTTTTTGTTATTTTTTTCCATATTTTATATTTTTTGTTATTATTAACAAATTCAAGTCACAACATTTGTTATTTAGAAACAAAACTGTATTTCCACAAAAAAAAGACTCCCATCATACTAGATGAGAGTCGTTTTATTTTTACTTATTTTGCTGTAAATCTATAATTATCAATTAAATTATATGGTTCTTTTCCGGGAACACAGACTTTTAATGTAAATCCGTATTCTGTACCACTATTGAGCTGTACTTCAGAGAAGTCCATCTTATCCAAATCAGTATAGAACGCGTATACTGTTCCAAATTTTGTTGATTTGTTTAATTTATAGTACACCTTCTGTGTGTTACTTCCGTCTGTTACTTCTGCTTCCAGATATACAATCTGTTTATTTGATATAACAGTACCATTAAGCTTCATTTCAGGAAGATCTTTATCCAGCGACAAATCTGTTACAACCGTCATTTCTTTGTCACTGTGTCCCGTTACAAGCTCAGGAATAGTTATCGGAATATAGTTGCTTGATCTTAAACTTGAATAGCTGTACGTAAGTCTTCTCCAACAAGTATTATTGTCTGTATAATATTGAGATCCGCTTATGCTTGATACAGTAGCATTAGGAATACCCCAGCTTGCACACTCTATAGTTGTGACCGTTTTGTTTACTTTATCAACTTCAACAACCATTCTTACGTGTCCGCTACCTCTGTATTCGATAACTGCATCTCCGGGCTGTAACAAATCATAAGATGCATAGATCTCATCAGCACTATTAGCGCTTATTATTCTGTTTGTGTTATCATAAGCACGTCCGCTATCATCCAGATATTTGTAGTTACCAACGGGAATTATATTAGGAACCTTTCCGGGAATCAAGTTGGCGGTTCCGTTAACTTCTTGCATGCTAAGTCTGTTGTTTATAACCGAATTCCAAGACGTAATAACCGCTGTTGAACAGTCCGAACCCGGAAAGTTATTATAGTTTGTTTTTGATGTGACTGTATCAGTTGTAGAACAGGGGTTAACATCATATCCGCTTTGTTTCATTAAATCAAAATCCAATATCATGTTACCGTTGCTGTCTACACCGTTCATAAACTTGATAAATGATTCGTTCTGCGAAGATTTAAAGTTGGTATAGGGTAATCCGTAATAGGTCTTCCCTTTCTCAAATATCATATTAATGCCTACGCCCTCTGAACCCGTGTTATATATTCTGAACGTTTCCTTAGGGGTCCACTTAATATTCATTTGAGCTTCCATATAATCGACAACCTTCTGTCTGAGAGCAGTCGAATCTGCATATCCAACAGTGGTTAATGTGCCTGACGTTACACGTTCCGGCACTTTGTAACTTTCATAAGCATTTATAACATTAGTCTGAAGATAATCCTTTATTTCAGCCGTTTCAACAGAATTCTGAGCCGCTGCCTGCTGCGCGATCTTATATGGGTTTCTTCTCACTGCATCTGAATAAACGTAGTATGTCTCACCTTCATACGAAAGCTTCATATAAGCTTTCACAATATAATCAATATTAAAACGGTTAAGCGGAATATCGTATATTGTACAAGTGTAACCGGTTTCTTCGTCGTAATCTCCTCTTGAAACATTGGGGGTAAGAACATTCATTCCCGCCATTGTTTCAAAATTAAGTTTTGTTTCATCATTGATTATATCAAACGGAACTGCAATCACACCGCGTTCAGCTATTACCATGCCGGATTGCAAATCACCCGTTTGGTTTACAACAAAACGAAGTCCCTGGGTATAATCTGTTCTGTCAACTCTTATTTTTGCCCCCTCTACCACAAGGCTGGGAGTTTTAACCACTTTAACTGTATCTGAACAAGAAAGTGTTCCGTACTTATACGTTACTGTTTGTGTTCCAATTACCCCTGTATTACACGTTGTTTCAAAAGCCTTATCTTCAGGGTTATAGGTAATCGTCTTCGTCTTACCGTTTTTATATGTTACAGATAAAACAGCGCCTTCTGCTGTAAGGGTTTCGTTATTTAAAACAACCGAAGGTGTCTTAGGCTTAACCGTCCAGCTTCCGCTTGTGATCCATGACGCAGGATATGTAATATCAAACATCGCCGCGGTGGCGTTGTTGATAAAGTTGTTAATCAAACTGTCTGTCAAACCTGTATTTGAAAGATTCAAGTACACATTTGACGGTAAATAGTTTGATACAGATGCTGAATTAGGAGCGTTTTCAATTTTTGCGGATGCAGTAGTAAACGTTCCGGTTCCGCCATATATATTGATCTTTACATTGTTATCATTTGTAGAAAAACCGCCCTGTCCGGTTAATAATATCGGCCTTTCTATAACACCGCCGTAAACATCAATTTGAACGTCACCTTCCTGTGTCCAAGGCACCTTATTATTATCTGCTATAAAGTCAAAAGGGTTACCTCCACAGATATTACCTTTTATAGTACCACCCTTAATTGTAATCTTTGTATCACCGACATAATGAGACGGCCCCTCTACGCTTGAATATCCTGCACCGCAAATATTACTGTACGTTCCCGACATAATTGTAATATCAGTATTTCCTGTAAAATCACCAAATCTTATACCACCGCAAATAGACAAGTTAGACTTATAAGCATCTGTGTTATTGACTGATGTAGTAACATTATCACCCATAACAAGCTTATTTCCGTTTGCAAAGATACATCTCATATTTCCTTCAACATTTATGGAAATATTATTGAATTCAGTATCAGTTCCAAGTCTGATTTCTGCAGGTTGTTTAATGGCGAGGTAAGCACCGCCGTTTTCCGGTTTGCTGTAATCAACACCGTCATATACACTTGTTATAACAATAGGCTTGGTCCCACCGGGGAAATAGAAATCTCTAAACGTAGTACTAGAACTTATCTGGCAATCATCACCGTCAATAACAACAGGTCCGCACACAACTATTGTTCCACCTTTGTCAAGCAATTTTTCTGCAGCTTGGTAAAGATTAGAAAGTTGATAGGTGTTGTTGCCAGCAACCGTTTCCTTTAAATTGGATGGATAGAGTGGAGTATTCGCTGTCTTTCCATCTCCGCCTTCGGTAGCGTTGTCGGAAACAAAAACAACATCACTGTATACTTCGAGCGTTGCTGCCGATGCAGAAAAATTCATAACTGACAGTGCTGCAACAATTACTGCAATCAACGCCATTGACATAAATATATAAAATCTTTTCATAAACGTCCTCCGTTGGAAGTTCAAATTATATACATATCTATTGTACATTATATAGCTTATATTGTCAAGTTTTTCTGTTAATTATTATATTATAATGCACACATTTTCCTATAAAAATTAATGCACCCCAAACTTTTGGGGTGCATCCGATTTTAGTTCAATTTCACTATGTATTATTCAAAACATTTTATCTCTGAACTTCATCAAGTTTCTTCTTTATCTTCTGCATGTCAATAAGCATATCTTCCTTTTTTCTAGGATCGTGCAACAAAGCCGAGGGGTGATATACCGCACATATAGTGAACCCGTTCTTTTCGTAAAACTCTCCATGTTCTTTTGTTATCATAAAATCCTGCTTTATCAGTCTTTTAGCTGATATCCTGCCAAGACACACTATAATTCTCGGATTTATCAGTCTTACCTGTTCACGAAGATATTCTATACACAGATCTTGTTCGTCTTCCTTAGGGTCTCTGTTCTTCGGCGGGCGGCATTTCAACATATTAGCTATGTACACCTTATCTCTGTCTATATCAACAGCATAAAGATACTTATCGAGCATCTTTCCCGCAGCTCCCACAAACGGAACTCCGCTCAGATCCTCTTTCTCTCCCGGAGCTTCTCCTATAAACATTATTTCAGCATCTCTGCTTCCTGTGCCAAAAACAACGTTCGTTCTCGTCTCCGACAAAGAACACCTTGTGCAATTTTTACATCTTTTTTCGAGTTCTTCCCACTTCTTGCTTGTTTCAGTATTCGGCATATTTTCTGTCCCTCTTTACTTATCTGAGCACACTCATAGTCTGAACTGCATTTTTCTCAACAATAGCTTTTCCGTGCTCTCTTATGTAAAGCATCCACTCCTTGCTTGCAAGTTTTTTCCCATACTCGTTCGCAAGATCGCTTTTGCTTACGTTTCTTCTTTTTCTGCCCTGTGTATTTTGTATAACATCTTCCTGCAAAACAAGGTAATATTTGACCTGTGCCTTCCCTTTTTGCTCTGAATAAAGCGAACTTTCATTCTTGTATCCGATTTTCCGCAAAACGCAACAAGCTGATAAAGCATCGTCTATATTCTCAAACAAATATACACAATACTCCTTTTTGTTTTTCGGTGCAGTACTCTTCTCTCTTTGTTTCCTTTCCTGCTTTCCCTCTGTGTTCAGCGTTACGTACACTTCACACCCACCGTTCTTGGACGGATATACCTGTATAAAAATACGCTCCGAACTACTGTCAAATCCCGTCTTTTCTCTCGCCTCATCAAGAAGCTTTTCAAAAACCCGCCTGGTTTCCTTCTTCTCGTAAGTCATCTGCTCGTTTGATATGTCGTAATTCTCCATATCATCCGCTGTCAGCATTATCTTCAGTTTTGATTCGCTAATGAGAATCAGCTCCATTTTCTCACTCACCCTTTTATAATATCTCTAACTCTATTATAGTTACTAATATTATAATCAATGAATACTAAAAATGTAACTGCAAACTTTTTGGTAAAATCGGAAAATAACGTTAAAATTCTCCCTTTAAAGATCTTGTAAACAAAGCCTTCAGCGCTGCTTCCGGCTCTGCTCCGTTGTATAACACTTCATATACAGCCGCGCAAATAGGCAGGTCAACATTATATTTTTCAGCCAATTTCAATATTGCCTTTACTGTATAATAACCTTCTGCCAGACTTCCGTACTGTTCACCCTTTGCAAACATCTCTCCATACATTCTGTTGTGACTGAACTTGGAGAACAAAGTCGCTTCATAATCGCCCAAATGACAAAGCCCGTATGCAGACAACTCATTTCCTCCAAGAGCGGTTATGAGTCTCGCAACTTCTCTCGTACCTCTTGCCATAAGAGCGCCCTTAAGCGATGATAAACCCTTGCCGTCAAGCAATCCTGCCGCAATACCAATTACGTTCTTTGCAGCAGCTCCTATCTCATTTCCAACAAGATCCTTACCGTAATAAAAACGGATAAGCTCACTTGAAAACTGTGATACGAGATATTCTTTATATTCATTATTATCACTGTCAATTACCATACAGTTGGGTATTCCCTTTGTGAATTCCTCTACGTGTCCCGGACCTATCCAAACCGCTATCTTTGTTTCAGGAGTAGTAGCCTCTCTTACCACTTCACTCAAACGCATTCCCGTCGAGATCTCTATACCCTTCATGCAAAGTATGTATTCTTTTTCTGAAGCTCCGTACGCCTGAAGCTCCTTCATCAATCCTCTTACCGCCTGTGAAGGTATTGAAATTACCGTAGTCTTATTCTTCGCGGCAACCTCTATCTCATCGGTAATATTTATTCTGTCACCAAACTGCACAACTCCGTTCGTGCGTGTTTCCATTATTCCTCTGATCTGTTTTAGATCGTTTCCGTAAAGTGTTACGTTATGGCCAATTTTGTCAAGATACCACGCGATACAAGAACCCCATCTGCCACATCCGATTACTGTTATATCCATATTTTCCTCCAAAAACAAGAGAATATTTTCTGTCTTTTATATCCTCTATTTTAGCACATTTTCGACTTAGTGTCAATACGTCTCGTGGGGAGAGAAAACATATATTATTTGATATAATACTCTTCAAGCAAAACAGTTATACACCCTTTATTTTTCAATTTAATTTTTTATTTAAGAGAGGTGATTAACATAATTTTAGATTACGAAAAAGCGGAAGATGAATATATATCCTCCAATCTCTCATACGCCGCACTGGCAAGCAAATATTCTATTCCATTAAGACTTTTGGCAAAGTATGCAAAGGACAACAACTGGGTTCAAAAAAGGAAGCAATATAATTCTTCTCCCGATATGCCACCGCTTGACGTTTCAAGATTAGCGCGTTCCTCGGATGCTTTGGAATCCCTTATAGAAAACGCCTTCATTTCTGCCTCAGAGGCTTCTTCAAAAAAGGGGGACGTTGACACTAAAACTTTAAAAGAGCTTACATCTACACTTAAAGAGGCTATAAACATCAAGCAAAACATATTTCTTCTTCCCCTCCTTACTGAACAAAAACAGATTGAATACGAGCAAAGAAAACATCCTGAAGCCGTTTCAACAGAAAATGAAATTCGGGTCATCCTCGAAAATGATATGGAGAAATACTGTATGTGAGGTGATAGCTTGAAGCATATTTCTTTAGGAGTTCCAAATCCAAAGCAGTCAGAATTTCTGCTTGATACGCACAGATTCGTTGCTTTTGGCGGAGCAAGAGGTGGAGGTAAATCCTGGGCTGTCAGAGTAAAAGCGGTATTACTTGCTTTGAAGCACTCGGGAATAAAAATACTCATTATCAGAAAAACACTTGCCGAGCTCCGAAACAATCACATTAACCCTCTTATCGATATAACAAAAAACCTTACAAGTTATAACGATTCAAAAAAAGAACTCGCTTTTAAAAACGGCTCGGCAATTCGTTTTGGTTACTGCTCATGTCAAGCTGACCTGACTCAGTATCAGGGATCGGAATGGGATATTATTTTCATTGACGAAGCAACCCAGCTTAAAGAAGAATGGTTTGACGAGCTTAAAGTTACGGTACGAGGTGTAAATAACTTTCCAAAAAGAGTATATCTCACCTGCAATCCCGGCGGAGTTGGTCATTCGTGGGTAAAGCGTTTATTCATTGATAGAGTATACAAAGAGGGTGAAGATCCTAATGATTACAGCTTTATACGTTCTCTTGTTACAGACAATAAAGCGCTTATGGATACAAATCCCGATTATGCAAAGCAGCTTTCATCTTTGCCTCCAAAGCTAAAAAAGGCTTGGCTTGACGGTGATTGGAACATATTTGAAGGACAGTTTTTTGAAGATTTTATTGATGCGCCCGAACATTATTCTGACAGGCTCTTCACAAACGTTATCGAGCCCTTTGAAATCCCACCGGATTGGCATATCGTACGCAGCTTTGACTGGGGATTTGCAAAACCATTTGATTGCTCTTGGTGGGCAATAGATTACGACGGACGAGCCTACCTCATTCTTCACTTTTACGGCAGCAACGGCGTCCCCAACGAAGGCTTAAAATGGCACGCTGAGAAAGTATTTGCCGAAATTCACAGAATAGAATCAGAGCATCGGTGGTTAAAAGGAAAATCAATTATCGGAATTGCCGATCCATCCATCTGGAGCGAGGACGGCGGAGAGCCAATAATTGCCGCCGCTGACAGACATCAGGTATATTTTCAAAAAGCAGATAATTGCAGAATTCCCGGCTGGATGCAAGTTCACTACAGACTTGCTTTCGACAGTGATGGAAAGCCTATGGTCTATTTCTTTAACACCTGCAAGCATGCCATAAGAACTCTTCCCCTTTTGCAGTTCAGCAAAACCAACCCCGAGGATCTTGATACTTCACAGGAAGACCACTTCGCTGACTCATTCCGTTATTTCTGTATGTCAAGACCCATAAAGCCTCAAAAACAAATTCTTGCAAAATATCCTTCATCTGACCCTCTTGACCTATTGAGAGATGAAAGATACAGAAAGTACAGCTACGTTTAACACAAACTTTTTTAATCTATTCAGAAATGGAGACTGTATATGAAGAAAAAACAAAACAAAAAAATCCCCGATAAAAACCTTGTTTCATCCATTTACATCAAGAACAATCCGGATGCGCTTCTCCCGCCCGATTATTCTCCTGACAAAATCAATCAAAAATCCCTCGACCGCGCCTATTCACTCTTAAAAAACTATAAAGCGGGTAAAACCAACCTTGAAAAAAGAGTTACAGAAAACGAACAGTGGTGGAAAATGCGCCATTGGGAACAGATTCGCGACAGAAGCCGAAAACACAATCCTGCATCCGCCTGGCTTTTCAATGCTATCGCAAACAAGCACGCTGACGTTATGGATAACTGCCCCGAAGCAATCGTTCTTCCCAGAGAACAAAGCGACTCAGACGCTGCAAAACAGCTTACTGAAATACTTCCTGTCATTCTCGAACAAAACTCATTTGAAGACACGTATTCAGACGTTTGGTATGACAAGCTGAAAGGCGGAACAGGTGTCTACGGAATCTTTTGGGACCCCTCACTCAATAACGGCACGGGCGATATCGCTATAAAAAGATGCGACATTTTAAATCTTTTCTGGGAGCCCGGTGTATCGGATATACAGAAATCCCCCAATATTTTTCACGTTGAGCTTTTTAACAACGATGAACTTGAAGCAAAATACCCCTTTCTGCACGGTAAACTTGGTTCATACGGAATTGACGTAACAAAATATCAATACGACGACGCTGTTGACACAAGCAATAAAACTCCCGTTATCGACTGGTATTACAAAGTAAATAACAACGGAAAAACCATTCTTCACCTTTGTAAATTTTGCGCAGATCAAATACTCTACGCTTCCGAAAACGATATCACACTCTATAATAAAGGATATTACGATCACGGTCTTTATCCCTTTGTTTTTGATAAGCTGTTTACCGAACAAGGTACGCCTTGCGGGTTTGGTTTCATCGATATTATGAAGGATACACAGACGCAGATAGATCTTATGAGCGCATCTGTTTGTGAAAACATCAGAATGGCGTCAACCGTTCGTTATTTTGCCAGAGGAGACGGATCAATCAACGAAAAAGAATTTGCTGACTGGAGTAACCCTATTGTCCACTACACAGGTTCCGGCAACCCCAATGACAGTATGACTCCCATCCGTGTTTCCGATATATCACCTCTTTACGTATCTTTTATAGACAACAAAATTAACGAACTTAAAGAAACTACCGGTAACTCTGACTTCACAAGAGGAAATACCGCCTCGGGTGTCACCGCGGCATCTGCCATAGCCGCCTTACAGGAAGCTGGAAGTAAGCTGTCAAGAGATATGATCAAAGGCTCATACAGAATCTTTGTTAGACTCAACAATCTTATAATTGAACTTATCAGACAATTTTACGATCTGCCCCGCTGTTTCAGAATAACGGGCGAAAACGGAGAATACGATTTTGTTACATACAACAATGAAAATCTTTTACCACGTTCTATGGGAAGTTCTTTTGGATTTGATCTCGGTTTGCGCTTGCCTATCTTCGACATTAAAGTAAAAGCTCAAAAACAGTCTGCATTTACCAAGCTTTCACAAAACGAGCTTGCAAAAGAATTTTACCGACTTGGCTTCTTTAATCCAGCACAGGCAGAACAAGCATTGGCTTGTCTTGATATGATGGAGTTTGACGGCAAACAGATCATTGCAGAAAAAATAAGCGAAAAAAGTATGCTTTCCACAAACTATACGGAAATACGATCAAAGCTTCTTGAACTTGCTTCCATTGTCGAAAAAGACCATCCTGAGCTGGCAGGTTTATATGAAGGTTATGTAAAAAAATACTCAGATCTTACATTGCAGAAAACAGCTCAACCATCAAAAAAATACACATATACCAAAAAAAGTATTTCAAGAATTGACAAAGCACGCCAGAGAGCTGCTAACTTAAGCGCTCCACGATAAGCAATTTGTATCTGTTCACTCTCTCCTAATTCTATTCTTTTAATCATATATAATATTGCTTTTAGGGAGAGATTAAAATCATTTTATAGTATAATATCACACGAGCTATCAAAAAAGCTCTGACACTTCGGAAAGGAACGATGTTATGAAAAATATTTATTTACCCATTAAAATTTCTCTTCAGTTTTTTGCATCAGAGGAAATTGCCAACGATATCTCCTCCAATACGGGCGACGCATTTCCCGAAACTGAAGCAGTATCTGACACAGCTTCTGCCGACAACATTTTGGACGGCAATCAGCTTGAAGAAGAATTCGAAAAGCTAATCAAGGGTGGAAAGTATGAAAACGCTTTCAAAAAACGCACACAGGGCATTATTGATAAGCGTTTTAAGACCTTGAAAACTCTCGAGGAAGCTCAGGCAAAACAGCAGCCTGTACTCGATTTTCTCTCCAAAAAATATGGAATTGATTCTTCTGACACCGCGCTGCTTCTTGAAAAAATGCAGAATGATGCTCCTGATGAAAAGAAATCTGAAACGGGTAACGCTGAAAAAAACGAAATGCAAATGAGAGAACGCTATATTGCAAACAAAGCAAAAATGCTTTCTAACCGTTGGGCTGCCGAAGGTGAAGCTTTAAAAAAGATTTTTCCGAATTTTGATTTTAAAACAGAACTGAAAAATCCCGTATTTGCTTCCCTTTTGAAAAACGGTATGCCCGTAAAAAAAGCATTTACAGCAGCACACTCGGACGAGCTTTTAAAAAACGCAGTCTCCGGAACTGCAAAAAAAGTTGCCGAACAGACTCTCAAAAGCATTCGTGCTCAAGGCAGTCGCGTAGCCGAAAATGGACTTCACAACGGCGCGGGAGTTGTCCGAAAAACCGACGTATCTTCACTCACCGGTGAAGAAATACGTTCTATTCTTAAGCAGGTGGAAAACGGCTCTAAAATAAGATTTTAATCCATCTGTCTTAAATAAAATCTCCTGCGCAAAAACTATTAAAAAAGGAGATTACAACTTATGGAAAACACTAACACATACGGCGCAAACAGCACAGTTCATAGTACTGAAGGATTTGTAAATTCAAACGCGGGCACTGTTGAAAACTACAACGGCGGCGGTCTTTCTGCCGAAATGAAAACATTCTACGATAAAACACTTATCGAGCTTGCAACACCCAATCTCGTACACGCACAGTTTGGTCAGAAACGCTCTATTCCCGCTCACGGCGGAAAAACTATTGAGTTTCGCAGAATGAAGCCCTTGGCAAAAAACACAAACGCTATTACAGAAGGTATCACTCCTTCAGGCTCAAAGATGACGGTAGTTCCGCTTACTGCCACTCTCAACCAGTACGGTGACTACATCGAACAGACCGACCTTATTGAAATGACATCGATTGACAACACAGTTATCGAAGCTACAAAGCTTCTTGCTGACCAGGCGGGCAGAACACTTGATACTGTCATTCGTGACGTTCTTCAGACGGGTACCAACGTATATTACTGTCCCAATGATGATGAGGGGTATTTAACAGACGTTTCTTCACGCGCATATCTTGAACCCTCCTCCAGACTTCGTGTTGTTGACGTTTTTAAAGCTGCTGCCCAGCTTAAAGCCCTTAACGTTCCGACAATCGATGGCAAATACGTTGCCATCATTCACCCTCACGTAGCCTTTGACTTAATGCAGCAGTCTGGAGATGCCTGGATTGATATCAAGAAATATGCCGATCCTGATAACATTCTTAACGGTGAACTCGGTACTCTCGGCGGTGTCAGATTTGTTGAATCGTCAGAAGCAAAGATTAACTACGGTAAGCCCTTTTCTTCAACCAAGAAACACATTTCTGCACAGGCATACACAAATGAAGGAACAGGCACTGTATCTGCCGGTTGCGGAACCGCCACACCATTCCAGTTTACAGTTAAGGATGAATTTTCTCCCGATATTGTTGGCAGATTGGTTCAGGTATTTAAATCTTCAACAAACAAAGCATCCGTACACAAAATAACAGGCGTTAACGTTGAAAACAAATTTATATTCTTGGATAGTGACTGTGGAACTTCCAACGCTGATAGCGCATCACTTTTTGCAGGCGAAGGCGGTAGTCTTGGCTGCGCTACATATTCAACATTGTTTCTCGGCCGCGATGCTTACGGCATCATTGACATAAATGGCTCAGGAACTATTGAACATATCGTTAAGCAGAGAGGTTATGGAAATGACCCTCTTAATCAGAGAAGTTCTATCGGTTGGAAAGCGTTTATGACAGCCGCCATTCTCGCAGATGAATATATTCTCCGCGTTGAATCCTCTTCTTCTTTCGCTGACAGCATTAGCGAAGGCAACTGATATTTGATAAAAAGGGGACTTTTTCTTATCAGAAAAGTCCCCTGATTTTTAAAAAGACAACTGTTTTGCTTGAATTATTATTAGATAAAAGGAGTATTATTATGAAAAACACAAAAGATACACAGAACACACAAAACGAATTGGTTCCTATTTTTATTCCCAAACGCTCTAAAGATGATGAGGTCCGCACCGTTTCAATTAACGGAAGATACAAAACTATCCCCACCGGCAAGCAGTTTTACGTTGAACGCTGCTTTGCAGAAGTAATTCAAAATTCTATATACGCTGATGAAGCAGCCGAAAAATACAAAAAATCCATCAGCAAATGAGGAATACTATGACACTAAAAGAAGCTATTGAAAAATTCGACAGAGAAGTCAAAAATAATATTCCCTCGGAAATAAAGATAGACTGGCTTTCGTTGCTTGATTCTGCAATATATACAGATATTATCCTTACACATGAAAACCCTGAGCATATTTCGTTTAACGGTTATACCACAGACACTGACGACAATACGAGACTTCTCGTGCCCGAACCGTTTTCTGATATTTATCTGCGTTTTCTCACAATAAAAAAAGACCTTTATCTTTCAGATATTTCGAGATATAACAACGACGTCATTCTTTATTCAACGGCATACCGTGATTTTGAAAATTATTACAATCGAAATAATATGCCTATCAAAAAAACACTATATTTTAACGTTTAATCACTCTAATAAATATGGGGGTGCATAATGTTTTTCCCAAAATTAAAACCCTATAAACTGACAGAAAACACAATATCAACTTTTGGCGGTATTGACAGAACGTCTGCTGCTTCAGAAAACTTCTTTTCTAACACACAAAATACCACTTCTTCACTTTTTCCTATTCTTTCCACAAGAGAGAAAAGATCAGTTCTTACATCACTTCCCGAAAAGCCCTCCGCACTTCACACCACAAATGGCATTACGTACGTCATCGGAACTTCACTGTATTACAACGGTGTTCTCCAATATGACAAACTTGAAGAAAACACAAAAAAACAGATAGTATCAATGGGCAGTAAAATTATTGTTTTCCCCGACAATTACTATATTGACACTATGACGCTGAACGAGGATAAAATATGTGTCAGCAAAGGGTTTCTGCACTCTAAAAACATACTTAGCTATGTAAGCGTTTCGTTGACTCCATGCATTGCGGGAAGACCATATCCGATAGTTTTACCAAAAACACCTCAGCAAGTCGAAGACGGTGCATTGTGGCTTGATAGTTCTGTGTTTCCCAACCAACTTTACATATACTCTGCCACTAATAATACTTGGACAAGCATCGCGTCAACTCATATATGTATATTAGCAGATCATATTCACATGGGATTGAAGATTGGTGATGGAATAGAAATTTCCAACCTTGGTTTTGGAATGGACGGATATCATACCGTAGCTGATATGGAATATGACCAAATAACCGTACCCGGATATATTGATAAGGTATACGGAGGCCTTTTTGAAGGACAAAATAGAATTACGATAGAACGCGCTGTTCCTGTTATGGATTTCGTTTGTGAACACCAGAACAGACTTTTTGGCTGCCGTTACGGTCTTAATAATAAAGGGGAATTTGTCAACGAAATATACGCTTCAAAACATGGTGATCCAACAAACTGGAACGTATATCAAGGTATATCTACCGACAGTTATACAGCTTCTTGCGGAAGCGAAGGAGAATTTACAGGTATTGCATCTCATATGGGCAACGTACTTTTTTTCAAAGAAAACAGTATACATCGTCTTTTTGGAACAAAACCCTCAAACTTTACCGTGTATAATGACAAATATCCAGGAATTAAGAAGCATTCCGAAAACTCCGTTTGCAATCATAACGGCACTCTGTTCTATCACTCCAATGACGGAATTTATTCATACTCAGGAAGCGCTCCTATTCTGATTTCAAAACCGCTTGGTAATGAAATTTTTTCTCACGCCGTAGCTGCAGTAGGTAAAAACACATACTTTATTTGTTTGACAGACAGCTATCAAACGCGGCATCTGTATGCATACGACATAGTAAGAAATCTTTGGCATCGTCACGATAGCACCGACTATATGTTTTTCTCAAAATACGATGGGAATATTCTCAGCATAAACCACACTCAAGACGGCTACAATCTGGAGCTATTATTCTCTTCAGAAATACCCGAGCTTTGTCAAACACTTTATTCAGACTCACTGAAAACGGAAAATAATTTTGACTGGTTTGCTGAAAGCGGCCTTATTGGTCTCTCTTTTGATGACTGTAAATATCTTAACAAATTGAAAGTCCGAATTGAGATATCCGAAGGCAGTTCTGTTTCTGTATTTATACAAACGGATTCAAATAACAATTGGGAGCTTTTCGACACACTAACAAGCTCCAAGCTTACAACACGTATACTGCATATTCTCCCGCCGAGGTGCGACCATTTTAAGCTTAAGTTTGCCGGAAAAGGCGACTTTAAACTTTACTCGCTTACAAAAGTAATTGAAAAAGCAGGTGAGGTGGTATAATGCAACTTAACGTTACTCTTCCCTCTCTTTCCGAAATATCAGACAGACATAACTTTGAAAAAATAAAAGGTTATCTTGCAATTCTACACGACCAACTCCAATATATTATGCTGAATATTGATGACGATAACCTATCCGATAGTCTATCTCAAACCATAAACACTGCCTACGATAACGCTAAGCTTGCCAATGAAACTATTATTTCACTTGACGATAAACTTTCAAAAACCACTCAAACGGCAGAAAAAATAAATTGGTTTATAAAAGACTCTAACTCTTCAACTGATTTTGCTCTTACAAGCTATGCTGCATCGCTTATATCCGAATCAGTTTCTATCAGCGGTTTTGTCAAGTTTTCTGACCTTGAAAACTCAGGAGAAACAATAATTAACGGTGCTAATATCAAAACGGGTTCTATATCCGCGGACAAGCTATCGGTTAGTGACCTATCAGCGCTTTCGGCTTATGTGGGCGGTTGGAATATTTCATCAAATTCTATTTCAAGTACCGCTTCCGGAAAGGGTTCTATATACCTTAATTCAGCTAATTCTTCCGATGATTGTTGGCTCAAAGCTTATAATCCCTCCGGAAATACTACTTTTTCTATTTCTAAAGACGGTTCTTGCTATATAAACGGAGACTATATTGCAAACGGTTCGGTTACTGCCTCCAAAATTATGACTGATAACAATAGCAGACTAGACCTATTAAACAACTATAACGGAACCAGAATAGGTAGAGAACTTTATATGTCCTCTCCCGAAATAAACTGCAGACTTTTTATAAACAGTTCCGATATTCTTACCTTTGATACCGGAACGGGTAACAGCGCATTTTCATTTGCCCTAAACAGAGTCGGATCGACATATACGTTGTACGTTCTGAACGGTTCAGGAAACGTTGTTGGTACCATAAATCTAAGTAGTTAAAATGATAGGAGTATTTAATGAAATTAAAAAATAAAGACATTTTGAAATTTGCCGCTTCTGTGAAATATCTGTATGAAAAAGATAATATCCCTTTTCTTACTTCTCTTACTATCAGCGATAACGTTCAGTTACTCGATGAAAATCTTATCAGATACTTTTCATCAAAAGAGGAGATTGACAAAAAACATCTTGAATTTAATTCTGCAGATAAGGATATCTCTGATTCTGTTACTCCATCAATAAAACACGGACACGAAGAACTTTATCTTAAAGAAATAACAGAGTTAAATGATAAAGATGTTGATATAAACATAACGAAGGTAAACCCCGAAGAACTATTTGCTATATCATTTACACCTAAACACATTGAAGGTATTTCATTTATGCTCGACAGATAAACATAAGCAAAAACGAGGTGATATTTTGTCATACACTTATAATCTTAAGAAAAAATATAATGAAAGTCAAAAAGTAAAAGACGCCTTCGAAAAATACAACACCTACAAAAACACACAAAAACCCAAGGATTATGCTTTTTCTGATTCGGATCTGCTTTCACAAACACAAGATAAGTATTTTAATGCCGACGATTTTTCATACGACGTATCAAAAGACCCCGCATATATTCAATATAAACAGCTATATCAGTCAAACGGGAAAAAAGCCATGGAAGATTTTATGGGCAACGCATCGTTTTTAACGGGCGGATATGGGAACTCATATGCGTTAACCGCCGGAATGAATTCTTATAACGAATACATGGATAAACTAAACAACGTTATTCCCGAACTTTACTCTGCTGCATATTCGCGTTATGAATCCGAACTTGACAGACTTGAAAACAAGCTTGGTTATCTTGCAAACAAAGATAAAAACGAATACGGCAAATATCTTGATGAATATAACATATATTCAAACGAAGTCGATTCTCTCCGTGACCTATATTTGTCTGAATATGAAAACGATATAAATATTCAGGACAGTGAGTGGGAAGCTGCATACAAGCTCGCAATGGCAGAACAAGATAAAGCAATGTCAGATGCTGAACTTGCTTATAAATATTATGCCTCAGAACAGAATAAAGCAAATTCCGATGCTGAGCTTGCATATAAATATTATACTGCTAACTTGGATAAAGAAATGTTTGACAAGGATCTTGAATACAAAAAACAGTCAGATGCTACAGACAACTTTTACCGTTTCTTTGACCTTTTACACGATGCAAGCAAAAATTCTCAATCTTGGGCAGAATTTAATGAAAAAAATCGTGAAACTTTACGTGAAGACGAAATCTACGTAATACTTGGAAAGCAGGGCGAATACGACGCTTTGGCTGCGCTTGATATGAACTATAACAGCGATGAAATGGTCAGAAACAAAGCTCTTGCTATGGGAATTGAAAAGTCCTATATAGATGCCTATTTCGAAGCTAAGAAAAGCAAAAAATAACAATTTTGCTTTTTCCCGTTTATATCATTTGGCAAAGTGATGTTACATTTGTTAGTTTGGTAACAAAATTCAAAAAACACACTATAATTATTGATACAAGGGAGATTACTATGTCATACATATTCAACGAACTTAATATATTAACATTCAAGATACTTTCCACAAAAATAATTCATTTTTTTAGGTTGCATCTCAATGAGGTTCTTATATGACGACTGATTTTTTAATATCCATGACCGGTGTTTTGGGAAGTTTTCTCGGCACGCTTGCAGGTATTATGATAAATTCTAAACTTATGAATTACAGAATTGAACAGCTTGAAAAAAAAGTTGACAAACACAACAAGGTTATTGACCGCGTGTACAGTCTGGAAAAACATACTGCAGTTATTGATGAGGATATTAAAGTAGTAAATCATCGTTTGTCCGACCTTGAACTTTATCATAAATAATTATTTATTGGAGGATCCTTATGAAAATAGATTGGAAAAGAAAACTTACAAGCAGAAAATTCTGGATGGCTGTTGTTGGATTTGTCACACCTCTTATGCTTTCTTTTGGCGTGTCAAAAAATACAACTTCCGAGGTGGCAAGCATAATTATGGCAGGAGCCTCCTGTATCGCTTACATACTCGGTGAAGGATTGGTTGACGCAGAACGCTCAAACAGCCAAGATATAGATAATATAATAAACGAAAGGAGTTCTTTATGAAACAATTCGGAATAGATATTTCCAGATGGCAAGGAAATTTTAATTTTAATTCAGCACTTAAAGACGGAATATCGTTTGCTATTATAAAAGGCGGCGGCGGGGATGACGGACTATATACAGACGTAATGTTCGAAAAAAATTATAAAAAAGCCAAGGAGCATAACATTCCTGTCGGTGCATACTGGTTCAGCAAGGCCCTTTCTGTTGACGAAGCTATTGTTGAAGCAGATTACTTTTTTGAAAACATTCTCAAAAATAAAGAGTTTGAGCTTCCCATCTTTATTGACGTTGAGCATAACGATATGCTGAATCTTGGAAAAGAATTGCTCACCGATGTAATTAAAGCCTGGTGCAATCACCTCGAGAAAAAGGGATTTTTTGTTGGTATTTACTCAAGCGTACACGCATTCTCCGCCTATATGAATGACAAAGAGCTTGAGTCTTATATTCATTGGGTTGCTCAGTGGTCCGATGAATGTACATATAAAAACAAAGATATACTGGGCTTTTGGCAGTTTGGCGGAGATACAAATCTGTTACGTTCAAATATAGTTGCAGGTGTCGTTTGCGACCAGAACTATATGTACTTTGATTTTCCTAAAATAATAAAACAAAAAGGACTAAACGGTTTTGTTTCTGAATCCGATGACGGTGTTGACGTTTCTGTTCCCCCTATTAAATCTGCTGAAGAAATTGCACGCGAGGTAATTCAGGGAAAATGGGGAAACGGCACGGACAGAAAAAACAAACTCACTGATGCAGGGTATGATTACGATACCATTCAGTCTGCTGTCGATAATATTCTGACAAAAAAGACTGTTTCTTCAGAAAACAACACTATTAAAGCAGGAGACCTTGCGAAAATGTCTACCGACGCTTTAGTCTACGGAACTGATAGCAAATTTGCTTCCTTTGTCTATAAAAATCTGCTATACGTAAGAGAATTGAATGGAAACAGAGCAGTTATTTCTACTCTCCCCGAAGGACCTATTACAGGTGCTGTTGACGTAAAGTATCTTACTAAATATAATCCGTAAAAAACAAAAAACCGAGTGTATTAATCCACACTCGGTTTTTTATTTATTTTTGTATTATATAAGTCGGTACTATCTGCTTAACGAGCGAACGTATATCAAAAGTATCATCTTTCATACACTGTCTCATCTCGTGTAGCACTCCGAAAAAGAATTCATCATTCATATCAATCGGCTTACCTATATGAATAAGCTCATTGTCCGTTGACTCAAGTCCCTCTTCGCTCATCAATAGTTCTTCGTACAACTTTTCACCGGGACGTAATCCCGTGAATACGATGTCTATATCTTTATAAGGTTCAAATCCCGATAAACGTATGAGGTTTTCTGCCAATTCCAATATTCTTACCGGCATCCCCATATCAAGAACAAATATTTCTCCGCCTTTTGCCGATGCTCCTGCTTGCAACACAAGAGAAACAGCCTCGGGAATAGTCATAAAATATCTGATAATATCGGGGTGAGTTACTGTTATAGGCCCGCCAGATTTTATCTGTTTTTTAAATAGCGGTATAACAGAACCGTTGCTTCCAAGTACGTTACCAAATCTTACTGCTACAAATTCCGTTTTTGAATATTTGTCGAATGCTTGTACCAGCATCTCACAAATACGTTTGCTTGCGCCCATTATATTCGTGGGATTTACAGCCTTGTCAGTTGAAATCAATACAAATCTTTTTACCTGATATTTATCAGACATCTGAACCACGTTGAGCGTACCGAAAACGTTATTCTTTATAGCTTCGTTGGGGCTATCCTCCATGAGAGGAACGTGCTTATGTGCTGCTGCATGGTACACTATTTCCGGTCTGTATTTTTCAAACACCATATCCATTCGCTTGTTATCTCTGACAGAACCTATCAAAACAACCAAGTCAAGCATAGGAAACTTATGCTTCAGTTCAAGCTGAATATCATAAGCATTGTTTTCATAAATATCAAAAATAATAAGCTGTTTGGGATTGTACGCGGCAATTTGTCGGCAAAGCTCACTTCCGATAGAGCCTCCGCCGCCGGTTACCATAACAACCTTTCCGCTAACGTAATTCATCACAGAATCAAGATCGATCCTTATTGAATCTCTACCCAAAAGGTCTTCTATCTCAACGTCTCGAATCTGTCTTACGTATTCATCAACATCTGCTGAATTATCCATCATTTGATTCAATGACGGCATTGTTTTTACAATACATCCGGTCTTGGCACATATATCAAGTATGCTGACCTTTTCATTTTGCGGACATGACGGAATAGCAAAAATAATCTTTTTTATATTGTATTTCTTTGCATTAGCCTCAATAGTATATCTATTTCCCACAATGCGTACGCCATTTAAAAACATACCGTGTTTTAACGGGTTGTCATCAATAATGCATTTGAAATCATATATATTATCTTTGTACTTCTGAACATGGCTTATAAGCAGATCACAAGCATCTCCGGCACCGATAATCATAGTATTATTTTCATCGTTGCCCTGCCCACTTGAAAACACCATCACTCTTTTATTTCTGTGTTCAACATAATATATAATAGTGCGCGATATACAAACGAGCACAGCGGTAATTAACCCCGCTGAAATATGCATTTTCAAATAATCGCCGATACTAAAAATACGTCCAAGGGAAATACACACTGCTATATGAATCACATACGATATCATCTGGGAGAAAAACAAAGCCATCATAAGCTTCATTATCTCCTGAAGGGTAGCGTAATACCACATAATCTTATAAATATTAAGTACGTATAAAACTACCGCATACGAAATTGCCTGAATAGCAATTCCAAACAATACAACATATAACTCATCAAGGGAAATGTGAATTGTATTTATCAACAAACATGAAAATACAAATGAGATTACTGCAATTAAAACGTCAAAAATTCTCAAAATGTAAGGCTTCCATTTTGTTATACGCAATTACAACACTCCACCTTTCTTATTATTCTTGCGACATATATTATAATGTCGCTGTATTTATAAATAATTCTTTATTTTTATTATTTTACAAATTCCTCGTAAATTGCTCTCATAGCATTGTCAAGATCTTTTTCGTTTACACCTACAATTATGTTAAGCTCGCTTGAACCCTGGTCAATCATTCTAAGGTTTATTCCCGCTTTTGCAATAGCATTGAATATTCTTGCAGCAGTTCCGCTTTCACCTACCATACCGCGACCAACAACTGCCAAGAGGGCAAGATTGTCTTCAATGTAGATACAATCGGGCTCAACTGCGCGGCAAAGCTCGTTAACAAGCTCATCACGGCATCTTTCTAGCTGACCTGTTCCGAGAACTACACTCATTGTATCAATACCGGAAGGCAAATGTTCAAATACCATACCGTGTTTTTCAAACACTTCAAGTACTTTTCTACCAAAACCGATAGCGCTGTTCATCATATCCTGCTCAAGAGTAATAACAGAAAAGTTCTTCTTGCCTGCAATACCTGTGATAATATGTTCTGTATCAACAACGTCTGTCTTGGGAACTATAAGCGTTCCCGGAGCATCGGGCTCGTTTGTATTCTTGATCTGTACGGGAATACCAACAGTTCTTACGGGGAATATTGCATCTTCATGTAAAACCGTAGCGCCCATATACGAAAGCTCACGAAGTTCTCTGTATGTAATAATTTCGATAGGCTTGGGATTATCAACAATTCTCGGGTCAGCCATAAGGAATCCCGAAACGTCAGTCCAGTTTTCATACAAATCTGCATCACAAGCTCTTGCAACGATAGAACCTGTTATATCAGAGCCGCCTCTGGAGAACGTTCTGATTGTTCCGTCAGGGTTAGAACCATAGAAGCCGGGAATAACAGCCTTTTCGTGTGTTTTAAGAAGACCTTTAAGAACTGCATTAGTCTTATCTTCATCAAATCTGCCGTCTTCCTTAAAGAAAATAACGTCAGCAGAATCAATAAATTCAAATCCAAGATAAGCAGCCAATATCTTACCGTTAAGATATTCGCCACGGCTTGCTGCATAGTCGCTTCCCGCTTTGTTCTTTATATTGTTCTTAACAATTTCAAAATCTTCTTCAAGAGAAAAATCTGTCATGCCAAGCCCTTGGATTATTTCGTTATATCTTTTCTTTATTCCATCAAAATATACGTCAATAGATTCGTCTTTTTCAGCAAGCGCATTACACTTATAAAGCATATCGGTAACCTTCACGTCATCTTTATAGCGTTTGCCGGGAGCAGACGGAACTACATAGCGTCTGTTTTCATCTGATAAAATAATATCGGCTACCTTTTTAAACTGGTTAGCATCGCTGAGCGAACTGCCGCCGAATTTGACTGTTTTTACGTGATCTCTGTTCACAATTTTTTCTCCTCTTTATTTATATATATACAATATATTATATTTTATATTTTATTTTTTGTCAACACAAAAACCATCATTTTGACCATTTTTTCAATTACAAAAGCAATCAAACCAAACAAATCCTATAAATATAAGACATTTGTACTTTAGTTTAAAACATTCATACTTTTATGATACGACTCATATATTCTTAAAAAAACATTGAATTGAGTGATATTTTGAAAAAAATAATTATATACCTGTTTTTTATAATCGTGATGATGGCGGTAGTAAAATATGGACAATAAACTAAAAATCAAAATAGGTTTGCCAACCTTTATTTTTTTTGCCGTACTGCTGACGTCAAACGTAAAAATATTATCATTTCTACCGTTTTTTGCAGCACTGTTACACGAGTTTGGACATATTTTTGCAATGAAACTCTGCGGTGAAAAAATATTAGCCGTAAAAATACTACCGTTTGGAATTGATATAAAAAAAGCCCCGTCATTAACTTCGTATAAAGCTGACATTTTTGTCTGTATAGCAGGTATTCTTACAAATATTCTTCTAATACTTCTCTGCTCTGCTATGCCAAAAAACATATATACAGAATTTTTTATTATGAGTAATTATCTGCTTATTTTTGTAAATATATTACCTATAAAAACACTTGACGGCGGTCAGCTTCTTGAAAAAATCTTATTGTTAAAATACGATATTCAAGCTGCAGAAAAGATGCTGGGTATAACATCTTTTATATGCATTCTATTGCTTGGAAGCACGGCTATATGGTTGTTACTTTCGTCATCGTATAACTTTACTCTTCTGATTATGTGTATGTATCTTTTTTGCGGAATTTTTTTAAAATAAATACTTTTAAAAATAGCCGTATTTTTTTCATGCTTTTTAAATTCGAAAACTAAAATCGATAAAAATATAATAATGCCAAATGTAACCAAACATACCAAAACGAAACCTGCTGCATAGAATAATATCAGGGTCAAGGAAATCCCACGTTTTGAAAAAAAACGACCTTCCCGGAAAGGAGGTTTCGTATGAACTGCTTGTGTAATCTTTTTGATTGCGAAAACATCTGGGTTATCATCGCTATCTGCCTCGTGCTCTTCTTCCTTTGCAACTGTGGCGGCGGCTGTGGATGTGGATGCGGCGGTTGTGGCTGCGGCTGCAACTAATCTATATACAAAAACACCTTTTGTCTTAAGACAAAAGGTGTTTCTTTTATGGTCGAGAAATCTTAATTCAAATCAGAAGCTTCTGCATAACAGACTAAAGTTTTACTCTTTCTGTACCATCAAGATTACATTCGAATATTTCTTCCGCGTTTATGATGTATATTTTATTATTATACACTGTAAAACTACAATCAGCTTCTGCAAACTTTTGGATATCACCGTTTGTTAGTAACACACTAAACAAACCGTCATCTGTACATATAAAAAGTCTATCATTGACCACAGCATAATAGTGTATTAAATCCCATGTAGCAACATTTATCAATTCACCATTTTTATTGACTTTATAAATATTATAAACATAACGACTTGACGGTTTTTCATAATTCGCAAAATACAGATCTTCTCCATTTCCAGCAAACAAATAAATCTGTTTTTCAGATTTTAAAATCTCTAATTTATTACTACCGTCTATGTCACAGGAATACACGGACTTGCCAGAGTTTGTAATATAATAAAGCTTGCCATCATCCGTAACATAAAAAAAATCAACATTATCCGCTAAAACGACTCGGTTTGTGCCGTTAGATGATATTCGGCAAAGCCGTTTTTCAATCGACATCTCGTTATAAAAAACATAGTCCTTATACATAACGATATTATAACAAGTGATTCCCTGTCCATCAATGATAACCGGTTTATACGTGGCATCCTTGAGATTAACACATATAATTTTATATGATAACTGTCCTACAGAATAAGGCTCATTCCAATTATCAGCATAATAATCCAATGCTCCTCTATAATAAAGATAATCACCTACAACATTTATAAACGTACCGGGATATTTAGAAACCTGACGTTTGGTTTTTGTTGCCTTATTATATTCAAAAATTCCTCTCTCCAAAGGATCAGTATCATGATATCGAGAGTAGTATATGTAATCACCTTGAATAGCTACATGTTTTGCGGTGGTCATACTCGTAAACTGCAAATTTCCAAAGGTGTTCGTAACGGTTTGGGAATATATCGGTGTGGACGGAATAGGTGGATCAACCGGTGTTTCCGGCGTGGGTGTAGCAGTTGGGACAACTGTAGTCTCCGGCGTAGGCGTTGCGGTTGGAACAGCTGTAGTCTCCGGCGTAGGCGTTGCAGTTGGGACAACTGTAGTCTCAGGTGTGGGCGTTGCGGTTGGGACAACTGTAGTTTCCGGTGTGGGTATTGCAGTTGTTTCAGATTCTTTTTGAGGCTCGTCCTCAACTGTTGTAGTTTCGATATTACTATCTATTTTTGAAACTGTATCAGAAGCATTATTTTCTGTTTTTTTAGGTGTTGCCGAGGGCTTATCATCATCCGCTTTACTACAAGCAGAAAATAACAATAACATAAAAAACGACAACATTAAACATAATAATTTTTTCATTTTTAGACCTCCTCAAATTGTAAAAAACATTAAAACTCTATTGCATAGAAAATGTAACTGTTATGTACCCTCAAGCATGGCGTTTGGGATGCCAAACACGATGCTTGCTGGTATGTCGGACTCTATTCATATAACCAATCTAGCAAATTTTTATATCCTTCTTCGAAACCTAGCAAATTTTCTCCACTTATTGATATAGCGACTATAGGCATTACATATCCATCTCCAAAATACTTTGGTGCAGTGATAAAGGTTATTTGTTCGCCTATTTTAAGTTTATCATCAATTCTGTTGGCTTTGACTATCTCTAGATTCTCTCCGACAATTTTAAAACACGTATCATCGAGAACAGGAGACAATTCATAAAAGTCAATATACAACGCTGTGGCATCTTCACTATACTTTATGCTCGAAACCGTTCCGGTCACACTTATATAGTTTTCTTTTTGCGAATAATACTCAATCATTCCAGACAAATTACAAGAACAAAGTAAAATACATATAGACGTAATTACCATAATTGATTTTAGTAAAGAATTTCTTTTCATATGTACCCCCTATTCAATGAACACCAAAATAAGCGGACCTATTTTTTTACTACCTTCCAAATATGCAAAGCCTCTATCAATATTACTTTGAGAATGATTTCTTGATTGCACACCGCCATAAATATCTGCAGTAATCTCCCAAGGCTTACTATAATATTCGCCAGTACCCCACTGTTGCCACGATGGTAATCCAATACACAAAGCATAGTTTACAATACCTAGTTGCTCCAATTGTTTTGTATGACCATACTCGTGACGAATAACGTCTTCGGGATTACTTCTATCATTGGTCTCTCTTGTCAAAAAAATGACTCCGAAGGATCCCGATCGGTCTCCGTTTGTTCTTATGACTGGTACACCTTTGTATGAAGAAAAATAATTTGATTCTAAAACTTTTTCTTCACTTTCATTGTGCGAGTCAAAATTATTGATATCTTCTGCAATATCTTTAACAAAACTTGCAACTGGCTGAATAATGTTATTATTTATCCAATTAGCTGTATCTTTAATCAACTGCGGCCAATATCCAGAATTATCTGTCATATTCACAGGATTGTTTAAACAGTAGGCAAACATATTGTAACCCAATAAGTTTTCGCCAATTCCAGATACAACGCTATCCGCATTAATCCACCGGTCGATCTCAGGATCGTAATAACGGCTGGATACATAGTAGAGCCCTGTCTCGCTATCGTAGTAATATCCACGATATCTTATTGGGTTGGCTTGACCTATGGTGTTTGCGCGTGTTCCTGTTACGCTGAGTAAATCTCCCCACGCTCCATAAGTATATTCTACCACAATATTTCCCAAATTGTCAACAATTCCTATTACGTCGCCTTGCAGATTGAATGTGTAGTAATAGTATTCCTCTGTTGTACCGTTTTTAAGTATAAATCCGTATTTGTTTCCGCTTTCGTCATACAGGAACAGCATATATTCACTGCCCGTTCTCTGTCCGTAAAGTATACCATCTGCCCAATAATATTCGGTAGTTATACCATTTACTGTTTTAGTTGTTCTTAAACCGTCCGCAAGAACCAATTAAGTAAACCAAAAACAACCCTTATCAGTAGACAAAGGTTGTTTTTACGCACAATATCCACATTTTTTGTGAGAGTAACAGTTCGAGGATAAATACCCTCCAACTGTTTCCTCACTAAAAGGCAATTTTGTAACCGTTAAGGCTTAAATTTTCCATAAAGGTTTGGGACTATCCCAACAAGTCTGCGTTTGAGTAAACAAACGCGATGCTTGCTGGTATGGTTTGTCAGGGTCTTGTATTTAATTCGTAAATGTCAAAAATATACTTTGATCTTACTCCGAACTTAATTTTCACAGTATCACCCTCATCAATATCTTTTCCAATAATAAAAGCAGGGCTGACACTGCTATCAACCATTGTATATTCTGCGTTGTCTATATTTAAATATATACGATCTTTGCCATCTTGCTCTATGCCATCAATAACACCGATCTTTTCCTCTGCAAAATCATGATTATATTCATAATAGGCCAAAGAAATCGGGTATAGATTCACACAAACAAAAAACCATATCCAAAAACAAATAAGTACACTACCTATACTAAAGCGTAAAACTGTTTTCATTTTTTTATTTTCAATATTTTTTGTGTTTTTAAATGTACCATAGACAGCCAACAAAATCCAAAGTCCTGAAAATGCTGCCGCAGAAGCATAGGCTTGAAAACTACTTTTTATTAATTCATACACTGTACCCTTCCTCCCAAACCTAATCTAAACACCAATAATAATCATATCTACCATATACTCCATATGAAGTACCTATCGTAAAACTATACGCACTTGCACCGTTAGGCCACCAGCAGTAGTCAAAGCCATATATTGCTCCTGCTCCAATATCCAAAAAATGTTTAGCATAGTTTTCTTTTGCTTTGACTCCATTCACAATTCCAACACTATAAGAAATATTAATCGGTAATACCGATGGTGTAGATGCTCCAATGCCAGCATGCACATATGACGCATCAATGTTTTTATTTGGACTAAGCACCTTGCTTGCGCCAACCTTGACATATGTGTTTTTTATTGGAGTATCTACTGAAACGCTAATATCGGCAACAAAATCGTGATCATACATGAATTCAGTAAAAATCTGCATTTCCTGAGATGGCTTTGTATCTTGAAACGGCCTAGTATTCCACAAATCATTTGCTCCCTTAGGATCATAATAGCTCCGTTCGTATGCGGCCCTTCCATAAACAATGTTGCTCGCGCTTGCCATCAGTTCATCTACTGCTTCAATTAAGTCATCTATCCACAAGTAATACCAATGTTCCCCATTTGGATCAATTCTGTTTACTGGATTGTTGCCACAGTACATAAACAAATTATAATTACTAAAATTATTATCACCGTTAATAAATCTACCAAGCTCAGGATCGTAATAACGGCTGGTTACATAGTAGAATCCCGTCTCGCTATCGTAGTAATATCCACGATATCTTATTGGGTTAGTTTGACCTATGGTGTTTGCGTGTGTTCCTGTTACGCTGAGTAAATCTCCCCACGCTCCCATAAGTATATTCTACCACAATATTTCCTAAATTGTCAACTATGCCTATTACGTCGCCTTGCAGATTGAATGTGTAGTAATAGTATTCCTCTGTTGTACCGTTTTTAAGTATAAATCCGTATTTGTTTCCGCTTTCGTCATACAGGAACAGCATATATTCACTGCCCGTTCTCTGTCCGTAAAGTATACCATCTGCCCAATAATATTCGGTAGTTATACCGTTTACTGTTTTAGTTGTTCTTAATCCGTCCGCAAGTACCAATTAAGTTAAAAAGAAACAACCCTTGTCGGTAGACAAAGGTTGTTTTTACGCACAATATCCACATTTTTTGTGAGAGTAACAGTTAGAGGATAAACACCCTCCAACTGTTTCCTCACTTAAAGGCAATTTTGTAACCGTAAGATTAGAAAGCCGTTCAAAACTTACCGATAAGGGAACTGAGTTGTTATGTACCAGCAAGCATCGCGTTTGGTCACCCAAACACAGACTTGTCAGGAATATTCCTGAAACCTTTAAGGGCTTAGGATTATCCCAACAAACTGCCTTTTGTCCCCAAAAGGCGATGCTTGCTAGGATAGTTCATCAACATTTCTTAAATTTATCTTGAACACTTTAGTTGTGACAAGAAATCATTCAAATCCGCGTCCGCATCATCTGTATTTGCATAAAGTTCAGCATTTAGTTTG
>SVQI01000015.1 GCA_015065455.1 Oscillospiraceae bacterium | reverse complement strand
GCCATTTGACTACATTGCTGGTTTTTCTGACATCCTACTCGGTTTTCGTATTTCTCCGTTAAGGACAACACGCTTTATGCGGGGCTTTGATTTTTGTCTTAAAACGAAAAAGCTATCGCTTTTTTCAAAGGAGCACAGAACATCAGGAGCTTCGCACCCGAACCCTTGACAAGAGGACGCTTTTAAAAAAGCGCCCTCTTGACTCCCCCAAAACTTTAAAGAAGTATCCCACCGCTACAATTATTTTAGAATTTATTGTTTTGTGTTTATTTATAACAAAAAAGGGAGACTTATAGTCTCCCCTGTGTCATTTTATGTTTTTATACTTCCAAAATATTATAATGCTCGTCGGAGCTTAATTTGCACGTCATTTCTATACCCGAATCCTGATTTCCGAGCAATGCTTCAAGTACCTTATATGTATCGTCGGGCGCTGCCGTCTTATATCTTAAATGCAACACGTCTCCGCTTTGGAATAGTGTTTCGTCGATAACCTTTCTGTAAACCGACGTGATTACTAAATGCGGGGGCCAAAGTATATCCTTTACCTCTTTGCCAACCGCAAAAGAATTTTCTTTAACCGTCATATGAACGTCACCGACGTACACGGGTTTGTTTCTGTTGCTGCGGGCAATCTTTCTTTCAACAACCGTTTCTGAAAAATCTTTTATTCCCGTAAGCTCTACAACGAGGTAGGAAAACGCCACTCCCACCGCTACTGGAACGATATTAGAAAGTGCGGAAAGCGCTTCAACGGAGAACATAACCGCAACGAGAGGGATTCTTGATGCCGCCGAGAGAAATGATGCCATTCCCACGATAACCATAATAACTCGGTACTGTTCGGGTAATATGCCGCATATAATAAGCAGCTTTGCCACAAGCTCGCCGACGATAGCGCCAAAGCAGAGGGATGGAACAAAAAGCCCACCTGTTATTCCCGTTTGGTTTGCAACAAGTAACATAACCGCGCGCACAAGCAAATACAAAAGCAGCACAAACCAAGGGAAGTAGTGGTTTTCTATAATCAGGTCAATAAGGTCGTGACCCGTACCGATAAAACCATCGGATAAAAAACCGAGCAGTGCTACTATAACAAACACTGAAACAAATTTTAAAACCAAGGGCGTCTTTTTTAGCTTACCGTTTACGATTTTATCGAGAATACGGTATAGGGCTGTATAACCAACAGCTACAAGTCCCGTTATTACACCGACGATAATAGTTGCCCAAACGTATCTTATAGGCATTATTTCGTTTATTTCAAAATGGAAAAGAGATACGTCTCTTCCGAAAATCACGCCGAGAACTCTCATTACAACACTTGCCGTGAGAGTAGCTGTTGACGCCGCCATAAATATCAACGGTGAAAAGCGGTGATGTATTTCTTCGATTGCAAAAAGCATAGCGCTGATAGGCGCACCCGTTACGGAAGCAAAGCCCGCGCAAGCTCCGCCGGTCATAATATATTTATCCCAGGCTTTATTGTTTTTTGAGAATAGATTTACCGTTCCTCTGCCGACAGCGCATCCCATCTGAACGCTTGGGCCCTCGTTACCGAGAGGAACACCGCCGAGAAAGGTAAGAAGCGCTGAGAATAGAAGTACAAATGCGCTTGCCACCCATTTAAAAGTAATAAAACCTCTGATGAAGGCAACAACAGTAGGTATGCCTCCGCCCTTGCAGTCGGGCTCGTATTTTATCAATAAATACGAAGCGCAAGATAGTAAACCTACAGCAAACAATAATAAAGGTAAATAGCTTGGATTTTCTCTGACAAAGGCGTACGTTGACATAGAAAATTCAATGACGCGCGATGCAAGAAATTTAAAACCGAATATCAGTATACCTGTAAAGCCGCCGCATATAACCGACAGAAAAATGCAAGGGAAAAGTGTATTTTTTAAATTTAAATGATGCTTCTTTTCCATAATCCTCACTTAATATATTCCTTAGTCGTATTTTTGTATTTATTATTTATGTCTTTCGGGTGAATCGTCGTCGTGTTTCGGCTGAATATTGTAATAGTCAAGTATAGGAATTAGAACCAACGCCGTAAGGCCTGCTGTAAAACCGCCGTTGTACAAAACGAATCCGCCATGCATAGCCGAGGTCGAAGTGCATATTACAGCGGATAAAAATCCTGCAATAACTCCAACTTTAAATCCGTATTTGCCGGCAAACGGGCAAAGTCCCGTTGCGAAGGCAAGTCCGTTTATATACCCTTGAGTTGAGAGGGTCCACGGTATATCCATTTTTGCAACAGAGCAAATAGCGCACACTACCGCAAATAACAACACGTATCCGAGCACGATAGGAGCAATAATTCTCGGCTGCTGTCCGTCTAAAGAAAACGTAAGGGCGGCAAAAACAACGCCTGCCGTAGCTCCCGTAAAGCCTATTCCTTTGGGAAGGGCGGGGAAAATTTCGGGCAATATAGCCGCAATATTTAAAAATCCGATAATGCATAGGCCGTACACACAAACATTTATAAGACATATCGGCACGCCGAACTTGTCGTGGAAGTCTGCGCCGTAGCCCGAGCATTTTAGTAGCATACGGTACCCCTTAAAGCTCTTGCCGTTTAAAATAAATCCCGCAATACCGGTTATTACAAACAGTATTATAAAAAATCCATTCATAAAAGCTCGGTATCCGTAGGGCATTTGGTAATATTCGGGATTGGAAATATCAATAACCGTCGGTGCATCAAAGCCTAAATTGGGATAGAGAAAACAATATACGAATATACCGAGAATACCGATGGCAAGTCCCGCCTTGTACATATTGTAGCCTCTGTGCATAGCGGTAGTACCGGGCAGAAGGGCGGGAACTACAAAGCCTGCCGCCAACGCGAACAGTATCGACATAACTATGCCGAAAAACGAAACTGATACTCCAAAGAAATTAAAGCTTGCTGCTGAGGTGTATCTGAACATAAAATCACTTACGAAAGGTCCTAATGCAGTAGCAAAAAATGCTATGTGTACGTTTTCTGAAAAGGATTTCTTCATAATACCGCAGAACAGCAGAACTCCGAGTATAAAGGGCCACATATTTAAAAAGTTCAATCCGTAAAAACAGTGAGCAACAACGAGCATATAAGCGGCAAACGTGGTTGCGTTTGTTTTTACCCTGCTAAAGTAAATTATAATATTTGTAATAAAACCGCACACAGCCGCGTTAAAAAACGTGCTTCCAAGTCCCCCTAACGCAAAGTAGTCGGTTACGAGCTTTGAGGGTGAGGTAAGGATATTAAATAAATTTGCCAAAAAATCTTTTTCTTTCGTTACTATTACAGCGATAACGGAAGCAATCAAGAAAGCAACGCTTACAAAGAGCATATAAAAGGTTATTATTTTGCTCTCTTTATTCAGTTTGTAAAGCGAGGGCTTTGTTTGGCTTTGTATGTCTTCTTCAAACATTTTTTCACCTTGTTTTCATATTATAATTGATTATTTATCATTTATCATATCTCGGGATAATAGTCAAAAATATCCCTGATAACGTTCATAGGATTCTCAAGAAATACGTCGTAGCCGATAACGTATTCAAGCACGTCGGCAAAATACAAATAAAGCATACCGCCTTTAAGCTTTACTGTGTAATCGCGGTATACCATATCGTTTCCGTCAGGGGTGCGTTTTCTTATCAGCGTTTTTATGTTTTGTGTAAGTTCTTGGCAGAAATCAAGCTCCTCTTTTGAACGTAACTGAAGCTCCGATGACGTTCTGCAGTTTTTGAGCAAATAAAGCGTGGTCGAAAATGCAACCTTGTCCATTTCTTTTGCTTCAACCGGCTTATTAAGTCTGCGCCAGCTTTTTATTTTAAAATAGATATATTTTTCACTTGAGTCTTTGGGGATTTCCGTAATTTTGTTTCTCGGAACGGTGCAAAAGCTTTCAACCTCGCCGTAAATTCTGACTCCGCTTTTTCTGCCGAAATGCTTTTTAGACTGATAAACGGCTACGTACTCAACGGGAAAAGAGCAATCGTTTACGCGTGAAATGGGAATATGATAAAACTTCATCTTAAGCATGGCGTTAAACTGATGCCGACCTCGGATTACACCGACGAGCACGTTTCTGTTTTTGAAGTTGATGTCATCTTCTCTGATGTTGTTATCAGCTGGCTTTTTGTTGGATTGAAGACCGCCGAAAATTCCCATGATATCACCTCGCAGACCCGCCATTTTTCGACATTATTTTAATATATTGGATTATAGCATATCGTGTGTATAAAAGCAATACCGAGCTATAAAAAACTTGACTGAGCCGAATGGCTGGCGGTTTTGTTGTATTTGGTCAAATTGTTGACTAAAAATATATATTTTTGTTAAAATTACCAAAATACGAAAAAATAGCTGATTATTAAATAAATTTACAATTAAACCTGTTGACATTAGGGGGTAAAAGTTTTATAATTATAATAGGGGAATGTTAAAAATAACATTTTCTGTGTGATTATTTGCAATTATTATCAAATGAAGGAGAAATTCGTTATGAATTCCGAAAGAAGAAGTGTTATAAAGGAATTGCTTTGTTCAAAGCCGTTTGTGTCTTTGAAGGAACTGACCGATCTTTTTCCTGAGGTTTCCAGTATGACGATTCGCCGAGACATTGATTATTTCGAACAGCAGGGCGATGCGATTAAGGTAAGAGGCGGAGCCCGTTCAATGAAGTTTATTACCACGTCGATGGAAGAGGAATTTCCGAGCCGTATGCAAAAGAATATTCCCGCAAAGGAAGCTCTTGCAAAGAAGGCTATTGAGATGCTTGAAACGGGACGTTCATTCTTTCTTGATTCGGGAACGACGATGATGATGATGGCGTCGCTTTTGCCTGAGGAAAGATTTACTATTACGACGACGGGGCCGAATATAGCCATTGAGCTTTTACATAAGAAGCAGACCATAGTTAATCTTGTTGGCGGAATGCTTAACAGAGATAATATATCGGTATCGGGAACGCAGGCGTTGCGTTTTCTTGACGATATAAATATTGATACGGCGTTTATAGTTCCGTCGGGAGCGTCTGCGCAGACCGGATTGACTTGCGGTAACTACAGCGAATGTGAGCTTAAGAAATTCATTGTTGAAAAGGCGAGAAGGGTTATAGTGCTTTTGGATACGACAAAGTACGACAAGAGCCTGCCGTATACTTTTGGAAACTTTAAGGATATTTATATGATTATCACCAACGGAAGACTGCCCGAGGATATTGCAAACGCGGCAGAAGAGAACGGTGTATTGGTAGTCAGAGCATAAATAATAAATTTATATAAATTTTTTGGAGGTAAGAACTATGGCAACATTAGTTATAATGCCGCGCCAAGGCCAGAGTGTTGAAAGCTGCGTCATTACCGAATGGAAAAAGAAAAAAGGAGATACAGTTGCTGAAGGCGACGTATTGTTCTCCTATGAAACAGACAAGTCATCGTTTGACGAACCTGCAACAGTTGCAGGCGTACTTCTCGAAGTATTTGCAGAAGACGGCGATGATGTTCCTTGCCTTGATCCCGTATGTATTATCGGTCAGGCAGGAGAAGATATAAGCGCTCTTATGCCTAAGGCAAGCGCAGAAGAAAGCGCTCCCGCCGCTGAAGAAAAGGCAGAAGAAAAGGTTGAGGAAGTAAAGAAGGAAGAGGTTGTTGTTGCAACAGCAAGCGCAGACAAGGACGGAATGTTGAAGATTTCTCCCAGAGCGAAGAACCTTGCAAACAAGACTTACGCAGACCTTTCCGCAGTTACTCCCACAGGCCCTAACGGCAGAGTTATTGAAAGAGACGTAAACAGACTTCTCGACAACGGACAGAGACTCACACCCGAACAGTATGAAACGTTCATGAAGACAGGTGTAGCTCCCGCTTCTCAGGTTGAAGAAGCTCCTGCAGCTGCTGCGGCTGCTACAGCTCCCGTTGCTGAATACGAAGACGTTAAGCTTTCCAACGTTAGAAAGGTTATTGCAAAGTCAATGCACGAATCCCTTTCCAATATGGCTCAGCTTACACTCAACGCGTCCTTCGACGCAACTCAGATTATGGCATACAGAGCTATGCTCAAGAAGAATGCAGAGGCTATGGGTCTCAACAATATTACATTCAATGATATGGTACTCTTTGCAGTTGCAAAGACATTGAAGAACCACAAGGACTGCAACGCGCACTACCTTGGCGATAAGATGAGATTCTTCAATAACGTCAACCTCGGTATCGCAGTTGACACAGAAAGAGGACTTCTCGTTCCTACGGTATTCAACGCTGACAAGATGAGCCTCAACGAGCTTTCCGCAAACGCTAAGACAGTTATCAAGGCTGCTCAGGGCGGTTCTATCAGCCCCGACCTTCTCTCAGGCGGTACTTTCACAGTTACCAACCTCGGAGCTATGGGAATTGAAAGCTTTACTCCTGTTATCAATCCTCCCCAGACTTGTATCCTCGGCGTATGTAACATTTCACGCCGCGTAAAACAGGTAAACGGCGAAGATGTATTTTATGATGCTATGGGTCTTTCACTTACGTTTGACCACAGAGCTCTCGACGGTGCTCCTGCGGCAAGATTCTTGAAGGAACTCTGCGCTAACCTCGAAAACTTCAATCTTTTGATGGCTAAATAATCAGAGGATAAGAAAGGAAGCATATAATGTACGATCTTATTATAATCGGCGGTGGCCCCGCAGGCTACAATGCTGCAGAAAAGGCAGCACACGGAGGTCTTAAGACACTCGTTATCGAAAAACGCGCTCTTGGCGGCGTTTGCTTGAACGAAGGCTGTATTCCTACAAAGACTCTCCTCTATTCCGCAAAGATTTATGATTACGCAAAGCACAGCGAAGCTTACGGCGTAAAGTTTGCGGGAGCAGAAATTGACCACGAAAAAGTTGTTGCTCGTAAGGGCAAAGTGGTTAAGACTCTCGTTTCGGGTATCGAAGGTACTATGAAGAGAGCAGGCGTTGACGTTGTAAAGGAAGTTGCTGAAATTAAAGAAAAGACTGCTGAAGGCTTTGTAGTTAAGGCAGGCGACAAAGAATATACAGGTAAACAGCTTCTTATTTGTGCGGGTTCAGAAGCAGCAGTTCCCCCCATTCCCGGACTCAGAGAAGCAGTTGCATCAGGCTTTGCAAAGACAAACCGCGAAATTCTCGATATGACAACTGTTCCGAAGGAGCTCGTTGTTATAGGCGGCGGTGTTATCGGTCTTGAAATGGCAAGCTATTTCAACTCTATCGGTTCAAACGTAAAGGTTATTGAAATGCTCGACCATATCGCAGGTCCCACAGACAGCGAAATTTCTGCTATTCTTCAGAAGAACTACAAGAAGAAGGGCGTTGAATTTATTCTTTCCGCAAAGGTTACTTCAGTTGGAACAGACTGCGTAAACTATGAATTGGCAGGAGAAGCAAAGACAGTTAAGGCTGACTGCGTTCTCGTATCTATCGGAAGAAGAGCTTCAACAGCAGGTCTCGGACTTGAAAATATCGGCGTTCTTACAGAAAGAGGCGCTATCGTTACAGGCGATGACGGAAAGACTAACGTTCCCGGCGTTTGGGCTGCAGGTGACGTAAACGGCAAGTCTATGTTGGCTCACACAGCATACCGTGAAGGTGAAGTTTGCATCAACAATATCCTCGGCAAGAAGGACAAGATGAACTATAACGCAATTCCTGCTGTTATATACACAAACCCCGAGGTTGCAAGCGTTGGTGAAACCTCTGAAACAGTTAAGGCTAAGGGTCTTGATGCAAAGACAGAAAGCTACACACTCCGTTATTCAGGCAGATATATTGCTGAAAATGAAGGCGGCGACGGTATCGTTAAGATAATCATCGACAAGAACCACAGAACAATTCTCGGTGTTCATATGATTGGTACTTACGCTTCCGAAATTATCTACGGAGCAGCTATGATGGTTGAAAACGAAATGCGTGTTGAAGACGTTCACAAGATGGTATTCCCGCATCCTACCGTTTGCGAAGTTATCAGAGAAGGACTTTTCCAAATCTAAGTAAGTAAAAAAATAAAATATATATTACATAAAGGAGATAAAGATCATGCCAAAAAGTCAATATGTAGATCCTAATAAGGTGTTTGAACCCGGTTTCATTAGTTTTAATGATATCCCCGTCTGCCAGTACAAGAAGACACTTGCAGAAGAAAAGAAAATTTACACAAAAGACGATATGATGCGTATTTATCACGATATGCGTATCATTCGTGAATTCGAAACAATGCTTAACGAAGTTAAGACAAAGTCTGCTTACAACGGCATTGAATACAACAACCCCGGACCTGCTCACCTTTCTATCGGTCAGGAAGCATCTGCGGTAGGTGAAGCTTATGCGCTCGATATGAACGACTTCTCGTTCGGTTCACACAGAAGCCATGGCGAAATCATCGCAAAGAGCTTGTCTTCTATCCACAAGCTCGATGAAAAAGAAGTATACGATATAATGAAGGAATTCCTCGGCGGAACACTTCTTTCAATCGTTGAAAAGCATATGCCCACATCTAATATCAAGGAACTCGCAAAGAACTTTATTCTTTACGGTGCTTTGGCTGAAATATTTGCAAGAACAACAGGCTTTAACAAGGGTCTCGGCGGCTCTATGCACGCGTTCTTCATTCCCTTCGGTCTTATGCCTAACAACGCTATCGTTGGTGGTTCTGCTCCTATCGCGCTCGGTGCTGCACTCTATAAGAGAGCAAACCACAAGCCCGGTATTATTATTGCTAACTCAGGTGACGGCGCATTGGGCCGTGGTCCTGTTCTTGAATCATTCAACTTTGCTTCTATGGACCAGATTACAAAGCTCTGGGGTATGGACGGCAAGTATCCTAACGGCGGACTTCCCATTCTCTTTAACGTATTCAACAACTCCTACGGTATGGGTGGTCAGACAAGAGGCGAAACAATGGGTTACGATATGGCTGCACGTCTCGGCGCAGGCTTCAACCCTGATATGATGCACGCTGAAAGAGTAAACGGTTACGATCCTTTCGCAGTTATCGACGCTGTTTCAAGAAAGAAAGAGCTTCTCCTTGCAGGTAAGGGCCCCGCACTTCTCGACGTTGTAACATACCGTGTATCAGGTCACTCACCTTCCGACTCTTCCACATACAGAACACAGGAAGAAATCGATGCATGGATTGCAGCAGACCCGATCGCAGCTTACAAGGCTAAGATGATTAAGGGTAAGGTAGCAACAGAAGCTGAATTTGCAGCTATTGACGAAGACATCATCAACCGTATGACAACGGTTATGAAGCTCGCTATAAATGACGAAATTTCTCCCAGAATGGATCTTACAAAGAACCCCGAAGCTATTTCGTCAATTATGTTCTCTAACGAAAAGGTTAAGAGCATGGATCCCACACGTGAAGCAGAAATGCTCGTTCCCAAGGAAGAATGTCCTCGTGTTAAGGAAATCAAGGGTAAGATCCGTACAGCTAAGGATGCAAACGGCAAACCCGTTTCCAAGATGAAGATGTATAATATCCGTGACGGTCTCGCTGAGCCTATCATTGATAAGTTCTACGACGATCCCACACTTATCGCATACGGCGAAGATAACAGAGACTGGGGCGGCGCTTTCGGTGTATACAAGAAGATGACCGAAGCTATTCCTTACCACAGATTCTTCAACTCTCCTATTTCCGAATCTGCAATCGTTGGTTCTGCAGTAGGTTACGCAATGTGCGGCGGACGTGCAATTGTTGAACTTATGTACGCTGACTTTATGGGTTGTGCAGGAGATGAAATCTTCAACCAGATGGCAAAATGGCAGTCAATGTCTGCAGGTATTCTTAAGATGCCTATCGTTCTCCGTGTATCCGTTGGTTCAAAATACGGCGCACAGCACTCTCAGGACTGGACAGCTCTCGCTGCTCACATTCCGGGTCTTAAGGTTGTATTCCCTTCTACTCCCGCAGATGCAAAGGGTCTCATGACAGCTGCTCTCGAAGGAACTGACCCCGTTATCTTCTTTGAATCACAGAGAATTTACGACAAGGGCGAAGAATTCTTGAAGGACGGTGTTCCGGAAGGCACATACGAAATCAAGATGGGCGATCCTGACGTTAAGAAGGAAGGTAAGGACATCACAATTCTTACAATCGGTGCAGTTCTTTACCGCGCTCTCGAGGCTGCAAAGACACTCGAAGAAAAATACGGAATTTCCGCAGAAGTTATCGATACACGTTCAATCGTTCCCTTTGACTATACAAAGGTTATTGAATCCGTTAAGAAGACAGGTAAGATCATCATCGTTGGTGACGCTGTTGAACGTGGTTCAATTATGAAGGATATGGCGGCTAACATTTCCGAACTCGCATTTGATTACCTCGATGCTCCCGCAATTGCACTCGGTTCACGTAACTGGATCACACCTGCACACGAGCTCGAAACAGAGTTCTTCCCCTATCCCGATACAATCATTGACTGTATCCATGAAAAGATTCTTCCCATCCCCGGCTATGTTGCAAAGCATAACTTCAGCGATGTTGAGAAGATCGAAAGATACAAGAAGGGTGTATAATTACACTGAAAAAACAAAAAATCTCCGAGAATTTTCTCGGAGATTTTTTTATTATAAGTAGATGCGATATATATTAAACGTGTAAAGTTTTTGCGTTCATCAAGAGGGGCTTTTTTTAAAAAGCGCAATTAAAATATTATTTTTAAAAAAATAATGTAAAATATTTTTATTTAAAGTTTTTGCGGATTCCAAAGGAGCTTTTTTCAAAAAGCACCTTTGGTGTGGGTTTGGGAGCGAAGCTCCTGACCGTATGTACTCCTTTAAAAAAGCGATAGCTTTTTTTCTTTTTCTAAGACGTGTTGTTTTATTTAATAATATAGTCTTTTCTTTTTTATGTTACTTTCTTGCGTGCCAAGAAAGTAACCAAAGAAGGCACAAGGGGAGGAGAGTTCCGATCCTCCCCTCCCCTCGACCCCTCTCTTTCAAACGGCCGAGGGCGTTCCTCCCTCGGTACCCCCCTTTTTTTGCAGAAACGATATTGTCTAATTTGGTAGGGAAGGGCGCATATAAGAAACGGCACATTCGGGATCCTTCGCTGCGCCGCCGCGTTGTCATTCTCGAGCGTAGTGAAGAATCTCGCGGCGGCTTGCTCAAGGATGACATTCAAACACGCGGCTAATACAATAAAACCTAAAATTGCAGAGGCGTTTTTGCTATACGTCCCTTTTTTTCGAAATAATCTAACTATTTAGCTCCATCTGACAAGGGTAGCGAAGCGGCGGCGAGGGAGTGAATAAAAGTCCGGTGGACTTTTAGAGCCGAGCCGTGACCGAACCGCAGTAGACGCTGGCGAGCGACTGCGAGACTGAGGGAGAGAAAAACGGACGATTTATTTAGACAATAATGCAATCAGAGAATTAACACATATCTCTCCCTCCGTCTCGGCAACAAAGTATAGTAATATTGTTTATCCGTTTATTGCCGAGCCACCTCCCTCGTCAGATGGAGGTAAAAATTAGTGCAAGTACGGTAGGATAGACGAACTCATCCGTCACACCGCGTTTTATATTTGTAAAAAAATAACGTTTGTTAGCGGTGTGCCACCTTCTCTCACCAGAGAAGGCTCAAAATCTGTACGTTCTCTTCGTAAAAAATATAATTGTTTATTGGATTGAGTACATTGTAAAACGAGGGAAAAGGTTATACTCTGCGCCTTCTCCAGTGGGAGAAGGTGTCGTGCCGCCATTATATTTAAATATATAATGTTCATAACGCGGCGCGACGGATGAGGTCGTTTTTGTTGTTTGCTGTCCGTCAAAAAAGAGGACGGTGTTAACGTCCTCTTTGAATAATTATTTTTTCTTTCGTTTGTTAGTGTATTTATATCTGTATTTGCTTCTTCTTGATTTAGCGTATACGGTCGAGACAGAATATATCAACACGCAGGCTATCACACAGAAAATCGTAATTTTAAATTTCGGTGATTTCGTAAGGCTTTCTATTCTTGCCATAAGGTACAAAAAGCCGTTTCTGTCAACGTTGTTCTTGGTAACCAAATTCACCTCGCCTATAACCTTGCCTTCGTACGTCAAAGTCATAGTACCTGCAACGTGACCTGCGCCAACGGGTGCTTCAAGCTTTTTCTCAAACAGCTTTATCTCTCTTTTGATGTCCTTATTCAAGTCAACAGAGCTTGGCAAATAAACCTCTATCGTCTTATCGGGGGACAGCACCACGTAGTCAACTGTGCTTGAAAGCTTAACTTCCATCTCGCACACCATTTCGCCGGGGTCTACAATCTTTTTATATCCAAAGCTATCGTATGACCAATCAATAAACTTATCGGCTGTCAGATAGGAATATATATTGCTTTCGTCCTGTTGTGCGCCCATCATAACGTAAATATTCGTTATGCCTTTTTTGGAAACCGAAGTAACGAGCACTCCGCCGCCCTCAACTGTCGAACCTGCGTTCATACCCTTAACTTCGGAGTTTTTATATTTAGTTTCAACGTTTGTTCCGATAAAATAGTTTGAATTATAAACGTACCGAGTCTTTGAGATATTATTCTTCGGCATAGTATAAAACGTCTTCGAGCATATATCCATAAACTCAACGTTTTGATACACGTATTTTGCCAGAATTGCGGTATCTTCTGCAGTAGTGTACATTGAAGCATCGGAATAGCCGTTCGGGTTTGTATAATTGGTATTCTTCATACCGATGCTCTTTGCCTTATCGTTCATCATCGTCACAAAAGCGTCAACGCTTCCCGCGATCTCATAAGCCAAAACGTTCGCCGCGTCGTTTGCGCCGCCGCAAACAGTCGCGTTAATCAAATCTTCTACCGTAACGTTTTCGCCCTCTTTTAAGTATATTTTCTTGCCGAGGCAGCCTTCGAGGGATTCTTTTTTTATTGTAATTGTGTCGCCGAATCTGTCCTTATAATGCTCGATAGCAATAATTCCCGTCATCATTTTAACGGTCGATGCGGGTGCAATCTTATCCTTTTGGTTTTTTGTGTACAGTACCTTATCGTTTTCAATATTGTATACGTAAATATTTTCAACCTTTGACGTGTCGGGAGTTTCTTCTTCTGCGGAAACCGACAGCATCAAAAGGGAAGAAAACAATAGTATAAAAGCAAACAGAAATAGTATTTTTTTCTTCACTTTTTCAAGTCCTTCTATTTTTTAGAAAAATATTCAAGCGCCGAATCAATATCGTTTTTGACGGTATTTTTCAGTTCTTCAATGTTGTCAAAACGTTTTTCGTCGCGCAATCTTTTATAAAAACATACTCTTATGTTCTTGCCGTATAGCCAGCCGTTATAATTGATTATGTGTGTTTCGCAGTTCACGTCGTTTATATTATCATTAACGGTAGGTCGTGAGCCTACGTTAGAAACTCCGAGAAAAATATCATCGCCGATGTAGCAAGTACATGCATACGTTCCGTTCTTGGGTTTTATATGATTTTGCGGAAACGTCTGGTTTATCGTTGGAATTCCGATTTTTCTTCCAAGCTTATGTCCGTGCAGAACGGGGAATTTTATCGAATACGGACGGCCGAGCATTTCTGCCGCTTCTTCCATAAGTCCATTTTCAACAAAAAATCTTACGGCTGTCGAGCTGACAATCCTGTTCATTTTATAAACGGGAGAAACTATCAACGTATTCCTGCCCGATTCTTCCATTTTCTTCTTCAGAAAGTCCGCGTCTCCCGCGCCGTTTTTGCCAAACTTAAAGTTGAAACCGCAAACGACCGAGCGGCAATCAAAAGAATCTATAAGTATCTTGTCCACAAAGTCATCGGGCGAATAATTCTTTACCCTTTCAAAGTCCTCGTATATTACGTAATCAAGTCCTTTTTCGGCAAAAATATCCGTCTTTTCTTCATTTGACGAAAGACACAAAACGCTGTTTGACGTAAGGTAGTTTAACGGGTGTTTTTCAAAAGTCCAAGCCCCTGTCTTGATTCCCAGTCTCTGCCCTTCGGAGAGTGCGGTCTCTATCAGTTTTGTATGTCCCTCGTGTACTCCGTCAAAGTTTCCGAGCAGAAGACATACCGGTCCGTCGACAGCTGTTATTTCTTTTTTGTTTTTTAAATCAATAATTTTCAAATTCTTCACCCTGAAAATGATAAACTAAAACTCTGTTCCCGCTAAAAACGTCAGCTATATGGGGAACAGAGTTCAAATTCCGAACCAAAATGATCTACAAAAATCAAGAAGCTTATTTTACTCCAAGGAAGTTTTTAACAAGCATATTCAAAAGCTCATCACGGTCAATCTTGCGAATAAGGCTTCTGGCGTTCTTATGATTGGTAATATACGTCGGGTCTTCGGAAAGAATATAGCCGACTATTTGGTTTATGGGATCGTATCCTTTTTCGAGGAGTGCGGCATACACATTCAGCAGCACCTTTCGGGTGTCGTCGCCTTTGTCGTCGTTAAGCGAAAAGGTCAGAGTTTTATCTTTCTCGTCAAACATTTTATTCAGCTCCTTTTGCAAGATATAAATACATACATATATTTTACACTTTTTATTTAATAATATCAATAGTTATACTTAAATTTTTTTCAATCTTACTCAATTTTTAATAATAATCAGCTTATTTCAGCAATTTTTTTGAAATCTCGAAAGCATATTATAAATATTGGGGTGTTGCAAAACAAAGCAACGCCCCAACGTTTATAAGTTTAAATTATTATGAAAAGTAAGTTTCAATTTGCTTTGAACAGCAATCAGGCGAATATTTCCACAAGTCGATATGATCGGTGTCGATGCTGACCGGAACGGAAGAATTGACGTCGGTTCTTTTTTCGCCCTTATAGCTGTCGATAAGTACTAATTTTATCTTCATTCTTTCGGGAATGATATTTTTTATGTACACAGCCGCGGTCTGACCTACGATTATACCCTCTCTGAATTCTGCAAGTCCTGCTAAATTTGGAGTAAGCTCAACGAAGATTCCATAATCCTCAATGCTTCTTACTATTCCTGCGACCGTCTGGCCTACTGAAAAAAGAGAAGCGTTTTCAAGCCACGTGCCGAGAAGCTCTTTGTGTGTTACGTATATTCTTCCTGTTTCGAGGTCGATGCTTTTTATTACTGTTTTTATGTGCTGACCGACGGTGAAGCGATCGGACGGGTGGGATATACGTGATACGGAAATGCAGTCAATTGACAAAAGCGAAATGATTCCGCATCCGACGTCAACAAATGCACCGAAGTGCTCAAGATGCGTGACCTTTGAGGGTATAACGTCGCCTGCGGTCAGGTGCGACAGAAAACATTCGTAGCATTCTCTCTGAGCTTCCCGCCTTGAAAGCAAACAGAAGGGAATACCGTTTTCGTATTTTATTTCTTTAACCTTAAAACAAACAGCTTTCCCTACTCTTGTTATAACGGCAATATCCTTAACTCCGTTTCCGTTACACTCCCATATAACTTCGTCCTTTGGAATAATACCACGAATACCGTTTTCAAGTTCAACGTGGAGAGATAGTTCGCTGTCGCAAAGCACTGCCATTCCCTCGAGTATGATTCCTTCATTCTTCGCTTTTTCGAGCCCTTGTATGCTGGAGATGTATTCGGTGTTTTCAATAGTTTCGAGTTTGAGTCCTTCAGGTAAATATACACAGTTATCCATTAGTTGTTCCTGCCTTTCGAGCTTCTTTTTTAATGCAAGTCTGATTTGTACAATTCTATTTTCCAAAGACTGAATATATTCCGAATAAATTGTAAAAAAATATAAATAATGCCGTTTGTAAGCCGATATTTCTTGACAATCTATGCTATAAAGTGGTATAATAGTATGAATTACTATATAATTTAATGTGCAGTATGGGGGGATTTACGGTGAGCGAAGTAAACGGCAATAGCTTTTTTGCTGTATTTTTCAGACAGAAGTATATAAATCGCTGGGGACTTATGCGAAACGTGATGAACGAAAATCTTTCTACCCATGCAGCAGAGGTTTCGTGCGTAGCGCACGCGCTTGCTTTGATTGGCAATACTTATTTCGGAAAGAATTACGATGCCGACAGAGTAGCCGTGTTGGCTTTGTATCACGATATGCCCGAGGTGTTTACGGGAGACCTTCCGACACCTGTTAAATATGCAAATCAGGCGTTGCGTCAATGCTATGCGGAGCTTGAAAATCAGGCTACAAAACAGCTTATAGACAGACTCCCGCCCGAGCTTCAGAGTGAATATGAAAAGATACTTGAATTTACCCCTATTGACAAAGAGACAAAAAAACTCATAAAGGGTGCCGATAAGCTGTGCGCACTTATTAAATGTATTGAAGAAGAAAAAAGCGGGAACAAGGATTTTACGAGCGCAAGAGAGTCGACAGAAAAGTCACTACGCGATATGAAGTTTGAAGAGCTTGATTATTTTATGGAAAACTTTCTTCCTGCATTTTCGGGAACGCTTGACGAATTATGAAAACGGATATTTTAAGTTTATTTCCCGACGAATTGGCAAAATTTCTTGAAAACGAGCCGTCTTACAGAGTAAAGCAGTTGTTTTCGTGGATTCACAAGGGCGCAACCTTTGATGAAATGACAAACCTTCCTAAAAAGATGCGCGAGGAGTTGGCAGAAAAAGCCTATATAGCTCTCCCTGAAATATTGCGCAAATACGTATCGAAGCTTGACGGAACGGTAAAATACTTATTTAAGCTAACTGACGGACAGTGCATTGAAAGCGTTGTCATGAAATATAAACACGGGAATACAATATGTATATCGAGTCAGGCGGGTTGCAAGATGGGCTGTAAATTCTGCGCGTCGACCCAAAACGGCTGGGTAAGAAATCTGACTCCTTCGGAAATGCTGGGACAGGTTCTTGTGGCTCAAAACGACACCGGACTCCGCATATCGAATATCGTTCTGATGGGAATAGGCGAGCCTCTCGACAACTACGATAACGTTATGAAGTTTCTTCGCCTTGTCAGTCTTGACGAGGGAATGAATATAGGACTCCGCCACGTTTCGCTTTCGACGTGCGGTGTGGTGGATAAGATATATTGCTTGGCTGAGGAGAATTTACCGGTTACACTGTCGGTTTCTCTCCACCATTCAAACGATGAAGACCGTTCGGCACTTATGCCGATAAATAAAAAATGGAATATAGACAGTTTGCTTGATGCTTGCAGAGTGTATTTTGAAAAGACGGGCAGACGTATATCGTTTGAATATGCAGTTATAAGCGGAGTGAACGATAATAAATCTCAGGCTGACAGATTGGCTGATTTGCTTATGAGGAAATTGCCGAAGATGCCATTTCACGTGAATCTGATTCCCGTAAATACAGTTGAGGGAACGGGCTTTACGAGTGAAATGAAATCGGCGCAAATTTTTCAGGCTAACCTCGAAAAGAGAGGGATAAATGCGACTGTAAGGCGTAAGCTTGGCAGTGATATAAATGCTTCGTGCGGACAGCTTCGCAGGACGGAAATGGAAAAAGAATAAGAAACACAGGATTTACACAAATATAGATTTTATTGATGACGATTACTATGGGAGGAAAAGGTATGCAGTTTTTCGGAAAAAGCGACACGGGCATGAAACGCCGTGAGAATCAAGATAGCTTTGCAACCGAACAGCTATACGACAATGCCGTTCTATGCCTTGTGTGCGACGGAATGGGCGGAGCCAACGGCGGACAGACCGCCAGCGGATTGGCAAGCTCGACTTTTGTTAAACAGGTAAAGAAGAAACTTGCCGATTTTGAATCGAAGTCTCAGCTTCGTTTTGGCGGAGAAGACAGTGAAATAGAAAAGATTCTTAAAAAAGCGGTAACAGCAGCAAATTCCGAGGTATACAAAAAGGCGAATAAGAATAAAGAATTGTCGGGAATGGGAACGACGCTTGTTTCAGCGCTCATAATTGACAACTGTATGTATATAACCAACGTGGGAGACTCAAGACTTTATTTGGTTTACGATGAAGAAATTGAGCAGCTTACCCGCGATCATTCTTACGTGCAGACTCTTATAGATATGGGTCAGATTACTCCCGAGGAAGCATTAGTGAATCCGCATAAGAATATTATTACCAAGGCGATAGGAACACAGAAGACTGAGGAACCCGATATTACGTTTTGCAATCTGGCTGAGAAAAATGCGAAGTATGTTTTGCTGTGTTCTGACGGTTTGACGAATTTTGTTGATAACAAGACTATACATAGCATCATCACCGAAGGAGATTCGCTTGAAGAGATATGTAAGACTTTAATAGATAAGGCAAATGAGAACGGCGGCGGAGATAATATTACGGCCGTAGTTATCAGTCTTGACGAGTATGCCGAAGAAAATGAAGAAACGGCAGCCGAAACAGAAGACGCGGAAGGTTAAGCGAGGTGAACGGTAATGGATCTTGAAAAGTATATAGGTCAGATACTTGACAACAGATATAAGATAGTGAAGATTCTCGGCAAGGGCGGAATGGCTATTGTATTTGAGGCTATGGACCTTGTTATGAAGCGCACGGTAGCTTTGAAGGTGCTTAAGGATGATATATCAAAAGACCCTCAGGCTGTTAAAAGATTTATAAATGAATCGAAGGCAATTTCAATGCTTTCGCACCCGAATATTGTGTCTATCTACGATATTTCCATCAAGGGCGACTTGAAGTATATAGTTATGGAAAGAGTTGAGGGTATTACTCTCAAGAACTATATTACGAGAAAAGGGCCTTTGAGCAGCCGCGAGGCTTTGATATATACTCAGCAGATATTGAAAGCGCTTGAACACGCTCATTCAAAGGGTATTATCCACAGAGATATTAAGCCTCAGAATATTATGCTTCTCAAAAACGGTGTAATAAAGGTTACGGACTTTGGAATAGCAAAGCTCCCGAATGCAGAAACGGTTACAGTTGCAGATAAAGCGATTGGTACTGTATATTATATAAGTCCCGAGCAGGCAAGCGGTAAGATAATTGACCCCAGAAGCGATATATATTCGTTAGGTATTGTTATGTACGAAATGCTGACGGGTGACTTGCCGTTTAAGGCGGACACTCCCGTGTCGGTTGCATTGAAGCAGATAAACGAACAACCGAAAAACCCGAGAGAAAAGATGCCGGGAATTGCCGTGGGTATCGAGCAGATAATAATGACTGCTATGGAAAAGAACCCCGACAAGCGTTTTCAGAGCGCTGCGGCGATGCGTAAGCATATAGAACAGATGTTGACAAACCCCTCGTACGTTTTCAGTAATAAGAAAATGGCGGCTATTCCTGCTGCGACGGGAATTAAGGGAATTTTGGCAAAAATGAAGAGCAATAAACCCAAGAGAAAGAAACAGAACGGTTCTATGCTTCCCGTGATACTCGGAATCTGCGTAGCGTTTGCCATTATTTTGGTTACCGCTTTGGTTATTATTCTGACACAGCTGTTTAAAGATGACCCGTCTGTAAGACACGAGATAGTTGTTGGAGAATTTATTAATCAGGTATACTCAGAAGATCTGCGGGCGGAATTGGAAGAAAAGGGATATAACGTTAAAGTTACCTATACCAATAATTCTAACTACGAGCCCTATACGATAATAAAACAAGAGCCTTCAAGTGGTTCCAAGAGAGTTGTAATTGAAGGAAAGCAGAAATGCGATCTGACGCTGACAGTTTGCAGAGACCAGCAGGCAAGTACGATACTTCTTCCTAATTACTGTATGTCGGATTACAGAAAGGCTGAACTTAAAGCTGAATCGGTTGGACTCAGAACTACCGTAAAGTTTGAAAAGCACGAATACGTTCCCGAAGGTTTGGTATTTAAGACTGAGCCTGAAGCGGGAGCAACGGTAACTAAGAATTCTTTGGTAACGTTGTACGTAAGTACGGGCGCTGACGTTCAGATGATAAAGATGCCGAATCTTGTAGGTAAGACTCTTGAAGAGGCTAAGGAAATGCTTAAGACTCTCCAGCTTGACGTTGGTGAGATTCATCAACAGGATTCAAAGAAGCCCAAAGATGAGGTTCTTGAGCAGGGTCATGCTGTTGATTCGGATGTTCCGATGGGAACAAAAGTTTCACTTGTTGTCAGCAACGGGCCTCCTATGCCCGATCCTGTAACGTTAAAACAGGATTATGCTAACTGGAAGCTTGATGACGTTAAAAAGGAACTTGATAAGCTAAAGATTCCCTATGTTGTAGAATATGAGGAAAATGAAGATATTCAGAAGGATATGGTAATCAAGACCGATCCTAAAAAGGATGAGGAATTCCTTCCCAAGACGGATTATTACGAAGAGGGCAAAGTGGTTACGGTATACGTAAGTAAGGGACCGAAGCCGGTAGAAACGACTACGGCTCCTCCCGAAACCACAACAAAAGCCCCTGAGACTACGACAACGCCAGATACTACAACGAAGACGCCTGAAAACACGACACAGCCTCCGGCAGATACGACACAACCGTCAGAGACAACGGGAAATGCCGAGCAAACAACGGGTAATACTCCTGAGAATACGGCTACACCCCAATAATAAACGATACATAACCAAACAGCCACCCGATAAAAACGGGCGGCTGTTTTATTATAAAAGATAGCTTGTATTTATAAAATTTTTGCGGTTTCCAAAGGCGCTTTTTTCAAAAAGCGCAATTAAAATAATATTTTTTATTAAAAGTTTTGGGGGAGTCAAGAGGGCGCTTTTTTAAAAGCGCTCCTCTTGTGTGGGTTCGGGAGCGAAGCTCCTGACATTCTGTGCTCCTTTAAAAAAAGCGATAGCTTTTTTCTTTTTTTAAGATGTGTTATTTGTTTTAATAATATTGTATTTTTTTCTTTTTTACGTTACTTTCTTGCGTGCCAAGAAAGTAACCAAAGAAGGCACAAGAGGAGGGGATTTCGATTTCCCCTCCTCTTGACTCCTACCCCTGAAACGACAAAGGGGGATTACCCCCTTTGCACCCCCATCGTTCGCGTAAGATGTAATGTTAGATTATACTTTTTGTTTTTCTAATGAAAATGTTCCTTCCTCGGTACCACCCTTGGTTTGCAAAAGTGGTATTGCCTGTTTTGTAGGGGGCGACATCCTCGACGCCCCGTTTTTTGAAAAACTCTAACCTTTTAGCTCCATCTGACGGGAGGAGAGCTCCATAAAGGATTTAATAGTGTTTATAATCTTACATACACAAAAAAACAGAACGGAATTGAGTTTCCGTTCTGTTTTTTATAATATATCATATTATTTGTTTTTGCCGACAGCGCTGAGCTTTTCCTGTCTACGATTCTTAACGTGTTCAGGCATAGGCTTAATTTCGCCTGCCGCTTCAAGAGCACGTCTTGTAAGCAACGGACCAACAAGTTCGTATATAAGCACTGCAAAAAGTGTAATATTTCTTATAAGGTTTCCTGCTTCGCCGAGCTGCATCGCAATAGTACACATACCAAGAGCAACGCCTGCCTGAGGGAATAGGGTAATTCCAAGATACTTGCAAATCTGCGGTTCGCACTTGGTCGCTTTTGCGCTTGCCAAAGTTCCCGTGTATTTACCGATACATCTAAATATAATATATACAATACCGATAATTACTATCGCCTGGTCTGCGAATACTCCGAGCTCAAGCTCTGCACCCGATACCACAAAGAATAAAGCAAACAGAGGAGACGTCCATTTATCAGCAGCTTTCATAAGGTCTTCTGAAAGAGGACAGATGTTGCAGAACACAGTTCCGAGCATCATACAAGTGAGCAAGGAAGAGAAGTGAATATGTACGGGACCTATTGAGAACTCAAGCATCGAAAGAGAAGCTGTCAGGAACACGATACCGATTGTAAGGTTAAGACGGTTTGTGTTCGAGTTGAAAAGCTTTTCAAGCTGTGTGAGAACCCAACCCATAACTGCGCCCAAAACAAGTGAGCAGATAATTTCAACAAAGGGGTTAACGAGTATGGATACTAAATCAACGTTTCCGCTTACCAAAGTCTTTGCTATACCGAACGATACTGCAAAAACTACAAGTCCGACAGCGTCGTCAAGAGCAACTATAGGAAGCAAAAGCTTTGTCAAAGGACCGTCTGCTTTGTATTGACGTACTACCATAAGGGTTGCCGCGGGAGCTGTTGCCGTCGCAATAGCACCGAGAGTCAAAACTTGTGCGAGAGAAATTTTATCGGGCATCAAAAAATGCATTCCGTAAAGGGCAAGGTCAACGAAAAACGTTGCTGCCAAAGCCTGAACGATACCGATAACAAGTGCCTGCTTACCCGTTTTCTTGAGCTCGTCAAGTCTGAACTCGTTACCTATCGAGAAAGCAATAAAGCCTAAAGCTACTTCGGATAACAGTGAAAGCTGTGCTACCGCTTCGTGAGTGTCAAATCCAAGACCATGTATGCCAAGCTGACCAAGGCAGTACGGACCGATAAGAACACCTGCGATAAGATATGCTGTAACCGCAGGAAGCTTAAACTTCTTGAATACTCTGGTCATAAGAAGACCTGCAAGAAGTGCAATGGATACTGATAATAAAATTGCCATATCAATTCATCTCTTTTTCTATATAATATTATTATTGATAGTGATATACACGAAACAGAATTATAGCACAGTTAATTTGTTTTTACAAGTGTTTTTCGGTATTTTTGTCAAAAAAACACATCTTTTTTTATGAAAAATTACAACTCCAGTGATTTCGAGTCGTTATCATTGAGAGAAAAAAGCTTTCTTATTATAAATAATATATAAACAATCCCAAACGGAAATGCTGAAAAAATTGCAAAAAATACTTGACAACGTATTTTAACGGTGATATAATACCCGTATCTTAATAAAAAAGGCTATGACGAAGACGGTTGAGATTGTTTATTCACAGAGAGCCGAGGTTGGTGCAAATCGGCAATAGATTATCTTATATACCCATCACTTCCGAGCTGAAAGTCCGAATGCTTTTTAATTTAAAGTTATTAGACGCTTTCCGTTATTGCTGCGTAAATGCATAGGAATTGACAGATTCCGAGAGTGGCAGTCGTTTTTTGACTGCAATTTGAGTGGTACCGCGGATGTGAATTATTCACACTCGTCTCAAAGTTTTTGAGGCGAGTGTTTTTTGTTTTTACACAGAGCCTTATATAACAGATTACTGCTTTATGCAAATTTGATCCGAAGATATTCGGTAAGGAGGAAACAAATTATGGCAACAATTGAAACAAACAAATTAATGGAGATAGCCGTACGTATTCGTGAAATGCGTGAGATCTTTGGCTTTACCATTAAGGAAATGGCAGAAAAAACTGAGGTGCCGGTTGAACAGTACATACAGTATGAAAACGGACAGCTTGATTTTCCCTTTACATTTATACATAAATGTTCTTTAGCGTTTGGTATTGGAATAACAGACCTTCTCGAAGGTCATTCCGCACACCTTTCTTCCTACACAGTAACAAGAAAGGGAGAGGGAAGAGAAACTGCAAAGGAAGACGGTATCAGAATTCAGAACTTAGCTCCTATGTTCCGCAAGAAAATTGCTGAGCCTTATTGGGTTCGTTATGAGTATAACGAGGAATTACAGAACAAGCCCATTCACTTGACGAAGCACTCAGGTCAGGAATTTGACTTTGTAATGAGCGGACGACTTAAGATTCAGATAGGCGACAACGTTGAATATCTGAGCGAGGGAGACAGCATTTACTATAACAGCTCAACGCCTCACGGTATGATTGCCGTTGACGGAAGAGAATGTTTGTTTGTTGCCGTGGTACTCCCCGGCGAAGAACAGGCTGAAACCACTCTTCGCGATACTCTTATGATTTCTCAGAGACGAAACAAAAAATACGTCAGCGAGGAATTTATCACTACCGTTGAAAACGAAAGCGGATATCTGCAGTCTATCGAATTCAAGAATGAGGACAGATATAATTTTGCATTTGACACTGTTGACGCTATTGCCGACAAGGATCCCGACAAGCTTGCTATGATTCATCTTGATGTTAATAAATTTGAGCGCAGATTTACGTTCAGAGATATGAAGAGAGCGTCGGCGCAGTGCGCAAACTATTTCAAATCGCTTGGCATAAAGAAGGGCGACAGAGTAATGCTCGTGCTTAAGAGACATTATCAGTTCTGGTTTGCTATTCTCGGACTTCACAAGCTTGGCGCAATTGCTATCCCTGCGACAAACCAGCTTCAGAAGCACGACTTTGAATACAGATTCGATTCTGCGGGTGTTTCGGCTATTATTTGTACTGCTGACGGCGGAGTATCAGATCAGGTAGATATGGCGCAGGTCAATTGTCCTACTCTTACAACGAAAATTCTTGTTGGCGGAGAAAAGGAAGGCTGGAAGAACTTTGACGAGGAGTACAAGCTTTACAGCACACACTTTGACAGAACGGAAGATTCGCCCTGCGGAAACGATACTATGCTTATGTTCTTTACCTCCGGCACGACAGGGTATCCGAAGATTGCGGCGCACAACTACAAGTATGCATTGGGACATTATATTACTGCAAAATACTGGCACGGCGTAAGTGACGACGGACTTCACTTTACGATTTCCGACACAGGCTGGGGAAAAGCTTTGTGGGGTAAGCTGTACGGTCAGTGGCTCAGCGAGGGAGCCGTATTTACGTACGACTTCGACAGATTCAGCGCGGCTGATATTTTGCCGATGTTCGCAAAATATCAGATTACCACGTTCTGCGCGCCCCCGACAATGCTCCGTATGCTTATTAAAGAAGATATATCAAAATACGATTTTTCGTCGGTTCGCCATATGACGACCGCGGGTGAGGCTTTGAACCCCGAGGTGTATAAACAATTTGAAAAGGCAACCGGACTTCAGATTATGGAAGGCTTCGGTCAGACCGAGCTCACCCTTGCTATTGCAAACCTTATGGGTGGAACTCATAAGGTAGGCTCTATGGGTAAACCTACACCCCTTTATGATATTCAAATAGTTGACGAAAACTGCAACCCCGTAGCAGACGGTGAAACGGGCGAAATCGTTGTAAAGATAAGCGAAAAAGTACCTTGCGGTCTGTTCGAGGGTTATTACAGAAACGAAGAAAAGACCAAAGAGGTTATGCACGACGGCTATTATCATACGGGTGATACCGCTTGGCGCGATGAAGACGGCTTCTTCTGGTACGTGGGCAGAGTTGACGACGTTATCAAGTCATCGGGATACAGAATCGGTCCTTTTGAAATTGAAAGCGTTATCATGGAGCTTCCTTATGTTCTTGAATGCGGTGTATCAGCCGTTCCCGACGAGGTAAGAGGACAGGTAGTAAAGGCAAGTGTCGTTCTTGTTAAGGGCGTTGAACCCACAGAAGAGCTTAAAAAGGACATTCAGTCCTACGTTAAGAAGAACACAGCTCCTTATAAATATCCGAGAATCGTTGAATTCAAGACTGAATTGCCTAAGACGATAAGCGGTAAGATTCAGAGAAACAAGCTTTGATTATTTGACATCGGGTAATTTATCATATTAAAAAAAGATATAAAACATTGTTGACAAAACGGTAAAGTTGTGATAAGATATCCACATATTGAATATAAAGGCTTCGACGAAGAGGGCATATTGATTGTTTTTACGCAGAGAGATAGCGTTTTGGTGAAAGCTATTTAAAAATGCTTTATGTTTGTAGCTTCAGAGCCGGAGGAAAGAAAGCTTATTTAAGTGAGTAGAATCCTCTCGTAATTGTCGCGTGAAGGCATAGGGATTGATTGATTCCGAGAGAGGCAGTGCAAACTGCAATTTGAGTGGTACCGCGGGTGTTTTGAAAAATTTGCACTCGTCTCAAAGTCATTAACTTTGGGATGGGTGCTTTTCTTATCCCGCGAAAACAGGAGATAATAAATTTATGCAACAGATGACAGGACTTGATTATAAGATCAGGGAAATGGCGGGGAGAATCCGTGAGCTTCGTGAGCTCGAAGGATTGACCCTTGAGGAAATGGCGGCAAAGACCGGTGTTACTACAGAAGAATATATTCTTTGCGAAAAGGGTGAAAGCGACCTTAACTTTGCTTTTATTTACAGATGCGCTCTCGTGCTTAACGTAAACGTAACCGATATTATAGAGGGTTACAGCCCGACTTTGAAATCTTATACTGTTACAAAAGCGGGAACGGGACAAAAGGTGTCTCAGGCGCACGGTATGACGTATTATAACCTTGCTTACTCATTCCGTAACAGAATTGCTGAGCCCTTGTACGTAAGAAGCGTTTACGATGAAAGCGCGCAGACGAGAGATATTGAACTGACAACCCACGCAGGTCAGGAATGCGACCTTGTTATTGAGGGAAATCTTCTCGTTCAGATAGGCGAGCACAGAGAGATACTCGGCCCCGGTGACAGCATTTATTTTAACAGTGATACACCTCACGGTATGATTGCGGTAAACGGTAAGGACTGCGTATTCTACGCTATAGTTCTTAACCCGACGGGAGAGCCAATTCCCGAGCTTACTCCTACGAAGATTATTCAGGACAGAAGCGTTATCTCCAAGGATACCAAGGATAGAATATATAAGAAGTTTATAGACGTTACCGAAAACGAAAAGGGAACGCCGACTTCTATAAAGTTTAAGAATACGGAAAAATTCAACTTTGCATTTGACCTCGTTGACGAGCTTGCGGCAAAAGAGCCCGATAAGCTTGCTATGGTACATATATCAAACGACAAGACAGAGAGAAGATTTACGTTCAAGGATATCAAGAGAGCGTCGGCTCAGTGCGCGAACTACTTCAAGTCGCTCGGAATAAAGAAGGGCGACAGGGTAATGCTCGTACTCAAGAGACATTATCAGTTCTGGTTTGCGATGCTGGGATTAAATAAGCTCGGCGCTATTGCTATTCCTGCGACAAATCAGCTTGTTGAACATGACTTTGAATACAGATTCAACTCAGCGGGCGTAAGTGCGATTATTTGTACGGCTGACGGCGATACTGCGCATCAGGTTGAGATTGCGGCAGAAAAATGCCCTCAGCTTAAGCATAAGCTTATGGTAAACGGCGAGCGCGAAGGCTGGAGAAACTTTGACGAGGAGTATACTCTTTACAGCAGTCATTTTGACAGAAAAGAAGATTCTCCTTGCGGAGATGATTTGATGCTGATGTTCTTTACGTCAGGCACTTCGGGATATCCGAAGATTGCAGCGCATAACTATAAATATGCGTTAGGACATTTTCATACTGCAAAATACTGGCATAACGTTGACCCCGACGGACTTCATTTTACGATTTCCGATACGGGTTGGGCAAAGGCTATGTGGGGTAAGCTTTACGGTCAGTGGCTGTGCGAGGCGGCGACCTTTGTTTATGACTTCGACAGATTTAACGCCGCTGATATTTTACCGATGTTTGCAAAATATCAGATTACAACATTCTGTGCTCCCCCGACAATGCTCCGTATGCTCATAAAAGAAGATATATCAAAATACGATTTTTCATCGGTTAAGCATATGACGACCGCGGGCGAGGCTTTGAACCCCGAGGTGTACAGACAGTTTGAAATGGCAACGGGACTTCAGATAATTGAAGGCTTTGGTCAGTCAGAAAGCACGATGATTATAGGTAATATGGTTGGCGCTCCCCATAAGATTGGTTCTATGGGTAGAGTTACTCCCGTATATGACGTTGATATCGTTGACGCTGACGGCAACTCGGTTGCAGTCGGTGAAACGGGTGAAATCGTTGTAAACGTAAAGAACGGCGCTCCCTGCGGTTTATTTACCGGATATTACGGAGATGAAGAAAAGACTAAAGAGGTTTGGCACGACGGATACTATCATACGGGCGACGTTGCATGGCGCGATGAAGACGGCTTCTTCTGGTATGTGGGCAGAGCTGACGACGTTATCAAGTCCTCGGGCTACAGAATCGGTCCTTTTGAAATTGAAAGCGTTATTATGGAGCTTCCTTACGTTCTTGAGTGCGGAGTATCAGCCGCGCCCGATGAGGTAAGAGGTCAGGTTGTAAAGGCAAGTATCGTTCTTGTAAACGGAACAGAGCCTACTGATGAGCTTAAGAGAGAAATTCAGAAATACGTAAAAGTAAAGACGGCTCCCTACAAGTATCCGAGAATCGTTGAATTTAAAGAAAGCTTACCCAAAACCGTAAGTGGTAAGATACAGAGAAACAAGCTTTAAATAAACGGGAGAAAATTATGGCTGACTTAATGAAGGTATCGTGTATACAGATGGATATAGCTCTCGGCCGGGTAGATGCAAACTTTGAGAAGGCAAAACAGCTTATAATAGAGGCTATGAAAAATGCCCCCGACGTAATAGTGCTTCCGGAAACGTGGAATACGGGCTTTTTTCCAAAAGAAAACCTTGAAAGCTATTCCGACGTGAACGGACAAAGAACAAAGGCGGAGATAGGCGGGCTTGCAAAAGAATATAACGTAAATATAGTTGCAGGCAGCGTGTCTAACGTTAAAAACCACAAGGTTTACAACACGGCGTACGTTTTTGACAGACAGGGCGAATGTATAGCGGAATACGATAAAGTACACTCGTTTTCACCGATGGGTGAGAATAGCTTTTACGAAAACGGTAATGCTGATTGCAGATTTACCCTTGACGGAAAGAATTGCGGAATAATAATCTGTTATGATATACGCTTTCCCGAGCTTACAAGAAAGATGGCTGTAAATGGACTTGATTGCTTGTTTGTGGTTGCTCAGTGGCCCAAGGTGAGAGTACCTCACTTGACGGCTCTCGTTAAGGCAAGAGCTATTGAAAATCAGATGTTTGTCGTTTGCTGTAACTCCTGCGGTAAGGCGGGAGAAACTGTGTACGGCGGTAATTCAAGAATAGTTGAGCCTTGGGGAAATGAGCTTGTTACGGCAGACGAACAAGAGAAAATTATAACTTCCGAGCTTGACTTTGGCGTTATAAAGAATATAAGAGAAACGATAAACGTTTTCAGAGACAGACGTCCTGAAATATATGATATAAATAATTAAGTGATGGTTTAAAAAATATGAAAAGAATTACAATTTTTTCGGGCCATTACGGCAGCGGAAAGACAAATGTTGCAATTAACTATGCTGTTAAGCTCGGCAAAGAGGGAAATCCTGTAAGCATTGCCGACCTTGATATAGTAAACCCCTATTTTAGAACCAAAGACAGCGAGGAATTGTTTGAAAAGAACGGTATAGAGCTTATATCTCTCCCGTTTGCAAACACGAGCGTTGACCTTCCGTCAATGCCCTCGGCGGCATACGGACTCTTTGAAAGAAGGGACAGAAAAGTTATAATCGACCTCGGCGGAGATGACAGAGGCGCTTTGGCTCTCGGAAGATTCAGACCGAGATTGCTTGAAGAGAACGATTATGAGATGATTTTTACTGTGAATTTTTATAGACCCTTGACGACGACCGTCGAGGAAGCTTACGAAGTTTTTAAGGAAATTGAGTATGCATCAAAGCTGAAATTCACAAAGATCGTCAACAATTCAAACCTCGGTATTGAAACCGGCGCAGAAGACGTTTTAAAGACTGTTGCTTTGGCAAATGAGTTGGCTGAAAAGACGGGTACTGAATTATTGTTTACCTCGGTTGACGAAAGCGTTTACGATGAGGTTACAAAGGTTCTTTCACCCGAAAAGGTGTTTAAATTAAAATTACAGGAAAAGATTTTTTAACAAGAAAGAATAAGCAAAAAAGCCATACGGCGTATTTGCTTTTCAAATAAAATTCGGATAGGAGAAAAAGTTATGAAAAAGGTTAGCTTTGCAACCGATATTTGTAAGGGATGCGGACTTTGCGTTTCTGTATGCCCTAAGCAGATTATCGTTCTTGCAAAAGATAAGATTAACAAAAAGGGACATTCTCCCGCCGAGATAACGGATCAGGAAAAGTGTATTGCTTGCGCATTCTGCGCAACGATGTGCCCTGACTGCGTTATTACGGTTGAGAAATGAGGTGAATTTTGTGGCAGATAAGGTATTGATGAAAGGTAACGAAGCAATTGCAGAGGCTGCAATAAAGGCAGGCTGCCGTCATTACTTCGGATATCCTATTACTCCCCAGACGGAAATTGCCGCTTATATGGCAAAGAGAATGCCCAAGATCGGCGGCGTATTTCTTCAGGCAGAAAGCGAAATTTCCGCAATAAATATGGTATACGGTGTTGCAGGTACGGGTATGAGAGTTATGACATCCTCGTCAAGCCCCGGTATCTCACTTAAGCAGGAAGGAATTTCCTATATTGCAGGTGCAGATCTTCCCGCACTTATAGTAAATATTCAGAGAGGCGGCCCCGGTCTTGGCGGTATTCAGCCCTCACAGTCAGACTACTTCCAGTCCACAAAGGGCGGCGGACACGGCGACTACCGTTTGATAGTTCTTACTCCCGCGTCCGTTCAGGAAATGGCAGACTTGACTATGCTCGCATTTGAGCTTTCCGAAAAATACCGCGTTCCCGCAATGCTTCTTGCTGACGGAACGATGGGACAGATGATGGAACCCGTTGAAATCCCCGAGGCTGACTATACTCCCACGGAAAAGGATTGGACGGTTACCGGTACACAGATGAAGAGAAAGCATAACGTTGTAAACTCCTTGTATTTGTCTCCCGAAGAACTCGAAAAGACAAACTTTGAGAGATTTGAACGTTATAAGCAGATAGAAGAAAACGAAGCAAGATACGAATCGTTTATGATGGAAGATGCAGAATACTGCGTAGTAGCATTTGGTATTGCATCAAGAGTATCAAAGAACGCTGTAATTGCTGCAAGAGAAATGGGCATAAAGGTAGGTATGATAAGACCTATAACGATATGGCCGTTCCCCGCAAAGCCCTTGGCAGAGGCAGCAGATAAGGTTAAGTCGTTCCTCAGCGTTGAGCTTTCTATGGGTCAGATGATCGAGGACGTAAAGCTTGCTACAGAATGCAAGAAGCCCGTATATCTCTGCAACCGCGTTGGCGGTATGATACCCACACCCGAGCAGGTGCTCGAATCTATTAAGAAAATGGCAGGAGGGGAAAGATAATGGTAGTATTTGAAAAACCGAAAAGCATGACTGACGCCGAGCTTCATTATTGTCCCGGCTGTACACACGGTATTATTCACCGTCTTGTTGCTCAGGCAATAGACGACCTTGGTATCGAGGGAAAGACTATCGGTGTTGCCCCCGTTGGATGTGCCGTTTTTGCATATAACTATTTTGAATGTGATATGGTTGAGGCGGCTCACGGCAGAGCACCCGCAGTTGCTACGGGTCTTAAGAGAGCTATGCCCGAAAACGTTATATTTACATATCAGGGCGACGGTGACTTGGCTTCTATCGGTATGGCTGAGACTGTACACGCCGCAACAAGAAACGAAAATATTACGGTAATATTCGTAAATAACGCAATTTACGGTATGACGGGCGGACAGATGGCTCCTACGTCACTTCCCGGTCAGGTAACTCAGACGTCACCCTACGGCAGAGACGTAAATATTGCAGGTTATCCCGTTAAGGTAAGCGAAATGCTTTCTACTCTTGACGGTCCCGAATTTATTGCAAGAGTTGCCGTAAACAACGTTAAGAACGTAAAGGAAGCGCAGAAAGCAATCAAGAAAGCGTTTGAAAATCAGATAAACAAAAAAGGCTTCTCGCTTATCGAAGTTGTATCCTCTTGTCCTACAAACTGGGGTATGACACCCGTTGACGCGTTGAAGTGGGTTGAAGAAAAGATGATTCCTTACTATCCTTTGGGCGTTTACAAGGACAGAAGTGCAACAAAGGAGGCTGAATAATTATGACTACTAATACACTTATTGCGGGCTTCGGCGGACAGGGCGTACTCTTTGCAGGAAAATTTCTTGCATACAAGGGCATGCTTGAAGGCAAACAGATAAGCTGGCTTCCCTCATACGGTCCCGAAATGCGTGGAGGAACAGCAAACTGCAGTGTTATCGTAAGTGATACTCCTATCGGTTCTCCTATCGTATCAAAACCCGACGTTCTTATTGCGATGAACCTTCCTTCTCTTGACAAATATGAAAAGGAAGTCGTATCCGGCGGCACGATAATCGTAGAATCAACTCTTATCGCAAGAAAGGTTGAGAGAACGGACGTTAACGTATTCTACGTTCCTGCAAACAAGCTTGCTCAGGAAATAGGAGCTCCCACACTTGCCAATATGATTATGGTAGGTAAGTTTATAAAGGAAACGGGCGCTGTTTCCTATGAAAACCTTGAAGATGGTTTGAAGAAAGTTGTATCTGCAAAGCGCGCAGATATGTTTGATATCAACCTCAAGGCTATCGAAACAGGCTACAACTTTAAATAAACAATAATTAAAATAACCGAAGGAAAAATCCTTCGGTTGTTTTTTGTTATTAATAATTTTTTTAAGTTTTTGCGGATTCCAAAGGAGCTTTTTTCAAAAAGCGCAATTAAAATATTATTTTTAAAAAAATAATATAAAATTTTTTATTAAAAGTTTTGGGGGAGTCAAGAGGGCGCTTTTTTAAAAGCGCTCCTTTTGTGCGGGTTCGGGAGCGTGTTTAATTGCGTGTTCGGGATCCTTAGCTGCGCCGCCGCGTTGTCATTCTCGAGCGTAGCGAAGAATTTCGCGGCGGCTTGCTCAAGGATGACAATCGAACACGCATAATTTTATCTTCTCATATGGAGGTCAAGTTTAATGCAAGTTCTATGAGATGTCTTGCTTTTAAGACGTATTATTTATCTAAATAATACTGTCTTTTTCTTTTTTTACGTTACTTTCTTGCGTGCCAAGAAAGTAACCAAAGAAGGCACAAGGGGAGGAGAGTTCCGATCCTCCCCTCCCCTCGACCCCTCTCTTTCAAACGGCCGAGGGCGTTCCTCCCTCGGTACCCCCCTTGATTTGCTGAGATATTATTGTCTAACTTGGTAGGACGCCTGTCTCTGCCAATGCTGTTTGTTATTTAATTCTGTTGACAAAACAGAAAAAAAGAGTTATAATATACAACAGTATATGAATTATTTTTGGAACCAGCTGTCTGAGGGGGATTGGCTGGTTCTTTGTTTTTTTTAGGAGGCTTTTAAATGAAAAAAGTAGACCCCGTAGTAGTAAAAGAAACAAAATATATTCTTTCTTGGGTTTTAATATTAAGCGCTCTTTTGCAGTCGATATTTCTCATCATAGGCGAATGGGATTACACAGTGCTGCTTGGGAATTTGTTAAGCGGCGTTGTTGCCGTATTAAACTTTTTGCTTATGGGCATAACCATACAAAACGCAGTCGTAAAGGATGAAAGCGATGCCAAAAACACGATAAAAGCATCAAATTTGTATCGTAATATGCTATTGCTTATAGTCATGATAATTGGCGTGATGCTACCGTATTTTAATACGTGGACGGTTATAATTCCTTTGTTTTTTACGCGGTTTGCAATTATTTTCCGTCCGTTGTTTGATAAGAAATAACACAAAACGGAATACGTGACAATACATAGAGGTGATTGTTGTATGAGGAAAAAAGGCCGCTTTTTTGCGGTGGTTGATTTTTTATATATTTGTATGATGATAATTCCGATTCTTGCGGGGATAACCCTGAGGATTCTCACAAAACCCCTGCGGGAAGGTATAAACATAACAGGTGCGCAGATATACCTTAAGATACCAATGCCTTTTCAGGATTTGGTGATTACAGAATCGCAGATAAATTCTTGGCTTGTTATAATATCCATCTTTGGATTATGTCTTTATCTTACCCACGGGCTTAGTGTTCGTCAAACCTCGCGCCGTCAGCGCGTGGCTGAGTGGATAGTGGAAAAGACAGAGTCAATGGTTCGGGATTCTATGGGAGAATATTTTATCGGATTTTCTTCGTTCATAGCAGCAATTCTTGCATTATCGGGTTTTTCGAGTCTTTTGTCGTTGTTCGGGTTATATCCGCCAACATCCGACCTGAATGTTGTCGCAGGTTGGTCGATTCTCGTTTTTGGGCTGATTACTTATTATAAACTTAAGTGTGGTCCTCTGCATTACTTAAAAGGATTTACAGAGCCCGTTGCGTTTATGACTCCCATAAACGTATTTGGAGAGATAGCCACACCGCTGTCAATGGCGTTCCGTCATTACGGCAACGTCCTTTCGGGAACGGTAATATCGGTTTTGGTCGCATCGGGGCTTCAGGGACTTTCTAATCTGATACTCGGGTGGCTACCGGGAATTTTGGGAGAGATTCCGTTTTTGCAGATAGGACTTCCCGCTATTCTTTCGATTTATTTTGATATTTTCAGCGGTTGTCTTCAGGCGTACATTTTTGCTATGCTTACGATGATGTACGTGTCAAGCGGTTTCCCAATGGAAGATTATTTTAAGAAAAAAGATAATAATAAAAAACATAACACAAAAAAAGCTTTGGAGGTAAAGTAAAATGTTAGAGATTGCTATTGGAATTATTCTTGGTTGCTGTGCTTTAGGCGCAGGCGTTGCTATGATTGCGGGTATAGGTCCCGGTATTGGTGAAGGTAATGCGGTTGCTAAGGCTTGTGAGGCTGTAGGACGTCAGCCCGAAAGCAAGGGCGCAGTAACAAGCACGATGCTTATGGGTTGTGCTGTTGCGGAAACGACAGGTTTATATGCGCTTGTTGTGGCAATTCTTTTGATATTTGTTGCACCTAACATTATGGTAAACGTTCTTTTAAGAGCTATTGGTTAATATAGGAGAATAAAGAAATGCAAACACTAGACGTCATTTCTGTCAATCTGTGGCAGATATTGATTTCTCTTGCAAACCTTTTTATACTTTTTTTAGGAGTAAAGAAATTCCTGTTTAAGCCTATAAAGTCGGTTCTTGATAAAAGACAGAGCGAGATAGACGAGAGATACGCTTCGGCGGAGATTGCCGAAAACGAGGCAAACCTCAGTCGAAAAGAGTGGGAAGAAAAACTATCCGGTGCGCAAATGGAAGCAGATACCATTCTTAATAATGCTACGGAAAACGCAAGATACCGCGGCGAACAGATAGTTTTGAAGGCTGAAAAAGAAGCTGACGGAATTATCCGAACGGCAAAAACGGAAGCAGAGCTTGAAAAGAAAAAGGCTGCTTTGGAAATTAAAAAAGAGATCGTTGAGGTTTCGGGAGCTCTCGCTGAAAAAATGCTTGAAAGAGAGATAAAAACCGAAGATCACAGAGAATTAATAGACTCTTTTATTGAAAAGATTGGTGATATGCAATGACTGATATTGCTAAGGAATACGGAACTGCGGTTTTTTTGCTTGCCTGCGAACAAAAGGCAGAAAAAGAATTTGCTGACAGCTTAGATATTATAAAGTCAACGCTTCTTGAAAACCCCGAGTATATGGAGTTTCTAAAATCTCCCGCTATTTCATTAAACGAAAGACTTTCGTCAATAAAAAACGTTTTTATTGACAAAGTTCCCGAGCAGGTTCTTTCGTATTTACATTTGCTTTGCGAGAGAGGAAGAATGTCGTGCTTTTTTGGGTCAGTGGAAGAGTACAACTTACTTTATGGTGCCTTAAGGCACATATCAAAGGCAAAGGTTACGAGCGCTGTATCTCTTACTGAAGACCAAAAGGCAAATCTTATAAAAAAACTTGAAGCTGTTTGCAAGGGCAGAGTTGACTTAGAATGTGAAGTTGATGAAAAATTGCTTGGCGGAATTATCGTTGAAGCCGACGGGAAAATAATGGATGGCAGTTTACGTCAACGTTTACGCGATATAAGGGAAGTGATAGACTGATGAACACAAGACCTGAAGAAATAAGCAGTGTTATAAAAGAACAGATAAAAAACTATAAATCGAAAATAGAAATGAAGGAAACGGGAACGGTTATTCTTGTCGGAGACGGAATAGCGCGTGTTTACGGACTTCGTGAATGTATGGCAAGCGAGCTTCTTGAATTCGAAGACGGAAGCTTAGGACTGGCGCAGAATCTTGAAACAGATACTGTATCGGTAGCGTTGCTGTCCGACAAAAACACCGTTCGCGAGGGTACTTCCGTAAGAAGAACGGGGAAAATTTTGTCAGTTCCCGTTGGAGAAGCTATGCTTGGACGTGTTGTGAATGCACTTGGCGAAGCTATAGACGGTAAAGGCGGTATTATAACGACCGAAACCCGTCCTATTGAAGCTGAAGCGCCCGGTATTATTGAAAGAAAAAGTGTATCCGTTCCGCTTCAAACCGGAATTAAGGCTATTGACAGTATGATTCCAATAGGCAGAGGACAGAGAGAGCTTATTATCGGAGACAGACAGACCGGTAAAACGGAAATCGTTATTGATACGATAATTAATCAGAAGAATACAGGTGTATTATGTATTTACGTAGCCATTGGGCAGAAGAACAGTTCAGTTGTACAGCTTGCAAATGAGCTTACAAAGGCGGGAGCTATGGACTATACGATAATCGTATCTGCAACTGCATCAGAGTCGGCTCCGCTTCAATACGTAGCACCATATTCGGGTTGCGCTATGGCGGAATATTTCAGAGAGCAAGGAAAAGACGTGCTTATTATTTACGACGATTTATCAAAGCACGCGGTTGCTTACAGAGCCTTATCTTTGCTTATCAGACGTCCCCCCGGCAGAGAAGCATATCCAGGAGATGTTTTTTATCTCCATTCAAGACTGCTGGAGCGTGCGGCGTGCGTTGCACCAGAATACGGAGGAGGTTCAATAACTGCTCTTCCCATAATTGAAACTCAGGCGGGTGACGTTTCTGCTTATATTCCGACTAATGTTATCTCAATAACAGACGGACAGATATTTTTGGAGACCGAGCTTTTCCATGCAGGTGTTATGCCGGCGATTAACCCCGGTATTTCGGTAAGCCGTGTAGGAGGTTCAGCTCAGCTTAAGGGTATGAAAAAAGTATCGGGCGAGCTTAAGCTTTTGTATTCTCAGTATCGAGAATTACAAGCATTTGCTCAGTTTGGAAGCGACCTTGACGCTGATACGAAGGCGAGACTTGCGCTTGGAGAAAGAATTGTTGAGGTTTTGAAGCAGGGAAGAAATGCGCCTGTTAAGGTTGGTTGTCAGGTTGCTATCGTTTATGCTGTCATAAACGGTTACTTGAATGAAGTACCTGTAAAAAAAGTTAAGGAATACGAAAATTCCCTTTATGCTTTGCTTGAAAATAAATACAGCTCATTTTTGAACCGAATTGAAGCGGGATTTTGGGAAGAGTCTGATATAGAAGAACTGAAGACAGCTCTTAATGAACTGAAGAGGGTGAATTATGAGCGCTGATATAAAGCAACTCAGAACAAGGATTAAGAGTGTAAATTCCACTCTCCATCTGACGAAGGCTATGGGTTTGGTTGCGTCGTCTAAAATAAGACGCGCTACGGAGTCTATGATAAAGGGCAACGAGTATGCGGAGGCTTTTAACGAGGTTGCTGAACAGCTTTCATCGTATGAGGATTGCAGAAACAACCCGTATATGAAAAAAAGAACGGGTGATAAAATCCGTTTGGTAGTTATTGCTGGTGACAGAGGACTTGCCGGCGGATATAATGCGAATATTTTTCGTTTAATGCGCGAATATCAAAATGCAGAGATTATCGCGGTCGGTAAACGCGCCTGTGAAAAATACGGCGGAAAGTACGTGAGTGCTGAGAAGTTTAGTTTTTCCGATGCTATGAATATAGCAAATGAAGTCTGTTCTGACTTTGTTGGCGGAAAAATTGATAAGTTTGGAATTGTATGTACGAAATATATTTCGCTTATGTCGCAGGAAGCTGAGGTCAGATGGGTGCTTCCTTTGGATAGAAAGAGCGAAAAGCTTAAAACAGAGAGCGCAATATTTGAACCTGATGCGGAAACTGTACTTAATGCTGTCGTGCCTGAATACGTATCGGGAATGATAGTATCTTGTGTAAAAGAAAGCTTTGCTTGTGAAATTGCGGCTCGTAGGGTGGCTATGGATAACGCTGACAAAAATGCACAGGAAATGCTTGAAAGACTTGGTCTTGAATATAACCGTGCCCGTCAGGGAGCGATTACGCAGGAAATTACCGAAATTGTTGCGGGCAGCGGAATATAGTAACCTGAGAGATTTAGAAAAAGGAGATTGAGTATGTCAGATACAGCAAAAGGAAGCGTATCACAGGTAATGGGTCCTGTTGTTGACGTTTGCTTTGAAGAGGGATTTTTGCCTTCAATATATAATGCGCTGACGATGAAAAACGGGGAAAAGACTTTGACCGTTGAGGTTGCTCAGCATATAGGCGACAACGTAGTGCGCTGTATTGCTATGTCATCTACAGACGGATTAAAAAGAGGTACACCGGTAAACGATACCGGTAAACCTATAAGCGTACCCGTAGGAAGACAGACTCTCGGAAGAATTTTTAACGTTCTGGGAGACGTTGTTGACAATAAACCCTTTGAAGACGATAAGGATAGATGGAATATTCACAGAACGGCTCCAAGTTATAGCGAGCTTTCGACGTCGACTGAAATTCTTGAAACGGGAATTAAGGTTATTGACCTTATATGTCCGTATTCCAAGGGCGGTAAGATAGGTCTTTTTGGAGGCGCAGGCGTTGGTAAGACGGTATTGATAATGGAGCTTATCAACAATATTGCAAAACAACACGGCGGACTCTCTGTGTTTACGGGTGTTGGTGAGAGAACCCGTGAGGGTAACGATCTTTATAACGAAATGAAGGAGTCGGGCGTTCTTTCCAATACGACCTTGGTATACGGACAGATGAACGAGCCCCCCGGCGCAAGAATGAGAGTTGCCTTGTCGGGACTTACTATGGCTGAATATTTCAGAGATGAAGAAAAGCAGGACGTTTTGCTTTTTATTGATAATATTTTCAGATTTACACAGGCAGGAAGTGAGGTATCGGCACTTCTCGGACGTATGCCCAGTGCGGTTGGATATCAACCTACGTTGGCTAACGAAATGGGAACCTTGCAGGAAAGAATTACGTCAACTAAAGACGGTTCAATTACGTCTATACAGGCGGTTTACGTTCCTGCGGATGACTTGACAGACCCTGCTCCCGCTACGACGTTTGCGCACCTTGATGCCACGACGGTGTTGTCGAGAAATATTGCATCTCAGGGTATATATCCTGCTGTTGACCCGCTTGAATCAACGAGCCGTATTCTTTCACCCGATATATTAGGGGAAGAACATTACGGTGTGGCAAGAGAGGTTCAGAGAATCTTGCAGAGATACGTAGAGCTTATGGATATTATTGCGATAATGGGTATGGATGAGCTTTCCGATGAAGATAAAATGCTTGTCGGCAGAGCAAGAAAAATACAGAGATTTCTTTCACAGCCATTTGACGTATCGGAGAAGTTTACAGGTATAAAGGGAGCTTACGTACCGCTTTCTGAAACGATACGCGGATTTAGGGAAATAATAGAGGGTAAGCACGATGAACTTCCCGAGTCTGCATTTTTGTTTGTTGGAACGATTGACGAGGCTGTTGAAAAAGCGAGGAAACTGTCAAGATGAATACGTTTCTGCTTAAAATAACGTCTCCCGACGGAGATTTGTTTGACGGCGAGGCAGTCAGTCTTGTTGTTCGCGGAACGGAGGGTGAGTTGGCAGTTATGGCGGGTCACATTCCGTTTATTACGTCGGTAAAACCGTGTGATTGTAAAATTGAAACGGAAGACGGAACAGAAAAAATAGGGCATACAGACGGAGGGCTTCTTACCGTTTTTAAAGAAAAAACAGTGTTTCTCTCTGGAAGTTTTGTCTGGAAAAAAGAATAATCAAACAAAAAAGCCTGTACTGAAAAAGCAGTACGGGCTTTTTATTAAAGTTTTTGCGGTTTCCAAAGGCGTTTTTTTCAAAAAGCGCAATTAAAATATTATTTTTAAAAAAATGATATGAAATTTTTTATTAAAAGTTTTGGGGGAGTCAAGAGGGCGCTTTTTTAAAAGCGCTCCTTTTGTGTGGGTTTGGGAGCGCGTTAAATTGCGTGTTCGGGATCCTTCGCTGCGCCGCCGCGTTGTCATTCTCGAACGTAGCGAAGAATCTCGCGGCGGCTTGCTCAAGGATGACAATCGAACACGCATAATTTTATCTTCTCAGATGGAGGTCAAGTTTAATGCAAGTTCTATGAGATGTCCCGCTTATAAGACGTATTATTTGTTTTAATAATAATGGCTTTTCTTTTTTTACGTTACTTTCTTGCGTGCCAAGAAAGTAACCAAAGAAGGCATATAGGGGCGCCGGGGTTCCCCGAAACGCACGAAGTAAGTTTTTGGGGTTCGCGGGTGGGGATTTCGATTCCTCCCCTCCCCTCGACCCCTCTCTTTCAAACGGCCGAGGGCGTTCCTCCATCGGTACCCCCCTTGGTTTGCAAAAGTGGTATTGCCTAATTTGGTAGGGTGGTATATCTTGCCCCGCCCGTTTTTTTAAAAATGTACTTGATTTAATGGTGATAATGGTCTATAATTAAATAAGTATTATTATAATGGAGAAAGTGTATGTCAATAACGAACGACAGACAAAAGAATATCAGAAATTTTTCGATAGTTGCTCACATAGACCATGGCAAATCAACTCTTGCCGACAGAATACTTGAGTATACTCAGGCTGTTACCAAAAGAGAAATGGAAGAACAGCTTCTTGACAATATGGACCTCGAAAGAGAAAGGGGTATAACCATCAAAGCGCGCGCCGTCAAGCTTGATTATAAAGCGCCCGACGGTCAGGAATACGTTTTAAATTTGATTGACACTCCCGGGCACGTTGACTTTAACTACGAAGTATCGCGTTCACTTAACGCGTGCGACGGAGCATTGCTTGTTGTTGACTCAACGCAGGGAATACAGGCGCAGACACTTGCAAACGCCTATCTTGCCGTTGACGCCGACCTTGAAATAGTCCCCGTAATAAACAAAATGGACTTGCCTGCGGCTGACCCCGACAGAGTAAGAAAAGAAATTGAGGACGTAATCGGTATTCCTGCAGAGGACTGTCCTGCTATTTCCGCAAAGAGCGGACTTAACATTGATAAGGTGCTTGACAAAATTGTCAGCGATATCCCCTGTCCTAAGGGAGACGTTGACAAACCGCTTAAAGCTTTGATTTTCGACTCATATTACGACTCATATCTCGGAGTAGTCGTTTATATAAGAGTTTTTGACGGACAGATAAAAAGCGGTGACGATATATATATGATGGGAACGGGCGCAAGATTTACTGTTGTTGACGTTGGTAATATGTCACCCTTCGGTCTTGCAAAAACGGAGTATCTTGCGGCAGGCGACGTTGGATATATTACCGCAAGCATCAAAAACGTATCGGATACGCGTGTCGGTGATACTGTTACAAATGCCGAAAACGGAATTGATACAGCGCTTCCCGGATTTAAAAAAGCTGTTCCTATGGTATACGCGGGTATTTATCCTGCTGATGGAGCAAAGTACGGAGATTTGCGCGATGCACTTGAAAAGCTCCGACTTAATGATGCAGCATTGACCTTTGAGCCTGAAACGTCAGCGGCATTGGGCTTTGGTTTCAGATGCGGCTTCCTTGGACTCTTGCATATGGAGATAATTGAGGAAAGAATCGAGCGCGAATTTAACCTCGACCTTATTACCACAGCGCCCAGCGTTATCTATAAAATTGACAAAAAAGACGGGGAGACAGTATTTATTGACAACCCCGCAAACTATCCGTTGACCGACGAGATAGAAACGGCATACGAGCCTATGGTTAAGGCCAGTATAATTACGCCGTCTGATTATATAGGCGGAATTATGGAGCTGTGTCAGGACAGACGAGGCGTCTTTATTGATATGACATACATCGACACCACAAGAGCGGAGCTTCATTACAGACTGCCCTTGAATGAAATAATCTATGACTTTTTCGATGCTTTGAAGAGCAGAAGTAAGGGATATGCTTCGCTTGACTATGAAATTTCCGAATACGTACCCAGCAAATTGGTTAAGCTCGATATATTGCTTAATGGTGACGTTGTGGACGCGCTTTCGTTTATTGTTCACGAGGAAAAGGCGTACGCAAGAGGCAGAAAGATTTGCGAAAAGCTCAAAGATAACATACCGCGTCAGTTGTTTGAGGTGCCAATACAGGCGGCAATAGGGGGAAGAGTTATTGCCAGAGAAACTGTAAAGGCATTGCGCAAGGACGTTCTTGCAAAGTGCTACGGCGGTGATATTACCAGAAAGAAGAAGCTTCTTGAAAAGCAAAAAGAGGGTAAAAAGAAGATGCGTACTCTGGGTACGGTCGAAGTTACACCTGAAGCATTTATGGCTGTACTTAAGCTTGACGACGAATAATACTTTTAAAAATATGCGAAAAAACAGAGGGGAAAGATATGGAGAAAAGACTTGGACTTTATATTCACATTCCGTTTTGTGAACACAAGTGTGATTATTGCGATTTCTATTCGATAACAAAATTCCAAGATTACGTAAGATTTACAGATACCATACTTTTGCAGATGGAAGACTATGCTGAAAAGACTGCAGAATATGAAATCGACACAATTTATATAGGCGGCGGAACGCCCACCGTTCTTCCTGTTAAGAGAATGCTTGAAATTATAACGGGAATATACAGAAACTTTAACGTTTCACCTAACGTTGAGTTTACAATGGAAGCAAATCCCGCGACGGTAGATCTGAAGATGCTGAAAAGATATCGCAAAGCAGGTGTTAACCGTCTGAGCTTTGGTCTTCAGAGTGCCAGTGACGAGGAGCTTGGCGGACTTTCAAGAATTCATACTTTTGATGAATTTGTAGAAAGCTACGAGATGGCAAAGAAAGCCGGATTTGACAATATAAACATTGATTTGATGTACGGAATTCCCGGACAGACACAGTATTCGTTGGGATATACGCTTGAGCAGGTGTGCGACCTTCAACCCAAGCACATTTCTCTCTACGGTTTGAAAATAGAAGAGGGAACACCCTTCTTTGAAAAGAAGAGCAGACTTAATCTTCCCGACGAGGATACAGAATACGAAATGTACAAATACGCTGTTGATTACCTTGCATTCAGAGGTTATTGGCAGTATGAGATAAGCAATTTTGCTAAAGACGGCTACAAGAGCAGACATAATCTCAAGTATTGGAACTGTGAAGAATACCTCGGTATTGGACCTTCGGCGCATTCATATTTTGACAATCAGCGTTTTTCGTACAAGAGAAGCGTGGATATGTTTATGGACGCGCTTGAATACGTTGACGCGGGAATTGACATTCTTGAAGAAAACTATACGGTTTCTCCCGAGGAGAGAATTGATGAATATATTATGTTGAAGCTTCGTCTTTCCGAGGGTATAAACGTAAATGAATTCAAAGAGCTGTTTGACAAGGATTTCGGAGAAATGTTTGAAAAAGAGCTTAAGCTCTACGTTGAAAACGGATTTATGGAGCATAAAAACGGACATTATTCGTTTACGACCAAGGGAATGTATGTTTCGAACTATATTCTTGCAACCTTTATGAGCCACGACAGTGAGATAACGAAAAATATTGCGCAAGGGCTTGATAAATAATTAATAAAAAAGATAGGGTGTCGGCAAAATTGCCAACACCCTGATTGTTTTTTATTAAAAGTTTTTGCGGATTCCAAAGGAGCTTTTTTCAAAAAGCGCAAATAAAATATTATTTTTAAAAAATAATATAAAAAAATAATAAAAGTTTATTTTAGTTAAAGTTTTGAGGGAGTCAAGAGGGCACTTTTTCAAAAGTGCTCCTCTTGTGTGGGTTCGGGAGCGAAGCTCCTAACATTTTGTGCTTTTTACGCGCGAAGCGCGTAATTCTCGGCTCCATCTGACGAGGTAGCGAAGCGGCGGCGAGGGAGTGAATAAAAG
>SVQI01000014.1 GCA_015065455.1 Oscillospiraceae bacterium | reverse complement strand
ACCTTTGGTGCGGCAATAGCTTCCTGCATCGTGCTTCGTTGCATCAAGGATATCTTCCTTCCGGAAAGCAAAGCAAAGGATGCAGCAACCGTAATGACGCCTAAGCCCCCAATTTGAATCAGCGCCAAAATAACGCATTGCCCGAACACCGACCAATAGGTTGCAGTATCCTGAACTACAAGTCCTGTAACACACACTGCCGAGGTTGAGGTAAATAACGCTTCGTTAAACGGTGTTACGATACCGCCTTTAGTTGATATGGGGAGCATCAGCAATAATGCACCCGCAAGTATGACTCCGGCAAAGCCGAGTATTATGATTTGAAACGAGGTTAGCCCCCTCTTTTTATGTAATAGATCCGCCATAACGCTTCTCCTTATCTTCCTTTTGTTATCTTAATTATACTGTTTTTCGTTTTAAGATGGTGTAAGGCGTTGTTTTTGGGTATTAAGATTGCATAAAGAAAGCCGGATGACTTAAATTGTTCATCCGGCTTTTCAATGTGACAGTTTGAATATTTAGTTTTGGCTGATCAGAGTATGTATTTCTAATGCATATTAGAATGTATTCTGCTCCTTTCTAAAATCGCCGAAAAACCGATTTTAACCGGATTTTGTGCAAATTGAGTTGGACAAAAATCAGCGAAACCCCTAGTGTTTACGCGGTTTTTCAACTTTTGTCCTATTATACCATATTCCTCTATTCTACGAACTATTCCAGTTGCTTTCATATATACATTTCTCCTTAAATTACAAATTGTGTTGTTATTATCTGTATTTTAAGGAGATTTATACTGCGTTAATTTACTTTTTGACTTGAATATGCTATAATAATAAAAATACAAAAATGAGGTGAGCAAATGGGCTCTTGGGGTACTGCTTTATATTCTAACGATACATCAAGTGATGTACGTGATATGTGTAATGAGGTATATCCGTTAGTAGGTATTGAAAAAGGGACTCAACTGATTTTAGAAGAATATGCGGATATTGTAAATAGCGATATTATAGACAATGACTACGCGGATTTTTGGTTTGCACTTGCCGATTGGCAATGGAAACACGGTATTTTGAACGACGAAATTAAAAACAAGACCACTTCTTTGCTTGAAGCACATACAGGCATCGATGAATGGGAAGGTGCTGATATCAAAAAACGATTGGTGGTAATGGATAAATTACTTGACCAGTTAAAAACGCCTCAACCTAAAATCAAAATTCCAAAAGCCAAGATTGCAAAACCAAAACATAAACCCGGTGACATTATTATTGTTCGTACCTGCAATAAGGATTATGAGTATGCCGAAACTGTTTATAATATTGAAGTCTGTGAATATCCATTTGTGTATTTAGATAAAATCGCAGATAAGCTACCAAAAGAGCTTTGCCCACCATACGAAGCGTATAACAAATATATCGCTATCCTTTGTGTAGGTACCGAAAAAATGCAACATTCCCAATATGTCAGCGGCATTTTTGACGAGCATAGTGTGTATGCATTCTACGATTATATAAGTGACAAAAAACCTACACTCGATCAATTAACAGCGTGTGGCTTTCTACCAAAATATTTGCGATATGCAAGTATAGAAGGAAACAGCATTGAAACAATAGGATGGACATATACATTTAATTTGTTTGCATATAGTTTTCGCATTTCCAAAAATGGAAGCGAACAATCTATTGAAAAAACAACTCTTTTATCTGAGTGCAAACGTTTTTGGGATTTATTTAACAAAAAGAATTATTTGAATACATCTTCATTCAATTTCGAATTGTTTGATGCATTTGGGGACTTCTTTGAAGAAAAGGTACGCTTAACTCTTGCAGGCTTTAATTATGATAATTTGCTTGATTGCAACACCCAGAATCCCCCGTTGCGTTCGAAAGAAGAATTATCGAAATTTCTAATGAAAGAACATAAGAAAATAATGAGAAAAATCGGATTGAGTGATTAATTCAAAAGCGAGGTGAATTTCACCTTGCTTTTGCTATGTAAAGGACAAAATGTGCTGTTTTTCGTCATAAATTTTTCTTCAAAAATCGCCCGAAAACCCAGTATTTATAAGGCTTTGCCGCACTTTTGTGTTATTATAACACGAGCCTCTATTCTTCTCACAATTCCAGTTGCTTTCATATATACATTTCTCCTTAATTTACAAATTGTGTTGTTATTATCTGTAATTTGAGGAGATTTATACTGCGTGAATTTACTTTTTGAGTTAGTTGTGATATAATAAATTTAAGGTGGTGATTTGATGAAAATTTCCCTTGTGCTAAAAGAGAGTATTTACGACTGCAAAATAAAAATATCTGATTCTCACGGCGAGCGATATTATTATATTTCGGCTTTATGCGAGGAAGGGATGACTTCTTCAATCATAGCAGAAGTTTTTGATAATGAGTTTTCTCTATCTCTTGTTCCAATAACATCAGATATAAAATCGGCTTTAAACGAAATTGAGGAAAATGATTGGAAAGATAAGCTTGCCAAAAAGGCTACCGGCTTTTTGATGAATTCTCTGGATAAGATGATTCTGCGCGTTGGTTGTAATTATCATATTAAGGGTTTACAAGATGGTGACCGTTTGGATATCACTTTGCAGAACTATGTTTTTGGAACGTTTGACAAATTTGACATATTAGAATTAGTTCCGATGTGTTATATGTTTTTTGAAGTAGCCAATTTTAATGAATATTACAAATTAACCGACGCTTACGAAACCAATCGAAAAGATGTACTCAAATTCGCCAAAACGTTTGCTTTTGCCGATGTTCTTGGAAACGGATTTTTTCTAACTCTATTTACATATCCGATACAAGTGAGTCGGGTTAAACGTTTGACAAAAAATAAAAAAATATCAAAAGTTCTTACTAAGTTTAATAATTTAAGCGATGCTGAACGACAACGCTTTCTTGAAAAACAAGAAAAGTTCTTTGACAGATAACCAAAAGCGAGGTGAAATTCACCTCGCTTTTGCTATGTATAAAAATCAATCAAAACCCGTTTTTGACACCCTTGTGTTCAATAGGTCAAACTTACAAAAATCCTAGTGTTTATGCGGGTTTCAGGCGGTTTGCCCTATTATAACGCATTCCTCTATTCTACGAACTATTCCTGTAGCCTTCATATATAAATCTCCTTTATCACTTTCGTAGGGACAGGCGTCCTCGACTGTCCGTTAATTTTCGCATACCCTTACGGGCTGTCGGGGACGCCAGCCCCTACACAAAATTTTCAAATTGTGATACTATTATCTGTAAAACAAGGAGATTTATACTGTGCACTTTACTTTTTTGGTTAAGCATAAAGTTAAAGTTTATTACTTGCACACAATAACCGCGAAGTGATATCGCTCCGCGGTTATTGTCTGTTTTTTAAATTATAAAGCTTTAGATCTTTTCAAAAAAAGCTACAATGATATCCCAAACGGGTGTCAGTTCAACCAGAACGGGTACCAAAATCAAAGAAATGACAGACATAAGCTTAATAAGAATGTCCATCGCCGGGCCTGCAGTATCCTTAAGCGGGTCTCCAACAGTATCGCCGGTAATGGAAGCTTTATGGGTTTCACTTCCCTTGCCACCAAAGTTGCCTGCTTCCACATATTTTTTCGCGTTATCCCACGCGCCGCCCGCATTCGCCATAAATACAGCCAGCATAATTGCAGATACCAAACCACCAATCAGCATACCACCCAGACCTGTAGCACCGAGCACAAGACCTACGGCAGCCGGAGCCAGGATCGCCAGTAGACCGGGGGCTATCATTTCGCGCAGAGAGGCTTTTGTGGATATATCAATACAGCGGTTGTAGTCCGGAACGCTGTTACCGGTAAGAATATCCGGATCATTTTCAAACTGCGCGCGAACCTCTTCTACCATCTTGTTGGCAGCTCTGCCCACAGAGCCAATAGTCATAGCGCTGAACAGATACGGAAGCATTGCACCGATAAGCAAGCCAACCAGTACGCAGGGGTCACTTAAAGAAATACTGAAATCAGCAACATGTACCTTTACCGCCTCTATAAAGGAAACGATAAACGCAAGAGATGTCAAAGTGGCAGAACCGATGCAGAAGCCCTTTCCGATAGCAGCTGTCGTGTTTCCAACAGCATCCAGCTTATCAGTGATACTGCGAACCTCGCCGGGCATACCCGACATTTCGGCAATACCGCCGGCGTTATCGGAAATCGGACCGTAGCCGTCAACCGATACGGTAATACCTACCGTACAAAGCATACCTACCGCTGCAAGTGCAATTCCATAAGAATCGCCAAAGAAATACGCCAACGCAATTGCTGCACCCAGGCATGCAATAGTCAGCCAGGTTGAGCGCATACCTACTCCAAGGCCTGCAATAATATTTGTGCCGTGTCCGGTTTGGGACTCTTTTGCGATTGCCTTAACAGAAGCAAATTTGTCAGAGGTGTACAGTTCCGCAACAAAGCCTACGCCAATACCGGCAACAAGTCCGACTATAACGCAGAACATATACTTATACTCACCCAAATAGAATATCGAAAGCAAAATCGATGCAACTACAACAATAGTAGTAGCAATGTATGTAGAAATATTAAGCGCCTTATGGGGATCCTTCCAATTGCGAGCGCGGACGATCATAACAGAGATCACAGACGCCAAAATTCCGATGCCGCAAATGAGAATAGGAAACAAAATGTGTTTAAAGGAAAGGCCTGTAAAGAGCGCCATAGTAAGACAAGAGATAATAGAACCAACATAAGACTCGGTGAGGTCAGAGCCCATACCGGCAATGTCGCCTACGTTATCGCCCACGTTATCGGCAATCGTAGCGGGATTGCGGGGGTCATCCTCGGGGATACCTGCCTCCAACTTGCCAACCAAGTCAGCGCCAACATCGGCGGCCTTGGTGTAGATACCACCGCCAACACGAGCAAACAGAGCAATCAAAGAGCATCCAAGGCTATATCCGGTCAATATCTGTACAGGCGCGTGAACATCATTTGTGATCAAATAAACGACCAAAAAAATACCAACCAATCCAAGCAAGCCAAAGCCGGCAACAGAAAGGCCTAACACAGCTCCGCCGCTGAATGCAACCTTCAGCGCACCGGACATTCCCTCTTCCTTAGCTTTTATGGCAGTTCTTGCATTTGCTTTGGTAGCAATCGACATACCAATCCAGCCGGCTGTAGCAGAGAAGCACGCGCCAACTATAAAGCAAATTGCCGCCTGCCAACCAATGCCTTCAGCACCTTTAAGAGCGGGTATGAAGCCAAGTATTGCGAGCAATGCGCCTACACCCAAAACGAAAGGAATGATGAGCTTGTATTCGCGAGAAAGGAATGTCATAGCCCCACTATGAATGTAGTTCTGAATTTCCTCGACTCTCTTGTCTCCGATTTTCAGGCGAGATACCTTGTGAAACAGCACGAATACGAAACACAAAGTAATTACTGCTGCAATGGCTACAAGAGAAAGAGATAGATAAATTGTTTGTTCCATTGTAATCTCCTTTATTTTATTGTTGTATTATTATACCATATTTACGCGCATAATACAATATAGCTTCTCAACATTAATTATAAAAAAACATATATTGCGCAGCGAAGTAATTTTCACTCCGCTGTTTTTTATTTATTTTAGTTTTTCGTGCAGACACAAAAATTCACCCTACAGATTTAGGTGTTGTTGCCCGATTATAGTGTTCGGAATACTTCGCGGCATACGCGCAAGAATAACATGCGAACACTCCATATTCGCTTTGTGACACTCTTCCCCAAAATTAGAATTTGCATAGACACGACCTCATCCGTCTCGGCAACAGAATATAATTATGTCGTTTATTTGTGTACTGCCGAGCCACCTTCTCCCACCGGAGAAGGCGCAAAGTAAAAATTCTTGCCTTTATTTTCAAAAAATATACATTCATTAAATATGATTAATTTTAAAGAAACCGCACTGATTTTGAGCCTTCTCCGGTGGGAGAAGGTGGCGTGCCGCGGTTAATTATTATTTTTTGTTAATTACATAACACGGCGCGGCGGATGAGGTCGTCTATATAAACATAAGATATAAACCAATTATAAACTCTTTGTTATTTTGGAAGAAATAACCTTTAGACCCTAGATAAAATATTCGAATATTAATGTTTGTTTCTGTCTTTTCAGAGAAACAAACATTACATTATTTCATTAATTCATCTGTAAGTCTGATAATTTCGGGAGCAATCTTTTCTCGCTCTTTCTTAACTATGCGGTTATATATCGGGTAAGCCAAACACACAAGCACAATACCAATAACGCCGATAACAATTCCAACCAGCATAGCCATTCCACCGTTAAGCCCGATCACTTTTCCAATCTCGGTCATAGCAAGGCTCATTCCCATTCCTAAAATCAAAGCACCGATAATACCGAACACAAGAGAAACCCTTGTTGCTTTTTGTGTCACGGCAGCATCCAGACGGCGAAGCTGTGCCATCTTGTCCTCGGTTTCTTCGGGGGAGGCATATTTTTTACGAATTTCCTTTATTTCCTCCTGCTCCTTTGCGGAATAGGTATAATTAAACTTTTCTTTGTTTTCCATTTTGTTACTCCTTAACTGTCTTTAACAGCTTCATCTTTTTCGTTCCCTGTATGATCATATAAATTGCCATAGCAATGATAAATACGGATATTACGCCACCGGATATACCAAGTAAAATTCGCCGTCCCGTTAAGCTCATTGTTCCGTCACCAAAGGTTGTCAGCATTGTCGATTCGAGAGTCAGCATGGACACACACGCCGATGCAAGACTGATCGCTTTTGAAGCAGAATAAACAGGACTGTTATATTTTCGATATTTCACCGTATTTATAATAGCAATTGTCAACGAAGTAAATGTATATGCCGCCAATGCTATGGTAGTGATTTCATGGTGATTAAACGTTCTGTTCCAATACACCATAAAGAAGATTATTAGTGCGAGCACTAAGTTCATAATGAGAAACACAATACCGCAGGCACGGTATTTACGAAGCTCATCAAGCATCTTCTCTCCGGGGTTGTGTTTCCTTGTGTGACGCACCAAAAAGAATCGCATAACAGCAAGTGAGATATAATAACCCGCCAAGGAATAAAACCAAAACGTATGGTGCCAGAATCCCATTCCAAGCTGCAACAAAGCGTATGCGGTATTAAAAATCAACGTTCCGTACAGTGAAACATTTACTCTGAGTCTTGTATCGTTTTGCCAAAGCCTTGCATACTTGTTTTCGTTTTTAAACGTCTTGAAAAACTTAATTAGATACGGTATCTTAAAGCACCATACCGTTAATGTATAAGCGGCAAGCACATATGAAATAATGGCGGCAACTGACTCAGTCCCTAAAAACACCATAGAATACACTAAAAACACAGTAGCAATCGGAAGCAATATGATCATAATAGCGATATGTGGAAAGAGTAATATCTTTCCAAGATTTTTCCAGTCCATATCAAGCCCTCCGTATCTTCACGGTGAAGGTAGAACCTTTGCCAACAACACTTTCTACGCTGATTTCGCCCTGCATAATATCAACAACTCTCTTAACTAAAGCAAGTCCAAGTCCATTACCCTGAACAGAATGAGAAGTATCACCTTGATAGAATTTTTCAAATATATGTGCACCGACCTCACGCGTCATACCGCATCCGGTATCGGTTACTTTCACAATGGCGTGGTGATCTGTTGCGGTAAGGCTCAAAGACACAGTTCCGCCATTCTCGGTGAATTTAAAAGCATTGGAAAACAGATTATTCCAAACAAGCGAGAGAAGCTCTGCATCAGCTTCTACTTTAATATCCTCTGTAATGTCAGTGTCAATTTCAATCTTTTTCTTTTCCCAGACATTTTCAAACTGCAAAAGACATTCGCAAAGCTGTTCACCCAAATCAAACTTGGTGGTTTCAGGAAAAATTTGCTGATTTTCAAGGCGGTTAAGCTTCAGAATATTAGTCATCATCTCTGCCAAACGGCGAGAAGCATCGGTCACACCCTTAGCGTACTCCATACGCTTTTCTTCACTGAGCTGCGGAGTCTGCAATAATGTTCCGTAATTCTGCATCACAGCAAGAGGGGTTTTCATCTCGTGTGACACGTTGGCAACAAAATCGGTTCGCAGAGTTTCAATACCGGACAGCTCCTGTGCCATAGAATTCACTGCTGTACCAATCTGATTAAATCCTTCCATACCGGCACCGTGCATGTTGGGGATACGAGCGGTAAAATCGCCCCTCATAATCTTCTCTGTGGTATTGGTAATCACCTTAACGGGACGGTCAATATTGATTTTCCTTCGGACATAGTCAATCGTTGCAAAAATAAATGTAAGTAACAGCACATTGATAAATGTGATTTTTGCAGCAGAGGCAATGTTTGTAGCAGTAAAGGTCAGCCCCATCGAATCTGCCAAGGTGTTTAGAAACAGCATCATACAGCAAGATACAGCAAATCCTATGGTTAGAAAAAACACGAGAAAATTACTGATCGTCCGCAATACGTTTCGAAAGGTCAGTTTCTTCACTTGATCACCGCCTTATAGCCAAGTCCGTGAACGGTCTTAATTTCAAAATCCTCGCAATTTGATAGCTTGGTACGAAGCTTTGTCATATATACATCCACAGCTCTGGGCGCCGTTTCGGTGTCGGCATCCCAAAATTCATCCATAAGCTGAGTTCTTGTAAACGTCTTTTTGGGGTAGCTCAGCAATTTATAGAGGATGCTGAATTCGCGGTTGGTAAGGGAGATTTCCTCATCATCTAAATATGCGGTGTGTTCATCGGCATCCATTACAAAGCTGCCGATTTCAAGTTTACGGCTGGATGCAATCTTAGCTCGGCGAAGAAGTGCGCCGATTCGCAAAAATAGTTCATCAAGGTCGATAGGCTTAACCATATAATCGTCCACTCCTATACGAAAGCCTCTTTGCTTTGAAGCAATATCGTCACGTGCGGTCATAAACAGAATAGGAATATCCTCATTGAACTCACGTACGTTTCTTGCAAACTCAAAGCCGTCAACACCGGGCATCATAATATCAGATACGATAAGGTCGAACATATTATCATAGAGTGCATCGTATGCTTCATTTCCGTTAAGACATCCGGTCGCTTCATATCCGCTATGATTCAGAAAGGAACAGACTGTTCTATTCAGTTCCTTGTCATCTTCTACAACTAATATCTTAAACATATATGTACCTCCGCAAATTACTCTATTCTATTATACAGTGTAACACTCAAATGTTAAAGTTTTGTTTGCGTTTTATATTTTTCTTAAAAAAAATATATATTTGTTTAATGATACATTCTTTCATAATAAACAATATTATCTTAAAAGATGTTGATATTAAGCACAAGCGAGATACCGCTCGGTATCTCGCTTGTGCTTAATAATTTATTTCTTTTTTGCGGCTTCATAACGTTCGTTAGCAGCTGCAGTTCTTGCCTTTGCGGCTGCAATCTGCTCGTCACGTTCTTCTTGCATCCTTGCAGCTCTTTCTGCGGGAGTCATATGTGCATCATCCCAGTTTTTCTTAGCATCAGCCTTTGCCTTCGCAAAGGTATTGTAACCTCTGTTTTCCTCAAAATTTGCTTTTGCCTCAGCTTTTGCTGCTTCAAAATTAGCCTTGTCAACCTCGTGCTGCGCTTTTGCAGATTCCTTCATATCCTGAAATGCTTTCTTGAAAAATCCTGCCATTATATTTCACCCTTAACCTTTCATAATTTTGTCACTGAGTGCAATAATTTTTTCTGCATATTTTTTACGACGTGAGCCGAGAATCCCTTTATATATGGGATAATTGATGATTGCCATAAACATACCCACAAGACCGATTACAATACCGTAAAGCATTGGATTTTTTATACCTACGATTTCGGCAATATCGGTCATTACAAGACTCATACCGCTACCCATTATAATTGCGCTGATGCTGCCAAAAACATATGCAAATACATTGGCAGGACGCTTAACCTTGGTATCTAATTCTTTAAGTTCGTCAAGAGCGGTATGTTCCTTTTCAGTGTACTGTGTGCGAATCTTTCTAACGAGATAATCCTGATCATTTTTATTCATAATACTAACCTCTTTCCTGCTTTTACAAGCATATTATATTTTAATGATGTTTTAAAAAGTTTTGAGAATTGTTTGAGTTTTGTTAATATCAAAAAATCTTTGTAAGCGTTTTACCGCTTTCCTCACCGTACAGGCAAATTATATCCTGTCAATGTTTTTGTGATGTTTTTAAAATGTTTAAGTTTTATTAAAAAGAAAAAAACGAGGTAGATGCATCAAAAAAGTTAGAATTTTTCTAAAAACGGACAGTATTATTTAATTAAACCGCCTGTTCTTCTCTCCCTCAGTCAAAACTTCGTTTTTGACAGCGTCTACTGCGGTTCGGTCACGGCTCGGCTCTGACATCACACCGTGATGTCATTCACTCCCTCGCCGCCGCTTCGCTACCTCGTCAGATGGAGCCGAGAATTACGCGCTCCGCGCGTAAAAAAGACACAGAATGTCAGCTTCTTCGCTCCCGAACCCACACCAAAGGTGCTTTTTGAAAAAAGCTCCTTTGGAAACCGCAAAAACTATTAATGACAATGTTTTATGTACATTTTTAGAGATTTACTTTTTTTGTAATCTGTGTTAAAATAATAAAAACTAATCTTAAAATGCAATTAAAAATTCAGGAGAGTTTTTATGAACATTATGCGCAACAACAATAAGGTTAAATCGGAGAAATGGGCAAGATACAAGTATAATCTTACGACAAACATAGGTGAAAACGGCAGACGAATTACCGGTTGCAAAGAACATATCGAGCTTTCAAGAAAAGTTGCTGCCGAAGGTATGGTGTTGCTCGAAAACAACGGAATTCTTCCCCTAAAAAACAATACTACCGTAGCACTTTTCGGCATCGGCAGTATTGACTACGTTAAGGGCGGCGGCGGAAGCGGTATGGTTTACTGCGATTACGTCCGCAACCTCTACGAAGGCTTTATGCAAAAGAAACCAAAAATATTGGTTTACGAGCCTTTAACCAAATATTATTACGATTATGCTATTCCGCTTCTCTCGGAACATGGCGGAAGTAAAATTTTCTCCGAAATTGAAATTCCCTCTGAACTTATAGACAATGCCGCAAATAACTCCGACGTGGCAATTATTACAATACATCGTTTTTCTGCCGAAAACCGCGACCGCTTTGCAGAAAAAGGCGATTTCTACCTGACTGATATTGAACAAAAAATGGTTGACGACGTCACCGCAGCCTTTGACCATAGCGTTGTTGTTCTTAATATAGGCGGAATGATTGACGTTTCCTGGATAAAAAACAATCCCAAAATTGACGGAGCGATCCTTGGTTGGCAAGCGGGGATGGAGGGCGGACTTGCAATTGCCGACATACTTTGCGGTGACGTAAACCCATCGGGAAAACTTACGGATACTTTTGCAAAAGATTTTTCCGACTACCCTTCCGCCGATACGTTTAACGATAGCGACGATTACGTTTGCTATTACGAGGATATATACGTAGGATACCGCTATTTTGAAACTATCCCTAACGTTGCCGATAGAGTCAATTACCCTTTTGGGTACGGTCTTTCTTATACGGATTTTGAAATTAGCAAACCTTTAGCTAAGCTTATTGGAAATGAAATAGAGGTTTCTGTTTCGGTTAAAAATCTTGGTAAATTTTTAGGAAAAGAAGTTGTTCAGATATACTTTTCAGCTCCTCAAGGCGTTCTTGGAAAGAGCAAAATCTCCCTTGCAGGATTTAAGAAAACCAAGCTTTTGGCTCCCGACGAGAGCGAGAAGCTGATAATCAGATTCGACGTATCAAGCATGTCGAGCTATGATGACACGGGAAAGCTCCAAATGTCCGCATTTGTGCTTGAACAGGGAGAATATATTTTTTACGCAGGAAACAGTTGCCGAAACCTTAAAGAAGCAGACTTCCGATACAAAGTTAATGAAAAATATGTTGTAACAGACCAGCTTACTCAAAAGTGCGCTCCCAATAAACTGCCGAGAAGAATGATTTCCGATGGCAGCTTTGAAGATGTTCCAACTTATCCGATAGAGCAATATGATGATGTTTGCCCTCCCAAAAAAACTTCAAATGCCCCCGACAGCGATAAACCGTTTTGTCTGATAGACGTTGCAAACGGAAAGATTACACTTGATGAATTTTTATCACAGCTGACCGATGACGAGCTTATACACCTTATGAGCGGAATTTCAAACAGAGGTGTAGCAAATACGTGCGGAATCGGAGGAATTGACAGATTGGGAATTCCCCCCATTATGACAGCTGACGGACCTGCAGGAATAAGAATTGCTCCAAACATTGGTATAGCTACAACCGCTTGGCCGTGCGCTACGCTTATTGCGTGTACGTGGAACCCTGAACTTGCTTATGAAATAGGAAAGGCGGGGGGATTGGAAGCTAAAGAGAACGGACTTGCAATTTGGCTTACACCCGCGCTTAATATACATCGAAATCCGCTTTGTGGCAGAAACTTTGAATATTTCAGCGAAGACCCTCTGGTTTCGGGAATGTTTGCCGCCGCAAAGGTGAACGGAATTCAAAGCGTAAATATTGCCGCTACTGCAAAGCATTTTGCCTGTAACAATAAGGAAGTTAACCGCAAATACAGTGATAGTCGCGTTTCTGAACGTGCCCTTCGCGAAATATATTTCCGTGGATTTGAAATATGTGTCAGAGAATCACAGCCTTGGTGTGTTATGAGTAGCTATAATCTTATAAACCAGAGAAGATGCTGCACCGAATTTGAACAAATTCAGTCAATTTTGCGCGACGAATGGGGCTTTAAGGGAATGGTAATGTCTGACTGGTGGACACCTTGCGACCAGACGTATTGCGTGATTTCAGGCAATGACGTGCATATGCCAATCGGCGACGCTGACGTGATTAAAAAATCTCTTGAAGACGGAAAACTTAAACGCGAGCATTTAGAACAGTGCGCCAAACGCTTATTGGAACTCATTTTAAAACTTGATTGAAATTTAAAACAGCGGAGTATTTTTCACTCCGCTGTTTTGTATGTATATTTATCTTATTTTCTAAGCTTGGATTTGACAAATCCTAAAAGCACCTTAAATTCTTCTACCTTAAATATTGCCGAAAGGGCAATGTATGCAACAATTCCTACTGTTATATTCAACACCAATCCTAAAATCACGTGAATATTCAATAAGCTTGTAAAATAAATCGCCACACTCATTCCCAAAGACAAAAACAAGGGACAGAGCACGTCTTTTATCTGCTCGATAAGACCGTACTTTATTACTTTTGCACTGAATATACTGTTCAACACCAATTCTATCACTGTGTTAATAGGCAACGTCCACGCAACAGCTTTTACCCCGAAATTTAAGCTGATAAGTATTGACGCCAACAAAAGCGGCTTCTTTATAAACTCCAATTTAAGAATAATTCCGCTGTAACCCGTCGCCTTGAGGGTCTGCAACGCTATCGTAGGTATTATCGATATCATACATTCAATACATACTATCGTGATAAAAGGCACCATCGCAATCCATTTTTCAGTATATAAAACTATAACCAATTCCTCTGAAACGCATATCATTCCCACCATCATAGGAAATATAACGTAAGCCAACATTCTTATACTTCGTCTTGCAACAGCCTTTACTTCCTCAAAGTCGTCACCTACCTTGGACATAACTGGAAACATAACGCTTATAAGCGTAGTATATATGTTATTTCTGAACATATAGGGCAAATTCTTGCCCTTGGTATAATATGCAAGGTCCGAAGACGTATATTTACGGCCTATAATCATAGAACTCAGGTTATTGAAAACCGTTCCTATAACGTCAGCCGCCATAATCTTACTTCCGTAACTCAAAAGCGGAGCTGCAACCTTTAACGAAAACATTTTCTTAGGACGCCACTTTGCAACTATAGATAAAATAACAGCATCCGAAAGCGCCGCCACCAAGCTCTGTGCCACCAACGCCCAAACACCGTAACCGCCTAATGCCATACCTATTCCGACGACTGCGGAAATAACCGTACCTATCGACGTCGAGAAAAAGAACTTCTTAAACGCAAGCTCTCTTGAAAGCAACGCTGACGGCACCTGCTGTATAGATGCAATGGGAAGACGTAACGCAAATACTCTTATTACCGTAGTTAATACAGGCTGCTCATAGAACCATGCAATAATAGGCGCTGCAATAAACATCACGCCGTATAGTATTGCTCCCAATATTAAACAGCAATAAAAAATCGTCGATATTTCTTCTTCATTTATTTCCTTTTTCTGTATAAGCGATGAATTTAATCCGCTTACTATAAATACATTGGCAATCTCAATGAATACGATAACTAATGCAACTACGCCAAAATCTTCCGGCAACAACAGTCTTGCAAGTATTAGGGATACTATAAAAGAAACGCCCTGAGCAAAAACTCTTTCCGCAAATTTCCAAATAACCCCCGATGCCAAACTCTTATCTGTTTTTTGATTATTTCCCATAATTATTCTCTCGACAACACCCAACCGTAAAACGTGCCTTCTTTACTAAAGCTTTCACAATTCCACTGTAACTTCTGCGGGGTGTTTTTTATCAGTTCAATAATATCATTATTATAAGGTTTTCCTAAAAGCAACGAAAGCGTAAACATACTGTCTGAAGTTCTTAAGGTCTTATCCAGCACTTTATCATCTAATCCGTATTTCTTGCAAATCATCAGCACTGCATCAATAAACAAATAAATCGGATAAATATTATACTTCAAATAATACTGCTTAAAAATCTCGTCAACCGCGGTTACAAACAAACCGTTCTTACGCGATGCAATAAAAAATCCAGACCACGAACACTCGTTACCGTCATATTTGAGAAAATCCCTGCTTGTAGAAAATTCCAATGACGTAAAAGACTTATCCTTCAAGTCTTCAACCAAATTAAATTTTGACAGAAACATTATCGTTGAATCTATCCACACTCCGCCGTTATTCTTCAAAAGATTAAATCTTAAAATATCGGAAAAGGTCTGTACGGATATTTTATCCTTTTTAAAATCCTCAATAATTTTCGGGTCAATATCGGTATAGTTTTGATAATTGTTTTTGTCTATGCCTATAACGTTGAAATCGGGATGGTACTTACGCACCGATTCAAAGCATTTTCTTACCACCTCGGGTGCATTTTCAAAGCCGTCCCACCAAAGCACAAAAACGTTATTTTCTATCGAAGTATTATCAAGACTGCTGTTTTCTTTAAGGAACGGAAGCAGTATCGGTTTGACTTGTTCTTCAATCTTCGGTAAATACTTTTCTATATCCGTAAAAGCGGTATCCCTTTTTATTTGGAAAGATAGCAGTCTTGTAGCACTGACTATACCCTTTTTTGAGCAATTCTTTATCCAAAACGGGATATATTTCATCACTCTCTTTGCAAAATTGTAAGCACCCTTTAATATTTTGTATAAAGGTCTTGAATAAACAATTTTTCTTATATAATACTTTACAAACTTCTTGCCCGACTTAATCTTAGGGGTTATCATCTTCTTTGAAATTTGATAGTATTTATCATTTTTCAACACAGCGCGGCAAGCCTTATACTGCTTATAATCGCTGTTTTTAAGATGTCCGAAAATACTCTCTGTCAGCAAGTAATACAAAGCGTACGCCTGCGCAACGTCTGTATTAAATTCTTCTGTAAACGATTTCAGCGCTTCAAATGCCTTTACGCATTTCTTCTGCTGAACTTCCATTTTACCTATTTTCATCATCGAATTCTGACTGCCGATGTTATAGAAATAGCTATTCGGCTCAGCAATAGTTTTACCGCCGTTTGCAAAACATAACGCCAAATAAGTAAATACAGTATCCTCGCCTAATGAAATTCCCTTACAGCTTTCAAACCTTTCTGAAACCTTTTTCACAAGACTGTATCTGTAAAATTTGTTCCATCTTGATATAAAAAAGCGGTTTGAAATATTGGGATTTCCCTCTTCGCACAGGAAATTATTTCTCTGCAGCAAAAGCTGTTCTCTATCATAAAAACGTGTTTCCATCAAATTGTACGGAGTCAACACGCCCTTATTTTCATAATAAAAACCCGCAGACACAAAATCGCACTCATCGGAAATATTGTCGACAAAGAATTTTACAAAATTCTCTCCTATAAGGTCATCAGGGTCTAAAAAGCATACCCAATCCCCTTTTGCCGCCGAAATTCCCGCAAGCGTTGCATCTACAAGTCCGCCGTTTTCCTTTTCAATAATTCTTATTCTGTTATCCTTTGCCTCGTATGCCTTAATAATATCTATGCTCGAATCGGTTGAACCGTCATTTACAAGGACAATATCAAGATTACTGTAGCTTTGATTGATTATTGATGGAATAGACTTATTAAGATATTTTTCCTGATTATAAATCGGCACGATAACCGAAACGCATATATTATTCTGCATTTCATCCTCCAAAAAAACAATTCTATCGTTTTGGCAGCCATTTAAGGTCTTCAATTGAGCTTAAAGGCGTATACAGTTTGTCAATATTATTTCTTACTGTTTCTTCGTCTATCTTTGAAAAATCAACCTTTACCAATTCCTCGCGGATATCCTCGGGGAATCTGTAACCTATTACCTTTGCCGGAACTCCGCCCACAATCGCGTAAGGAGGAACGTCCTTTGTTACCACAGCTCCAGCCGCAACAATTGCCCCCTGTCCTATATGAACACCTGATAATATCGTAGCGCGGTATCCTATCCATACGTCGTCACCAACGACAATATCGCCCTTTGAAACAGCCTCGCCCTTTTCCTGTCCCAGACAAAGCGTTTTAAAAGGATAAGTGGAAAGATTTTGAGTCGCGTGGTCTGCCGCAACAACGAATGAAACCTCACTCGCCACAGAACAAAAATTCCCGATATATAAATGACTTATAGGAGAGGATATAATTGCCGAAATCGGTCCGTAAGTTCCCTTACCTACATGAATACAATCATAATTTACATATGGGAATTCCAAGTTTGTTTTGTTATGAGAATTTTGTTTGCGCCAATCGTCTTTAATTTTTAACTCTATAACGTCCTGCTTAAATTTTCTGAAAATTAAAGGGATACATTTAATTATCTTTTTCATAGCTTCAGCCCTAATCAGTTCATTAATCTATTTTAGCCTGAGATAAACTGTTCGTATATATATTTCTTCAATAAATGCTCAATAATTCTAAACCGACTTACGCCGCATTTTCTTTGAAAACGGGCATAATCTTTTTTGTAAATATTAAATCTGATTCTCTTAGCCTTTTTTGACGGGTTGCTTTGCGCAAAAAAACTTTGGATAAGCGTTATATCATCCATAACGCAAAAGCTATATGAATTCAGTCTGCACCAACGAAGAAAATCGTGGTCCACGTAATCCAAAAAATAGCCTTCGTCATAACGGTAATTATCGTAAAGTGACGTTTTTACCGCCATTCCCGAATTGATTCCGCTCATTTCCTTGCCATTCAAAGCCTCGACCGATTCGGCTATTATCATCTCTCCCGTCGAAAAAATACAGGGAGATATTATAGTATTATTCGCCTTTACAATAGGCAAAAATACAGCCGCATCGGGATTATTGCTTACGTGAGTCTTTAAACTTTCAAAATAAGTATCTGTAAAGCGTGTGTCGTCATCTGCCCACACGATAACGTCCGTCTTATCCTTTAAAATATTCAATGCGGCGTTGTAAGCCTTTGTCAAACCTGCATTACCCTGCATGGAATGATACGTCCAGCCGTTTTCTTTACAGTAATTTTCATTATCAACGGGTTTTGTACTGTTATCAATTACCAAAACGTAATCGGGGGGGAAATTTGTATTCTTTAAAAACTGACACGTATTTGAATCGCCGCACCATTTATTATATATAACGATAGCTATTGCCGTCTTCATAAATATCCCCCAATGACGTATAATTTTTCTGATTTTAAATGCCTACTGTTTTTTTACCAAAACGGCAACGAATAAATCGCGCACGTATCCTCTTGAACCTACAAAATATTTATGATACTTGCCCGAGAAGAAATATTTCGTTGTCTTTGAAATCTGCTTTATTGCCGAAAGACTCTTTAATTCGTTCAAACCGTTCCAGTAATCGAAATGCTCCTGCGCGATTCCCTCAAACTCCGTATTTTTTACATAGTTTAATATATCAACGCTTCTTTTTTGCTTAAATCGTCTGAATTCCAGTATCGAATTAAAGCCCTCTAACCACGTTGCAACCCCCTCTTTAAAGGATTTTTTGGTTGCTCCGACCACGTTATTTCCGTGCTGTCTGTAATTAAAGGTCTCTTCGTTTATAGGCATAATCGACTTTTCAGCCGATGCGATTATCGAGAACCATTCGTCGTGCAGCCACTCCTCAGGAATGGCGTCAACTTTGTTTATCAGTTCTCTTGAAACGCACATCGCAGCGCCCGTAACAATAGGTCTTTTAAGTATTGCGTCAAGCTGTGAATCTCGGTCCTTAATTTCCGAATAATCAATATTCAAAAACTCCCAAAGACTCTTATTCAAAGGACGGTTTTCACCGTCCACCAGCTTGCCGTTACTGAAATAAAGCATACGGTTGCTTTTTTCTGCCTCGCGAATAAAAATCTCTACCTTATTCTGATTCCAGATATCGTCCTGGTCGCAGGTAAAAATATAATCACCCGTCGTTAATTTTAAAGCTTTCAAGAAATTCTTTGCAACGCCGAGAGAACTCTCGTTTACAATAATCTTATATTCCAACCCGCTTTTATTCAGTATTTCTTCGCATATCGAAACGGTCTTATCCTTTGAATTGTCGTCGCAAATTACTATCTCGTCTACACTTACCGTCTGGTTTAAAATACTTTGTAGCTGTTCAGTTATATATTTTTCACCGTTATAAGTGCATAAAGCAACCGAAATCTTCATATTTTTCTCCAAAAACTGCTATTATTAGAACTTAAAAGTGTCCTTAACTCCTAACCACTTCTGGTCTTTATCACTCAAGTTAAGGGGAGTTCCATCGGAAAGCGTGTAACCCTCAGCACTTGCAGTACCGTTATAAGCACCGTTAAGCTCGGGCCACTCGATACCGATCTCGGGATCGTTCCAAGCAAGGCCTCCCTCGTCACCGGGATGATAGAAATCTGTTACCTTATAGCAAAATTCAGCCGTATCGGAAAGTACTAAAAATCCGTGTGCAAAGCCCTCGGAAATATAGAACTGCTTCTTGTTTTCTTCGGTAAGCTCTACTCCGTACCATTTTCCGTAAGTAGCGCTGTCTTGACGCAGGTCTACTGCAACGTCAAAAACTCTGCCCTTGATAACGCGAACCAATTTGCCTTGAGGATATTCCTTCTGGAAATGCAAACCGCGAAGCACACCCTTAACGGACATACTCTGGTTGTCCTGAACGAAAACCATATTCAGTCCCGCCTCAGCCATATCGCGCTGACTGTACGTCTCCATAAAGTAACCTCTGTTATCGCCGTGAACGGCAGGTTCAATAATGTAAAGTCCTTCTATCGGACATTTTGTAACCTTAATCTGTCCCATGTTATCTGATCTCCTTTAAATAGCGTGCAAGAGCATCCTGCCAGGTGGGCAACGGCTTAAAACCGTTTCTTACAAGCTTTGACTTATCAAGACGGCTGTTGAAAGGTCTTGCCGCCTTTGATATTCCGTATTCCTCTGTCGTTACGGGTACAACCTTTGTAGTATACCCTGCCTGACGGAATATTTCACAGGTAAAGTCATACCAGCTGATAAATCCGCCCTCGTTTGTAGCGTGATAATATCCGTATTTTTCGGTCTCAAGCATATCAACAAGCAAACGCGAAAGGTCTAATGTATAAGTAGGAGTTCCGATCTGGTCGCAAACAACGCGTACAGTATCGTACTTTGCGCCTACGTTAAGCATAGTTTTTATAAAGTTCTTGCCGTTAAGACCGAATACCCAAGCTATACGAACGATAAAATATTTATCAAGAATACTGCTTACAGCCAATTCGCCTTCAAGCTTTGTTTTTCCGTAAACACTTAAAGGTGCATAATCTTTACAGTCTGCATCCCAAGGCTCTTCACCCTGACCGTCAAATACATAGTCTGTAGAAATATAGACCATCTTGCAGTCAAGTTCCTTACATACCTTTGCTATATTCTCTGTTCCTAATGCATTTATAGCTTTTACTTTTTCCTGATTTTCCTCATCTTCTGCAGCGTCAACCGCAGTCCATGCAGCACAATGCACTACAGCGTCGGGCTTTACGTCTTGCAACGCAGAACGTACCGCCTCTCCGTCTGTAATATCGAGCTTTATATATTTATCGAAAGCGCAGGAATCAAGAATATCACTGCCAACTGCTTCATATCCGCGAGCGGTCAGCTCGTTCATAACGTCATAACCCAACTGTCCGCCGACACCTGTAACAAATACTCTCATTATCTGTTACCGTACATCTTGTCGTAGTAGTTCTGATATTCGCCGGAAATAATGGTTTCCCACCATTCCTTGTTATCAAGATACCACTGAATTGTCTTCTGGATACCGTCAGCAAACATAGTTTCGGGCAACCAGCCGAGCTCGTTGTGAATCTTTGTGGGGTCAATAGCGTAACGCATATCGTGACCCTTACGGTCGGTAACGTATGTAATCAAGCTTTCGGGCTTGCCGAGAGCCTTACAAATAATCTTAACGATATCAATATTCTTCATTTCATTATGACCGCCGATATTATAAACCTCACCTACACGGCCCTTGTGAATGATAAGATCTATAGCTTTGCAGTGGTCCTCAACGTAAAGCCAGTCACGAACGTTCAAGCCTTCGCCGTATACGGGAAGGGGCTTATCGTTAAGAGCGTTTGCAATCATAAGCGGAATCAACTTCTCAGGGAAGTGATAAGGTCCGTAGTTATTGGAGCAACGGCTGATGGTTACAGGCAAACCGTACGTACGATGGTATGCAAGAACCAACAAGTCAGCGCCCGCCTTAGAGCTTGAATAGGGGGAAGATGTGTGGATAGGTGTTTCTTCTGTAAAGAACAAGTCGGGGCGGTCAAGCGGAAGGTCGCCGTAAACTTCATCAGTAGATACCTGATGGTAACGTGTAATACCGTATTTGCGGCAAGCGTCCATGAGAACCTGAGTTCCGAGAATGTTTGTCTGCAAGAAAACCTCAGGGTTTTCGATTGAACGGTCAACGTGGCTTTCAGCGGCAAAGTTTACTACGATATCGGGCTTTTCTTCTTCAAAAAGCTGATAAACCGCTTCTCTGTCGCAGATGTCTGCTTTAACAAAACGGAATTGGGGGTTATCCATTACGGGAGCAAGAGTTGAAAGATTACCCGCATAAGTAAGCTTATCAAGACAGATAATGCGGTATTCGGGGTACTTTTTCAACATGTGAAATACAAAGTTTGAACCGATAAATCCGGCACCGCCGGTAACAATAATAGTCATAATATCTTCTCCTCTATAATTAATGTAAAACGTCTATATATTTTCCGTCAAGGACGTCTTTCAAATATTGTCCGTACTGATTTTTCTTTAACACTTCATAAACCTCAAGTACGTCATCACGGCTGATCCAACCGTTAAGATACGCTATCTCTTCAAGACAAGCAATTTTTCTGTGCTGGTGATCTTCCACCGTCTTAACAAAGTTTGTTGCCTCTACCAAGCTTTCGTGTGTTCCTGTATCAAGCCAAGTAAATCCCTGTCCTAAAAGCTCCACGTTCAATTCGCCTTTTTCAAGGTAAATACGGTTCAAGTCCGTAATTTCAAGCTCGCCTCGAGCCGAAGGCTTAAGATTTTTTGCATATTCAACAACGCGGTTGTCGTAGAAATAAAGTCCCGTAACACAATAATTACTCTTGGGCTTCTGGGGTTTTTCTTCAATGGATATCGCTCTTCCGTCTTTATCAAACTCTACAATTCCAAAACGCTCGGGATCGTCAACGTAATAGCCAAATACAGTAGCTCCCTTGCCGTTCTCAGCATTGCCAACTGCGGCTTTAAGACGTTTTTTCAGACCGTGGCCGGCAAAAATATTATCACCGAGCACCATAGCCACAGTATCATCGCCGATAAAAGACTCACCTATGATAAACGCCTGTGCAAGTCCGTCGGGGGAAGGTTGAACCGCATAAGAAAGATTTACACCAAACTGATGTCCGTCTCCCAACAAATCTTTAAAACGGGGCGTATCCTGAGGAGTTGAAATAATCAAAATATCTCTGATTCCTGCATTCATCAAAACCGACATCGGATAATAGATCATCGGCTTGTCATAGATAGGAAGAAGCTGTTTTGACGTAACCTTTGTAAGCGGATAAAGTCTTGTTCCGGAGCCTCCCGCGAGAATAATACCTTTCATAATTAGTCCTCCAAATTTATCTGTGATTTTCTATAAAATTCGAATACCGCAATAATACAGCAATAAGCCATAATACCTACCGACGAATTCATACACGGTGTAAAGTATGAGTAAGCGACGAGACCTAGTAAAACGCAGAACCAGGTTAAAGTCAATAAGAAATGCTTATGCTTCTTTCTGTACAGCTGTACAAGCTGAATCAACATAAATACAAGAGGAGATAAATAACATACTAATCCGATTATCCCCATCTTTGAAAATAAATCTAAAAAGAAATACTCATTCAAGCCATCGGGACGCGATGCTATTTCCGCGCCAAGCCCCAATCCTATTATCGGGGATTTTTTTATATTGGTAACAAGCTCACCCACAGTCAAAGCGCGCAGACTGTCGGAAGTTACCGTGTTTTGATAGAAAGAATCTTTGTCATCGGGGGGGACTGGTTCATCAACCGTCGGTCCGTCGGGAATTGTTTCATCAGGTTCCGTTGTTTCTGTACCCTCAGGCTCTTTATTAACATCTCCGCTTGGCTGTTTGTTACCTTCGTCATCCGGGTTAAACAAATTTTCGATAAAGTCAATTCCTATAAAAGTTCTTGACAAAGCGTATGTAAAATAATTCTCTCCGGTCTTTATGTTAAATCCTGCAATGATAATACTGAAAACAATCAACGTAATCAAAATATGAATTAAAAGTGCGTATCTTTCTTTCTTCGATGCGCGTATAAGCAAAAACACCAATAAACCGAGTACCGTTACACCCACCGCAAGAAATACCGACCTTGTATACGACATCAACAGCGAAAATCCGCAAATCGCCGTTATAACGGGGTATATTATCTTACACAATTTCGACGTAGCCTTTATGCCGAAATAAATCGAAAATACAACGCCAAGCAATAAGCAAATCGAACTTAGGAAGCTTACTCTGACGTTAACGTCAGAAATTCTGTACGATACGTAGAAAAATCTTCTTTCATCGCAAAACCTTGAAAAAGTTTCAAGCCAAGGAACGTTGGAAATATAAAGGCATATATAAACTATATGCGTCAACCCCTGAATTGCTGCCGCATACATACACGTTTTAGCCAATATGACAATCTTCTTGTAAGAATTTATCAGCACGACAACGCAAGGCAAAAACGCAAAGTACACAAAGCCTTTTATATCGGTGGCGATAAGATTTATTCTGTTGTTGTTGATAGCACCGACAACCGTCGAAACAACAACAAGTAGTCCAAAAATCAGAATCGCCCATACGTAATTACTCTTTAAAAGGCTTTTATAATCCCTGATAAAAAGCGGAATACATACTGCAAAAAGCACAAGCAACAAAACCATTCTGAATGTTAACGGCCCAAACTCTAAAAGTCGTCCGGCGCCGAATATACAAAGGTCAGCCACCAATATATTCAACAGTATAAACGCTATTTTTTCTATTGTGTTATTAATTTTTTCCGATAAAAAATTTGCCAATTTAATCCATCCTTCCGAACAATACGAGCCAAATATCACATATAAAAGAAATTGGCCTCAGCATTTTCTCCTTATCAGAAAAATAAACTTTCAACAATTTCCCTAAATCTTTTTCCTGTAACGCATGTTCTCTTTGTTGTGATTTCAAAAGTCTTTTTTTAAGCATATCCATACTCTTTTCCCCTATCTGAATATCGGATTCTGCTATATTTGATAAGTAACTGTTAAAGCTACCTATATCCCTGAGTTTTCTCTTTAAATTCAATAATTTTGAAATTCTATGCTCTTCGTTCGCCGCGTTGTTGCTGTGACGTCTGTGATATGCACCAACGTAATCATAAACGTAAAAACAGTTTTTATCGGCAGCACTTAAAGCCAGCACAAAATCATGGGGAGCTTTAATATTCGAAATTATATCTTTTCTTTCAGCAAAGAAAGTTTTGCGCACGCACATCAACATTCCCGTCCAATCAAATACGTGCATAATATTTTCTACCGAAATTTGCGAAAGCTGTTCGGTCTCCTTGGCTTTTTTTATCATCAGCCCGTGCAGATCCTCACCCTCAGCATCAATAACTCCACCCTTGCACATCAAAAGCGAAATGTGTAAATTATTTTCCATTATCGCGTTCATCTTTTCGATCTTATCATTTTTCCATATATCGTCCTGATCGCAAAGATAGATAAGCTCCGAATCACACAGCTCCATCGCGTGATAAAAATTCTTTGCATAGCCAAGGTTTTCTTCGTTTTTATAAACCTTCCAGCTATCCTGCAACGAATACTTTTCTATATACTTTCTGACTACTTCGACAGTATTGTCCTTTGAGCAGTCATCACATAAAATTACTTGATCGGGTTTGACTGTTTGTAATCTTACGGTGTCTAATTGTTTTTCTATATATTTCTCTCCATTGTACAATGCAACAGCAACAGAAACAGTCAAATTCTTCACCCCTTTTTAGCAGAAATTATTTCAGCTACGACCTTTTCCCAAGTATTTTCACAGCTGTCAACCTTTTTGAACACATTACGGTTCTGTATTTCTCCCGATATAACCTTTTCAATCAAACCGGCTAATTCCTCGGGCTTAAAAGGATCGAAGTAGTAAGCGTTTTCGTAATCACCCAATACCTCGTGCGCATACGAGCAGTCAGCTGCAAGAACAATAGCTCCCATCTGAGCCGCCTCTATCAAAGGATAACCAAACGTTTCTATATACGATGGGAAAATAAGACTTCCCTCGCAAAGATTTGCAAACACCTCCGGTCGGGGTATCTGTCCGATATATTCAATATTCTTCTGCGCCTGTCCTTCAGGCACGGTTACTTTTACTTTAAAATCGTAATTTTTGTCTTCAAGTATTTTGCAAGCCTCATATATGCAAACGATATTTTTGTAGGGCATAGCCGACGTAGGATAAAAGAATGCATTATTCTTTCTTTCAACGTCAACACGCAGAGACTCGGAATTTTCAATATTGGGGGCAATCTTAACAATTTTATCTGCATTTACAGAGCATTTTCTAACTATTGCCTCTCTCATCCACTCGGTCTGAACTATAAGCTTGTCCGCTTTTTTCGCAGACAAAAATATCGTTTTGCCAATCAAATGCTGATAAACAGCCATTTTTCTTTCGTCTTTTTTGAAGAAAGAATAATTCTTTACGTCCTGAAAAGGCAACGGCTGATGCTGATAAACCGTCTGCGGAACGTCTACACCGTGAACTAAAGTGTTCTGCAAAGAAAACACGTAGTCGGCATTCAGACTCTTTATCAGCTTTTTACCCGTTAAAAAGTCAAACTTCAGTCTTTTTATATAGCTTTTCTTAATTTCGGGCAGCTTGATTACGTGAATGTTTTCTGTCGGCTCAATATAATCGTCACTGACCAAGAAAAACCATTCGTTTTCTTTGTCGTTTTCCTTGACATATTGATAAAAATCTTTTAATACAGTCAATACTCCGCCTGAGCTGGCAGCAATATCATTAACCACAATGCGCATAGAAACTCCATTCTGCCGATGCAATATTTTTTGCTTGGCAACGCAACTCAATTATCTTATCCTAAAATCGTTTCAACAAACTTCTTCGGAGAATACTTATACAGCACCTCTTCGTCAACGGGAAGATACTCCGTTTCAAAAAAGCTTTTGTCTATCTTAGGATCATTTCTGTCTATAATGAGAAAATTATTCTCGTTATAAAAATCAAACTGCTTAACGTAAGGATTGGTAGTGATTATTTTCTTTTTCATTGAAAGCATCTCAATGGGACGGGTCGTAATGCCGTTTTGTCTTGGATGCTCAATATCCATTACACATCTGCTGCTATTATAAATATCGCACACTTCCTGTGTGGAAAGCGATTTGAAATTGATCTCTTTACGCGATATATACTTATAATCTTTGTTTGTAAACCTGTTAAGTAAGTATACGAATATGTGAGGTGAGTAAAAACACGTGAAGCACTTCTTGCCCATCTGTTCGCACTGCTCTTTTATCTGCTTGACAACACGGGGACGTACCGAATGCGCCGTACCGATAAACGCTACGTCATATTCATACTTTTCAATTTCCTTTGCCTTAGTGTACTCTTTTCCGTAAGGAACGGGAAGAAACGGCAGATTGTATTTTTCAGAATCGTTCGGGTCAAATGTAAGCACTCTGTCGTAAAGTGCAATCTTCTTTTCTCCGTCGGGTACGTTTGCCACCGAGTCCCAGAAATACAAAATCAATTTTGCTTCAGGGTATGCTTCGCGCAGCATAGCAACTTCTTTTTCACCAAAGGATTCGCTCTTGACTACAAACACGTATTCAAACTGCTTGTCTTTGTTTTCTTTTATAATCTTCTTGAGGTAATTTCTCACAACCGGCTTATAAAATTTCAGATTAAGCCTTAAAGCCGCCTTGCAAATGAAACTTCTACTGGGTCTTTCATCATAAAGACATACCTCAAAACCCTCGTCACGAAACGCCTCAGCCATTCTGTTTTCATATCCAAAAAATGTAGGACAAAATATTAAAATACTTTTTTGCTTCGGGGCCATAAAAAACGCTCCTTAGTTTTTATTTTTTGTAAAAATTAATCGCTGTATTTTTTTCAAACATACTTACTTTCTGTTAACCTAATAACCTTTAATTGCAGGTATAGTATCAAGAAAAATGTCTATAATCCCATATTAAAGTATGTTCAGATACATTATAGCACAATATTACAGAAAAAACAAGGCTTTTTTTCGACATATATTTTATTAAAAAAAGCGAAAACATTCGTAAACAAAGTACATTTTTTCGTGTTTGTTTCTCGCCCTCAAGCAAACCGTCGCGAGATTCTTCACTACGCTCGAGAATGACAACGCGGCGGCGCAGCGAAGGATCCCGAACATGCAGTTTCTTATATGCACCGTTCCCTACCAAATTAGGCAATACCACTTCTGCAAACAAAGGAGGGTTCCGAGGAAGGAACGCATTTTTTAAAAAACAAAAAGTATAACCTAACTTTCCATCTTTTGCAAACGATGGGGGTGCAAAGGGGGTAATCCCCCTTTGTCGTTTGCGGGGTAGGGGGTTACGGGGGTGGGGGAATCGAAACCTTCACCCGCGAACCCCCAAGCTTTACTTCGTGCAGCTCGGGGAACCCCGGCACCCCCGTATGCCTTCTTTGGTTACTTTCTTGGCACGCAAGAAAGTAACGTAAAAAAGAAAAAGACAATAATATCTAATTAAAACGTTTATTCTTCTCTCCCTCAGTCATTTTCTAACGAAAATGCCAGCGTCTACTGCGGTTCGGTCACACCTCGGAAATGACATCACACCGTGATGTCATTCACTCCCTCGCCGCCGCTTCGCTACCTCGTCAGATGGAGCCGAGAATTACGCGCTTCGCGCATAAAAAGTACATACGGTCAGCTTCTTCGCTCCCAAACCCACACAAGAGGAGCACTTTTGAAAAAGCCCCTCTTGACTCCCGCAAATCTTTTAATATATTTTTCTATATTATTTTTTAAAATAATATTTTTCATGTGCACTTTTGAAAAAGTGCCCTCTTGACTCCCGCAAAACTTTTAAAATATTTTTATTATTGTGCTTTTTGAAAAAAGCTCCTTTGGAAACCGCAAAAGCTTTAAAAATTTCTCCAAACTTGACATAATACGCTTTCTTTGGTATAATAGATATAATTATACAAAAAAGGACGGTGGTTCCATCAATGGATAGTTGCAGTTGCGACGATGCCAATCCTAACAATTTGATCTTGTTTGTGTTTGGCGTGCCTGCGCTCAATTTAAGAGAATAGGTGTGTCTTTTTTTACAACAAATCAAGGTTTTATATGTTAAGGAGTTTTTTTACAAATGGATTATTTACCCAGTATTATGGCCATGCTGTTATGCGTTGCATTATCTGGATATTTCAGCGCTACAGAAACTGCATTTTCTTCTGTGAATAAAACACGTTTGAAGATGCTTTCGGATAACGGAAACAAGAAAGCAACACTCGCTCTTCAGCTGGCCGAAAATTACGATAAGCTGATCTCTACAATTTTGATCGGCAACAACATTGTCAACATTGCTGTTGCGTCCATCGGTACGCTTTTGTTCGTGGATATGCTCGGTGATATTGGCGCCACAGTTTCAACAGCAGTTGTTACTATAGCAGTATTGATTTTCGGGGAAATTACACCGAAGAGTATTGCAAAAGAAAATGCTGAAGCTTTTTCAATTTTCAGCGCACCCTTTATTTCAACTCTTATATTTTTGTTTACACCCTTAAACTTCCTCTTTACACAGTGGAAAAAGGTTGTGTTTAAGCTCTTTAAACCGAGCAGCGACAACAAGATGTCCCAAGAAGAATTGCTTCTCCTCGTTGAAGAGGTTCAGCAGGACGGAAGCATTGACGAAAGCGAGGGCGAGCTTCTTAAAAATGCTATCGAATTCAGAGATTTGACGGCAGAAGAAATTCTCACACACCGCACAGACCTCGAAGCTGTACGTATAGACTGCAGCAAAGAGGAAATCGCACAGGTATTTACACAAACGCGCTTTTCGCGACTTCTTGTATACCGTGAAAACATCGACAACATTGTCGGTGTAATTCACCAGAAGGACTTTTACATAAACGGCGGTGTGACAGACAAGAAAATCGAAGAAATTATGACCCCGCCGGTGTTTATCCACCAGTATGAGAAAATCAGAGATCTTCTCGACTTCTTGCGCGCAAACAAGACTCACATTGCAATCGTTGTAGACGAGTACGGCGGCACTTTGGGAATTGTAACAATGGAAGATATTCTTGAAGAGCTTGTAGGTGAGATCTGGGACGAACACGATGAAGTAACCGAAACTTTTGAAAAACTTGACGAAAATACTTACCGAGTGGACTGTATGGTTAATCTTGAAGAATTCAACGATTTCTTCAACGTTGATTTTGAATCTGACAGCATATCGCTTGGCGGTTGGGTTATGGAATATTTGATGCGAGTACCCGTTAAGGGAGATAAATTTACTGTTGATAATTTGGAAATTTTGGTTTCTGCACTCGACGCGCATCGAGTTTCCTACGTTACGGTAAAACAGCTCACACCTGAGCTTGAGGCTGCAGAATAACGAAATATTATATATTGTGTTTTATAATACTTAAAAGACGGAGTGAAAATCACTCCGTCTTTTTGTTTATTTTTTAGTCAGTTAAAGCTCTCCACTCGATGTCTGTCGCCTCGGGTATTGCAAAGATATCCTTCGTCAGCTCATGCCACTCTTCTTTGGTATATTTAATATTAAACTCTTCAAACCAATAATCATCGTTTGGCTCGAATTCACCAAAATTCAGCTGTGATATTGTATAGTCTTTGTTCAACACTTCATAACAATAGAATATACCCGTACTATCATGCCTATACAACACTGCACCGTTTGCCAAGATTCTTATAGGTCCGTTCATTGCATTAAAACCCGAATTATTATCAAGTTGTATTACTCTACCATCCTGATATGTGCAGATGAACAAATGAAACCATTCAAAATAAACCAACTCCGGAATTCCATCTCTGTTCATATCATAAACTGCATAATTCCCCAAAGGCGGACTATTATTATCATTCAGTTTATTTAAATAATCCACATAGGCATTTACAGCTTCATTAACCAATTCAGGGGTTACGTTTATTATAGGAGTATCATCTGTTACAGGTGTATTATCTGTTACAGGTATATCGTCCGTCACGGGTGCGTCGTCCGTAGCGAGTGTGTCGTCTGTAGCGAGTGTGTCGTCTGTAACGGGTGTGTCGTCTGTAACGGGTGTGTCGTCCGTATCAGTAGTATATGGCCACCTATCGTTATGTATAGTTTTCCACCTAACATCTGCATGGGACATTGCCAAAATATCCTTTGTCAGTTCATACCACTCACCCATATTAACATCTTTACCATCATATTTAAAACTATCATACTTAGGGTCACCATCAAAATAATATGAAAAATAAAGATTTGTTATCGTATAATCTTTATTCACAATTTGATAGCAATAAAAATCACCTAAGTCCAACTTCCCTAAGTCCAACTTCTTATACAATACTGCACCGTTTTCCAGTATATCTATAGGGCCGTCATTTACATTATATCCCGAATCAGTGTCAAGCTTTTTTACACTGCAGTTTTGATATGTACAAACAATCAAATCATAATCTAACCAATAAAATAACTCTGGCATCCCATCTGTGTTCATATCATAAACTGTATAGGCACCCAAATATTGAGAATGAGATTCTTTATACAGTTTATTTAAATAATCCTCGTAGGCATTAACAGCTTCATTGATTTGTTCAGGGCTTACGTCAGGTGTGTCGTCCGTATCAGGTGTATTATCTGTATCAAGTGTATCCATCGTCTCTGTTGTGTCTATCGTATCAACGGGAGATAAAGTATCATCATCAGGCTTCGCAGGAGCAATTAAAAGGCATACTGCTACCACGATTACCGCAACAACGGCAATAACAACAATCAAAAAAAACGGTTTCTTGTAGTTTAATGCTGTTTTCATTATATTCTTTGCACCTACCTCTTGTTTATTTCAATGATTAGTGTAATTTTAGTCAGGTAAAGTGTGCCACTCAATGTCTGTTGCCTCAGGTATTGCAAAAATATCCTTTGTCAGCTCATACCACTCACCCATATTAACCTCTTTGCCGTTATATTCAAAAAAATCATACTTTATGCCATCAAAATCATAATAGTAAAAGTTTGTTTTTGTCATAGTATTATCTTTATTTAACGTTTCATAGTAATACGCGGTACCCGTACTTACGTGCTCATACATTATTGCACCGTTTGCCAGAATTTTTATAGATCCGTTCATTCCATTAAATCCCGAGTTACTGTCAATTTTTCTTACTTTGTCATTTTGATACGTATAGATGTACAAATGAAACTCCCAATAATAAAGCAACTCAGGCATTCCATCTCTATTCAAGTCGTAAAACGCATATGTGCCAAAATACATAGGATCATATTTATGTTCTATTTGAAGTAAATGATCAATATAGGCAATGCGAGCGTTATTGATTTGTTCATCGCTTATGACAGGCACATCGTCAGTGTTGGGCGTATAATCAGAATCAATTTTATCGGTCGTTTCTGTCGTATCTTCTGTATCAACGGGAGCTAAAGTATCATCATCAGGCTCAGAAGGATCAGTCAAAAAACATACCGCAACTACTATTACCGCGATAATACCAATAACGATAATCCAAAAAGCCGGTTTCTTGTAATTCAGTACAGATTTGACTCTGCCCTTTATATCAACTTCACCAAACGCAATAGGACACGCTGATATCATACGACGGTTTACACTGCAAGTTAAGAGAGCCTGAGAATAGTCGGATTTCTGTTCGTTATTAAAATTCTTTACGACCTTTTCGTCACAAGCAAGCTCGATATCGCGACAAAGCAATACGTAACCAAGCCACATCAAAGGGTTAAACCAATGTATAGTCAGCAATAAAAATCCGATAGGCTTCCACAAATGGTCTTTGCGCTTAATGTGTGCTTGTTCGTGAGCTATAACGTGCTCCATATCTTGCCCGTTTATATTAAAAGGCAGGTATATTTTAGGATTAATTATACCGAGCACAAAGGGAGAAACAACGTTCTCGCTTTGATAGATATTGTCACGCAGCAATACCGCTGTTCCGATCTTCTTTTGCAATCGGAAATAACTGATCATCGTGTATGCGAGCATAACAACTATACCGATCGTCCACGCTGTTGCTATAATGGGAATCCATATCTGCAACGGGTTTGCGCTCGCCGTTGGCTCGGGCGAGAACGTTTGGTTGATAACAGGATTGATTGTGTCATTTATAATCGGTATACCCGTGTTTATTTCAGGGACAGTATCAGTCATTATTTCGGGACTTATTGTTTCTTTACTCGGTATAAGGCTCAACATACTCTGTATCGAAAAAGGAAAAATAAGTCTGATTCCGACTATTCCCCAAAGGACACAATTTATCCATTTAGGAGCCTTTTTGAGTAATAATCTTAAAAGCAATACAGCCAGCACGACCCAGCTTGCAGATATGCTCATATTTACAATTTTCAAGAAAATATCAGTCATTATTATTCTCCTTTTCTAAAATTGTCAATCATTTTTTGCACTTCGTCAATTTCCTCCTCTGATATTTTACGATGCTTGGTAAATGCAGCTATAAAAGCAGGCAAAGAACCCTCAAATATCTTTTCCACCATCTCGTTTATTTCGGCGGCTTGAACCTCATCCTTGCTAACAAGAGAGGTTACAACTGTGTTTTCGTTTTTTAAAACACCACGCTCGGACAAACGTTTAATAACGGTGTACGTGGTAGTGGGCTTCCAACCGAGCTGCTCTTTACAAAGCCTTACGAGCTCACTGCTCTTTACAGGCTCGTGCTCCCATAATATCAGGCAAAAACGATATTCACTTTCAAAGACTTTCGGTGTATTCATAACAACTCTCCTATCCTTTATCTAATGAATTAGAGCGATTTTAGTCTAACACATTAGAGTTGATTTGTCAATACCTATTGATATATAATTGCAAAAAATTGTATCGTAAGTAGCAAGTCTCCCTCTACATATTTAGCCACTAAGGTTTTACTCCGCGTGTTCGATTGTCATCCTTGAGCAAGCCGCCGCGGGATTCTTCACTACGCTCAAGAATGACAACGCGGCGGTGCCGCGAAGGATCCCGAACACGCAGATTTAGATTGTATTGTAAAATATCATCGACGAACTCATCCGTCGCGCCGCATTATGATTAATATATATTTAAATATACTGGCGGCACGCCACCTTCTCCCACCGGAGAAGGCGCATAATTAGTGCAAATTATAAGTAATAAAAAATATTTTATAAAATCATAAGACAATGATATAAAAACAAAAAACAAAGGTTGTACTCTGAGCCTTCTCTGGTGAGAGAAGGTGGCACACCGCTAACAAGCTTTATTTTTTACAAATATAAAACGCGGTGTGACGGATGAGTTCGTCTATCCTACCGAATTTGCACTAACTTTGACCTCCATCTGAGGAGGGAGGTGGCTCGGCAATAAACAGATAAACAATATAACTATACTTTGTTGCCGAGACGGAGGGAGAGATTTATGTTAAATTTCCGATTGCAGTATTGTTTATTTAAATCGTTTGTTCTTCTCTCCCTCAGTCGCCTACGGCGCCAGCGTCTACTGCGGTTCGGTCACACCTCGGCTCTACCAGTGAACCCCCAAGCTTTACTTCGTGCAGCTCGGGGAACCCCTAACCAGTCCACCGGACTTTTATTCACTCCCTCGCCGCCGCTTCGCTACCTCATCAGATGGAGCCGAGAATTACGCGCTTCGCGCGTAAAAAGGCACAGAGTGTCAGGAGCTTCGCTCCCGAACCCACACAAAAGGAGCGCTTTTAAAAAAGCGCCCTCTTGACTCCCCCAAAACTTTTAAAAGATAATCATTTATTATAATCAAAAAAACGGAGTGAAATTCACTCCGTCTTTTATTATTTAATATTAAACAGTTTCTTTGCGTTTTCTGAAAAAATGCGTCTGTTTTCTTCCTCGGTCAAGCCGATACTAAAATATCTTTCAAGCTCCTCTGTCGGACTCCACATAGGATAGTCCGTTGCAAACATTACCTTGTCTACACCGTATGTATGCACAAGCTTCTTTGCAGTCTCGCTTGAAATATACGGCAGGCTCGACGACGTATCAACGTACAGATTCGGAAGCTTTGACAGCTTTTCCGCCGCTTCTTCCCAAATCGACCAACCGCCAAAATGCGCCCCTATAACCGTAAGACCCGTATATATCTCCATAACCGGCAAAAGTCTGTTCGGATTTGAATAGTCAAATCTGTGATCACCCGTATGCATCAATATCGGAAGTCCCTCGCGTTCGCAAAGCTCGTATATCTTAAGACATCTGTAATCGTCAATCTTAAACTTCTGTATATCGGGATGAAGCTTAACGCCCTTTAATCCAAGTTCAATCAAATTTTTAAAGTCTGCCTCTATATCTTCGCTGTCGGGATGAAGCGTTCCGAGCCCTGTCATTTTGCCGCCGCTGTTTGCAACGCTTTCTGCAATAAACTCGTTAATTCTACCAACCTGATGGGGTGTTGTCGCCACTGACTGCACAATATAGTGGTCAATTCCTGCAATATCCCCCACTATCATCAAATCCTCAACCGTACCTTTGCCGTACGAATGTTCATGATAAAAGTTATCCGTACCCGCAACTGCTTTTGATGCAATCTTTTCCGGATATATATGACAGTGTGCATCAATTACATAATATTTGTTTTTTACCATTTTTACGCCTTCTCAATTCCAAGTTTTATAACGGCTTGCTCACGCATCTTGTATTTCTGAATCTTTCCCGCCGCATTCATCGGGAAGCTGTCAACAAAGTCAATATATCTCGGCACTTTGTGTCTTGCCATATTAGCGCCGATATACGCCTTCATTTCCTCTTCGGTCATACTTTCGCCGTCTTTCAAAATAATACAAGCCATAATTTCTTCGCCGTATTTTTTATCAGGTACGCCTATAACCTGAACGTCGCGCACCTTAGGGCAAGTATAGATAAATTCTTCAATTTCCTTCGGGTAAATATTTTCTCCGCCTCGGATTATCATATCCTTAAGTCTGCCTGTAATTCTGTAATTTCCGTTTTCGTCCTTACAAGCAAGGTCTCCCGAATGAAGCCAGCCGTCAGCATCTATTGCCGCCGCTGTTGCTCCCGGCATCTTATAGTAACCCTTCATAACGTTGTAGCCCCTCGCCAAGAACTCGCCATTCTCACCGACAGCACACTCTTCTCCTGTTTCGGGGTCAACGATTCTGCACTCTACGTTTGCAAAGGCAGAGCCTACCGTTTCCGTACGAACCTCAAGAGAATCGTAATAACTGCTCATAGTACAACCGGGCGATGCTTCCGTCTGTCCGTAAACCGATACTATCTCCTTCATATTCATAACTTCCGTAGCCTTTTTCATAAGGTCTGCGGGGCAGTTTGCTCCCGCCATAATACCCGTTCTCATATATGAAAAGTCGGTCTTTTCAAAATCGGGATGCTGCATCATTGCAATAAACATTGTCGGAACGCCGTTAAACGTCGTAATATGTTCATTGTGTACGCAAGCAAGCGCGGGCTTGGGTGAAAAATAGGGCAACGGATACATAGTAGCTCCGTGAGTCATTGACGCTGTCATTGAGAGTACCATTCCAAAGCAGTGGAACATAGGAACCTGTATCATCATTCTGTCTGCCGTAGACAAATCCATATGGTCGCCTATATACTTGCCGTTATTAACAACGTTATAGTGAGTAAGCATAACGCCCTTGGGGAATCCTGTAGTTCCCGACGTATACTGCATATTACATACGTCGTCCTTATCAACCAAAGCAGCCATTCTGTACACTTCTTCAACGGGAACCTCGTCAGCTCTCTTCAAAGCATCGTTCCACGTAAGGCAACCCTTTTGGGTAAATCCAACTGTAATAACGTTACGCAAAAAGGGCAATTTCTTGCTGTGCAAGGGTTTACCCGCCTTTGTATTTTCAAGCTCGGGGCAAAGTCTTGCAACTATTTCTCCGTAGTCGGTATCTTTTGAGCCCTGAGTCATAACAAGCGTATGAGTGTCGGACTGTCTGAGCAAATATTCAGCCTCGTGTATTTTATATGCTGTATTAACGGTAACAAGAACCGCGCCAATCTTAACGGTCGCCCAGAAACAGATAAACCACTGAGGAACGTTTGATGCCCAAACGGCAACCTTATCCCCCGCCTTAACACCGAGTGAAATGAGCGCTCTTGCAAAAGTGTCAACGTCGTCTCTGAATTCGCTGTAAGTTCTGGTATAGTCGAGCGTCGTGTATTTAAAAGCGTACTGGTCGGGAAAATCCTCAACCATTCTGTCAAGCACCTGACCAAACGTAAGGTCAATAAGGTCGTCCTTTTTCCAAACGAAGCGTCCCGTTCTTGCTCTGTTATAATAGAAGTTTTTCTCTCCCTTTGAGGTATCCGAGAACTGCTTCATATAGTGGGTAAACTGTGCAAAAATAATTTCCATATCGTCAATTTCTTCGCACCATGCAGGGTCCCACACGAGAGAAATAAAGCCATCGTAGTTTACACTGCGTAAAGCGTTCATTATATCCTTAACGGGCAATTCTCCCTCACCCGCAAGACAGTATTCTTTCTCGCCGTTTTGGTTTATTGCATCGTTAAAATGCACGTGCTTTATATATGCACCGAGATTTTTTATTATAACCTCGGGGTCTTTTTCTTCAGTATACGCCTCAGAAAGATTCCACAATGCGCCAAGGCTATCGGAAGCAAATCTTTCGAGAGTATTTCTGAGCGTTTCTGTATTTTTATAAAGCCCCGACGTTTCAAGAAGCAAGGTTATACCGCGTTCTTCTGCCTTTGGCAATATCTTTTCGATAAAACCTTCAGCGCACTCAATTCCGCACTTATCTTCGTTTCTCGTTTTAAGACGAATATAGGCAATATGGAGAAACTGAGCTATCTCAAAGCATCTTTCCGTTTCAGAAAAAGCCTCGGATTCTTCGTCTGCAACCGAAATATCGGCTATTATATCGATACAGGGAATAGTTAACTTTTTATCGTACAAAAGCCTGAGAGTAGAGGCGGCAGAGTAGTCCTGAAATGCGCCGTTTCTGTCCGTAAACAGTCTATTATTTATATTATGCAGCTCGATTCCCTTGAACTTAAGATTTTCGGCAATCTCGCAAAATTCTTCAAAGCTGCTGTTATGCCAGCCCTTTGTTGAAAATGAAAGCTTCATTCAATAATCCCCTTTCTCTCATCAGTTGTTGTGTTCATCGTATACTATTTTGTTTACCGCGCTGATATAGGCTCTTATACTAGCGCCGATAATGTCGGTCGAAATACCGTTGCCCGAATACAGCTTACCCTCAAAACGAAGCTTAACAAGGGCAGAACCCACAGCCTCTTTACCTTCCGTTACCGACTGAATCTGGAAATCGTCAAGCTCGTATCTGTGGCCTATTATCTGTTCAATCGCAACGAAAGCGGCATCGATAGGACCGTCTCCGATAGCAATTCCCTGCAACATTTTTCCGTCGCGGCTTAACGTTATCTGCGCGCTCGCGCTTATAATATTTCCGTTATTTATTACGTAGCTTTCAAGCTTATACGAATCGGGAACCTGCAAAGCAACCGTTGCAACGATAGCGTCAAGCTCTTTTGCGCCTACCGTTTTCTTTTCTGCAACGCGGCATACTTCCTCGTGAACCCTCTTGTTATCCTCGTCCGAAAGGTCAAAGCCAAGCTTTGCAACCGCCGCCGCTACTGCCGATATATCGTCTTTGGCATCAAGTCTGATGCTATGTTCGTCAAGCCCCGAGACCGAAGAAACGTTCTTATCGTTTTTAGTTCCCTCGCACACCCAGCGTATCTGGCTGATTATGCGGTGAATTTCAGTATAGCTTATACCCGAGCAAAAACCGTAGTTATCTCCGCAATTTTTAATCATTCCAACAAAAGTTTCAAAGGGAACTCCGTCGCCGCCGACAGTTGTTTTTACCATAGATACTCCCTGTCTTACCGCCATAATAGCCTCGGCGCACGCAAGTCCGTTCTTGTCCGAACAGTCTACTCCGACACAAACACCAGACACCTCTGTAACCTTCTTACCAAACGAAGCAAAATCATCGGGCAGCATTCCTGCCGCAGAGTCGCATACAGACACACTCTTTGCTCCCGCTTCAACTGCCGCCTTTATTATATTTTCAAGAAAATCAAATTCTGCTCTCGTTGCATCAACGGCGCAAAATTCAACGTCGTCACAAGCCTTTACCGCCTTTTCTACGGCGTATTTTACCCACTCTATCATTTTATCGGGCTTCTTGTGCATAAAGTATTCCATTCCGACGGGCGAGGTGGGTACTTCTATACGAATTCTGCCCTTTGCCGCCGCACTTAACGCCATAACTGCATCGTCGATGCTCTGCTCTGTGCTTCCTGCCGCAACAGATATAACGCTGTTTTTAACAAACGAAGACGCCGTTCTTACAAGCAAAATATCCGTTCTTGCATTTTTAATTTCGGGAAGCTCGATAATATCGCATTTCAGTTTTTCAAGCTGGCGGATTATTTCCAGCCTTTCTTTAAAACTAAAAGCTCTATCATCTCTGCAAAGTGTCTTGTCTGCAATTTTAATCTGTTTCATAACACAAACCCCTTTAAAAATAAATCGTTTTTTAAAAAATAAAAACCCCGAAGTCAAATCACATTGACTTCAGGGACGAAGTTATCGCGGTACCACCCTGTTTACCGTTAACAAAAAAACGGTCAACTCTATAAGACTCAATCAAGTCCTCTGCCATGATAACGGGACAATCCGTAGCCGCTTACTCATTTTCTTTTCTGCAGCTCTGCTCGGGAACGAGACTCCCCAAACCCTTTCACGCCGTCTTTACACCAACCGACGACTCTCTGAGGTGAAGTAAATATGGGAATAATTCCTTCGTTGCATTTACAATATGTTTCAGTATAACACTCAACAATAAAATTGTCAAGTATATTTTTTCAGAATTTTACATCTGCATATCTTCAAACATCTCTTTTGATATCTGCGAATATTTGTAAGCACCCTCAAAATCCTTGAGCTCACGACAGCATATTTCAAGATTGCAATAAAGCGTGTACTCAAGGGGAAAAGGAAGTCCGTTTTCTTTAAGCATATCCGTTATTAAATCCAATGCTTCTTTGTACTTTTTATTTTCAACAACAGAAATAATTTCGTTCTTTTTTATATACAGATGTCTTTTTTCGCTCTTTTCTATAAAGCAGTCAATAAGATATTTTCTCTCCTCAGGACGAAATTTGCTCTGCTTTAAGTATGGTGTGACAGAAGATATTACCGCCTCTAAAATATCAACCTTTAGTCTTATTCCATCAGATGAGTAGAATGCCTTTGACGCGTTTTTAATAGCACTTTCCGAAAACTTGAGCGCGTGCCTGAGTTTACCCTTATCATAGCAATCGTACGCTTTTCTTACGTAACATTCAGCCAGAATCAAGTACGCTTCGTCGCCAAGCTCGTCAGCTTCGTTACATAAATCTATACATTTGTCATACTCTTTTTCAGCAAAGGTTTTCTTTAATTCGGGTAACGTTCTCGTTAAAAAATATACGCCCGAATTATCTCCCTCAGAAAACAGTATTCCCGCATCGACTCCAAGTCTGTCAGCTATATATAATGCCGTCTGTAAAGACGGCATAGCCAGACCGTTTTCAATCTGGCTCAACATATTTCTCGTTATAAAATCTCCCGCAAGCTCTGCCTGTGTCATTCCCGCATTCAGTCTTGCCAAACGAATTTTTTCGCCGAGTTTCATTTTTGTATGCCTCCAAAAAGGCTTATGCCCATTATCTTCGTGTCGGTTTTTTTATTGCCGTTTATTCGTTTTCTTCAGTAATAACCCTTTTGCTTGTTTCAAGCGTTTCTCTTATTTTCTGACATTCGTTCTCAACTTCCGCTCTCAATTCCGCACGGAAAGATTCTGCTCCCAGAGATAAAGCTCGAAGCTCGTCTGTCATCTGAACGGTCTTTGTTACGATTTCTTTTGCATATTTTTCGTTTACTTCGGTAAGCTTTTCGTATACAGAGTCAATCATAGAATTTGATATAACGCGCGCTTTAAGCTCAGCTTCGCTGACTATTCCCTCGGCTCTCGCGTTTGCGCTGACAATCATCGAGCCTATCTGTTCGCTGACCTGGTCGTATTTGCTTGACTTTTCGTAAAGCTCGGAGTTTACCTCTGTCATTTTTTCATATTCGTTTATCTTTGCCTCAAGCTCGGCAATCTGTCTTGAAAGCTCTTCTTTTTCTCCGTTAAGCTTTGATACCGTTTCGTTTAATTCAGCAATCAAAGAGTCGCTCTTTTCTGCGTCCGATTTCAATGCCTCAATTTCATTTGTGTCAATATTGCCTTTTTCGGCATTTTCTTTTTCAAGCTCGTTTATTCTTTTTTCAAGCTCTGATATCGTCTTTCGGCTGTCAGCTTCCGCATCGTAATATTTTGAACTCAGCATCTCGATATAACTGTTTACGTCTTCTTTGTTATATCCGCCCATGGAATTTCTGAATTTTACTTTTTTGTTGTTCATGCCAACCGACCTCGTTTTTGTAAATTTTATTTACCTTGTTATAATATTAACACAATTCACCCCCGTTTGCAACAAAATTTATACTTTTTTCTTAAATTTACTCATAAATTATTTGCCGTTACATATATTTTAAGGATATATTTATTGTATTTACTTGAAATTTATTCGATATGATGTTATTATGTTGTTATAAATCTAAACAAAGGCGGGAAAGTAATGTCAAAATATGTGATTGGTATTGACGTTGGGGGAAGCACAACGAAAATTGTCGGCTTCGACGAAAACAAAAACCTTATAAATCCGCTTTTTGTCAGAGCGACAGACCAGATTACTTCTATTTACGGAGCGTTTGGTAAATTTACTTCCGAAAACTCAATAGAGCTCGACCAAATAAGCCGCGTTATGATGACGGGCGTCGGCTCAACTTTTATAACTAAGCCCATTTACGGACTTAAATGCGAAAGTGTACCCGAATTTGAATGTGTGGGCAGAGGCGGACTTTATTTGTCAGGACTTGAAGACGCGATAGTTGTCAGCTTGGGAACCGGTACGGCTCTCGTACATGCAAAGGAAGGTAACAAAATTGAATACCTCGGCGGAACGGGCGTTGGCGGCGGTACTCTTATGGGACTTTCGAAACAACTGCTTAAAATGGACGAAATAGAACATATCGTCGAACTCGCAAAAGAAGGCGATTTGAATAATATTGATTTGCGCATTAAGGATATATCAAAGCTCGAATCGTTCGGCGGCTTGCCCGAAATTATGACCGCTGCAAACTTTGGAAAGATAAGCGATATTGCTACAAAGAGCGACGTAGCAATCGGCATTATAAATATGGTGTTTGAGGTTGCGGGAATGTTGGCGATTTTTGCCGCAAGAAACCATAATCTTAAAGATATCGTGCTTACGGGAAATCTGACCAGAATTCCTCAGAGTGTGGAAATTTTTGAAAATCTTAACTCTATGTTTGGTGTGAACTTTATTATTCCGAAGAATTCACAGTTCAGCACGGTTATCGGTGCTGCTCTCTCGGCTGAATGATATGTTTTTAAATATTATGCAGGTTAAAACACGTTTGTTTTGACCTGCATTTTTGTTTTTCGGCAAAAAATTATGCCATACAAAATTAAATAATATCGTCTCTACAAAAAAAGGGGGGTACCGAGGGAGGAACGCCCTCGGCCGTTTGAAAGAGAGGGGTCGAGGGGAGGGGAGGATCGGAACTCCCCACCCGCGAACCCCCAAACCTTACTTCATGCGGTTCGGGGAACCCCGGCACCCCTTTGTGCCTTCTTTGGTTACTCTCTTGGCACGCAAGAAAGTAACGTAAAAAAGAAAAGACAGTATTATTAAGTCAAATAATACGTCTTAAAACAAAAAAACGCTCCCGCGTTTTTTAAAAAGTGGCACAAAATGTCAGCTTCTTCGCTCCCGAACCCACACCAAAGGCGCTTTTTGAAAAAAGCTCCTTTGGAAACCGCAAAAACTTTTAATAAAAACTTTTGTTTTATCTATGGTCGTTATTATTTACAAAAACCTCTTGATATGTTTGTAAATAATTGATATAATGACTTGATAAAGTTTTTTTGAGGTGAATTATATGCCTATTAAAGTACCTGCTGACCTTCCGGCCGTCAGCATACTTGAAAATGAAAATATATTTGTTATGGACGAAATCCGCGCTGTGCACCAGGATATCCGTCCTTTGAAAATTGCCGTTCTCAACCTTATGCCCACCAAGATAGTAACGGAAACACAGCTCATTAGATTGCTTTCCAATACGTCTCTTCAGGTTGAATTGACACTTCTCTATCCGTCAACGGCACATAAACCAAAGCATACTCCAGAAGAACATATGGACCATTTCTATACGACGTTTGATGACGTCAGAAATGAAAAGTTTGACGGACTCATAATTACCGGTGCTCCCGTTGAAAACCTTGATTTTTCCGAGGTCGGTTACTGGAACGAGCTTTGCGAAATAATGGAATGGTCAAAAGACCACGTTTATTCGACTCTCCATATTTGCTGGGCAGCTCAGGCGGCTTTGTATTATCATTACGGTATCCCGAAGCACAGTATGCCGCAAAAAATGTTTGGTATTTTCCCCCATACGTTGAACGTGCCAGAACACCCGCTTCTTCGCGGTTTCAGCGAGGTATTTAACGCTCCCCATTCGCGCCACACGGATATTGATTCCGATATGGTAAGAGAAAATAAGAATCTTGAAGTATTGGCAGAATCTGATATGGCGGGTATATTCCTTATCGGCGATAAATCTATGAGAAGATTTTTTGCAACGGGACATCTTGAATATGACTTTGATACTTTGTCAAAGGAATACTTCAGAGACGTAAACAAGGGGCTCGAAATCGACGTTCCCTATAACTATTTCCCCGATAACGACCCCACAAAAAAACCTCTCAACACATGGAAAAGCCACGCGCATCTGCTTTTTGCAAACTGGCTCAACTACTGCGTATATCAGATGACTCCTTTTGATATTAACGAAATTAAATAAAATTACCGGAGATATATTATGACGAAAAACGCAAATATTAAGGTTTTTAAAAAGCACGTGAATATTATCGGCGTGATCTGCGCTGTCGTTATAACTTTAATAACAAACTATGTGCTCTCCCTTGTTCTTTCAAACATAAGAAACGATATTATGTGGACAACTCTGACCACGATTTTGAGTTATTTTCAGGACGCTCTGATATTTGTTGCCGGTTACGTTCTATACGGTCTGCTAATAAACAGCCTTCTGAGATTTGGTTTTAAGGGAAGCCGAGGAATTTTAAATTTGAGTTGCATAAGACTTCTTCTCATTTATATGGCGTATCTTGTATTCGGTATATTTATGTCAAGAGACTTTATCAATGATTTAAAGGCAAATATGCTTTATATTCTTCTTAACTTCTCGGTTGATATAGTTCTGCTTATCGGAGTTATAATTCTTGTAGTTTTTCTCCGTTCAAAATTTATCGACCTGAAAAAGACGAACATAACGGTTAAGAGTATATTTGACAGAAAAAACCCCATAGTTACAGTTACTCTGTGGGTAAGCATACTTATTACCGCTGTGTATTTAGCAGGTTGCGTTGCTGAAACTTATGCGCTTATTATGACTTACGGCGCTGACAATCTTAACTTCCGTGAGGTTATTACCCTCGTTTCACCCTATCTTGAACAGGTATTCAGATTTATTGTAGGATACCTCATTATGATGGGAACGGCAAAATGGCTTGAGCTTCAGTGGACCTTGATAAACACTGCCGACAAAAACGCAAATAAATGAACAACGTTTGCATTATAAGCTCTGACAAGGTATTCGCAAGAATGCTTGAAATTGAATTGTGCGGATTATCTTTGAACGTCAGGGTTATAAACGAAAAAATTAGTATTCCCGCGCTGAATATTGCGACCGAAAAAGCCGACATAGTCGTATACGACTGCAACTATCAGAACGGAGATGTAGAATTTGTCAAAAGTTCTTCTCTCCCGTTTGTCGTTTTTTCTTCAAAAACAATTGAAGAACTCCCGGGAAACGTAAAAGGCTGTTTTGAAAGACCTTTTCTTATAACAGACTTTCTGGAATGTGTCAAAAGCGTTATTGCTTCAAATGAAACGGAAGATATGCAAATTTTGCTTACACCCGTTTCAGAAAACGTATACAAAATGGAGCTTGACCCCTTCTTGAAGCAGGCAAAAATAGGTGAGAAAATTATTAAATTTTCTCCAAAAGAGTATTCACTTCTTTCTTTGCTCTGCAAAAATCGCGGAAGAACGGTTTCAAGAAAAGAAGTTCTCGACACGGTATGGGGAAAAGATTACGACGACAGCAACAACGTTGACAACGTGTATATTAATTATCTGAGAAAAAAACTCGATGCAGAACTTGGTATAAAACTAATATACACCGTTCGCGGAAAAGGTTATATGCTTAAATAAAAATATCCACCCGTTTGAAACGGGTGGATTTTTTGTGTGTTCGATTGTCATCTTAGTTTCTGCCGCCACGGGATTCTTCGCTTCGCTCAAGAATGACAGCGTGGCTGCACCGCGAAGAAACCCAGACACGCTTATTCAATTTTACATTTGCCGCCCCTACAAATTTAAGTAATACTCTCTTTGCAAACACGGGGGAACCGAAGGGGGTGTCCCCCTCGGTCGTTTCAGGGGGAGGAGTCAAGAGGAGGGGAAATCGAAATCCCCACCCGCGAACCCCCAAACCTTACTTCGTGCGGTTCGGGGAACCCC
>SVQI01000013.1 GCA_015065455.1 Oscillospiraceae bacterium | reverse complement strand
ATAATTAACCGCCAGGATCACAATGCTCGTAACGATCATAACAACGCCGACCACACGATTTAAGGTTTTTGCGTTAGACTTGTTGGCGATTTTCGCAGCAATTCTTGCCCACAGCAGAGTAAACACCACGCACAGTACAAGGGAAAGCATATCGGGAACTCCACCGATCATAAAGTGGCTGATGCCTCCCGTAAGAGCCGTGAACGCCATAATGAACACGCTTGTGCCGACTGCCAAATGCATCGGGTATCCGAGGAAAGTAGTCAGAACAAGAAGCAACATCATTCCGCCGCCCGCGCCTGCAAAGCCGCAGATAAAGCCAACGAAAATGCCGCCGACGATCGCCTTGATCAGTCTGCTCTTGGGAGAACCTGCTTCCAACTGTTCTCTCGTCTTGTTTACCGGCTTTAAAATAAAACGCAATCCGATGATAATCAATGCTATCTGCATCGTGCTACTCATGGCTTGCTCGGGCAGAAAGCTTGCGACAAAGCTTCCGATCGTCGTTACGATCAGAACGCTCACGAGCAGCGGCAAACTGTTTTTAACATCAAGGTTTCCGCTTTTCTTATAGGTATATGCGCTGATAAGGCTTGCCAAAACGTCGCTGATCAGTCCGATCCCCACCGCATCGTAAGCAGGCACACCCAAAAACGTTATCAGCATAGGGCCAATAACGGCGGCAGCACTCATACCGGCAAATCCTGTGCCGATACCTGCCCCTGCTCCTGCGAGAAAACAAACAAGTATTTTTATCAGAATATCTTCCATAATATATCTCCATTAACTTCTTATTTATCGTTGAGATTATTATACCATTTTTCATGTCTTTTCTCAACCCCTTTTTCTTTTTTTACTGCGGTGCATACGGACAGGTTGCAATATCGCCGGTTTTGTGGTACAATAACCATACGGTGAAAGCTGAATTTATTTTTTGGAGAATGCTGTTTGAAGAAAAACAACACCTTGGAGATTGTATTGTAAACGAGAGGTTTCGCAATACATTCTCGCGATCCTCTCGTATTACGCGCGTCAACGATTTATGAAAGGATTTAAAAATGGAAAATTTGACGATACGTTTAGAAACAGAAAAAGACTATAGAGCAGTAGAAGAATTGACCCGCGAGGCGTTTTGGAACGTCTACAAGCCCGGTGCTGATGAGCACTACTACGTACACATGATGCGAAATCACCCCGATTTCATTCCCGAACTTGCTTTTGTGCTTGAAAAAAACGGAGAGATCATCGGCAACATCATGTACACAAAAGCGTGGCTTGAGGATGAGGACGGAAACCGCAAGGAGATTCTTTCCTTTGGACCGCTTTGCGTTGCACCGAAATACCAAAGGCAGAAGCTCGGCAAACTACTGATTGAGCATTCCTTTGAGGTGGCACGTAAGATGGGTTATGATGTGAACATAAACTTTGGCAATCCCGGAAACTACGTCAGCCGTGGGTTTGTAAGCTGTAAAAAGAAGAACGTGAGCTTTGTAGTGGAAGGAAATTATCCAACAGCATTGCTTGTTTGCGAGCTTGTCGAGGGAGCGCTTGAGGGCAAAAAGTGGATGTATATCCCCTCCACCGCCGCAGACTGCTGTGAGGACATCGCCGCCGTGGAAGCCTTCGACACAACGTTTGCCCCCAAGGAAAAGAAGTGGATGCCAAGCCAAGAGGAATTCTATATTTACAGTCATTCATCTGTTGTCAGGTAAACGTAAAAGCCGCTGAGGTGGAGAGATCCATCTCAGCGGCAATTTTTATCTTTTCTTATAAATAACAAGCTCGGGATTTTCGCCGTTTTCTTCGTAGGTGCAGATAAGAATGAAGTCCATATTGGCGACGATGCCGAAGCATCGGTCTGTGCCGAATTCGCACTCCAGCTGATTTCCCAGATAGGTGGCGTTATCGTCAAGGAATTTGACGGTCTTTCCGTTTGGGAGACGGTATTCAAGATTGACGTAGCCGCCCACAAGCGCGTTAAGCTTTTCGACCTTCGGCATTCCTTCAACACCAAAGGCGTTGATCTCGTCGATCAGCTTACGCTTGAATTCTTCAAACTTGCCGCCGTCGTCAAGATTTTTATATTTCTTCCAATAGTCGAGCTTGGGGAGCATTTCTTTCATATATGCGCGAACTTGCTCTGAGGGGAACGCTTCGTTTGCCATATGCGCTACACAGACCTCTATCAGATCGTCCATATCATGATACATATATTCACCGTCGGCATAGCACCACTTGCAATATTCCTCATTGAAAAATCCATCGGTTTCACGGCTTATATTGCCATCTTCAAGCGGCATTCCGCAGCATTGGCAGATTAGATTTCTCGGAGAGCCAAGGAGCGTATTGATCGAAACGTCAAAGAGTTTGGAAAGAAGCTTCAGCGTTTCGGTGTTGGGCACCGTTTCGCCGTTCTCCCAACGGCTGACCGCCTGACGAGTGACGAATACCTTTTCAGCAAGCTCCTCTTGGGAGAGTCCTTTTTTCGTTCTGAGTTCAAGAATGATATCTTTTGTTTCCATAAAAACACCGCCTTTGATTTCTATGTTTTTATTATAGCAGACTTCTATGAAAATCACAAGCAACGCGCTGTTGCCTATTCTTTGTCTACTGTGGGGCAACTGTTGACGTGGGTACCAATAAGTTTGCCCACATGGATATAATCGGCTTTGTTACAAAAATCGCAACAATCCCTAAAGCCCTTGACAAAGTTGTAATTCAAAGTAAACATACGTACAGCGAAGCTCACCCCAAAAAAGTGATGATCTTGTTTTTTATAGTTACCTATGTTAACACTCAATAAACTCTTCAACTTCACCCGTCAAAATATGGGCTTTTAAAGAGATGAATTTATCATCTCGCTTAAACACCCATACGTTCACTGCGGGTTGCTCATGCCAAATATCTGTATCCTTTTCGCCGTAATGATTTATATAATACTCATAAAGCTTTTTGTTTAACTCGTCTTTTGTCAAAATATTCATTTTTATCACCCATATTTGCATTGACCTATCAAAGTCAATATTTCATAAATAATAGCCAAAATGACAATAGTCTTCCAAGGAAAGCACCCGCCTCGACTACCGGAGTCATTTGCCTTTGTACTATTAAATGCATGATAATCATCCATGATTAGAACCTCATTTTACTGTGTAAAAAACTTGATTGCATTTGCTGCAAATTCTGCGGTTCCTTCGCCGTATTTGTCGATATTCTTTTTAAATCTTTCGTCGGAGACGTACATCTCACCAAGACCTGCGAGGATATCGTCAGTGCAGGTGTAGTAGTTTTCGGTAATGTGTGCCTGAAGCTTTGCAACAAGCGTCTGTGCTTTCGTAGAATCGGCAACAGCACCTTTGTTTTTACACGTGGCAAACTCGGCAAAAATAACCATCAAGCCATCATTCGCCTCTGCCCATTTTTCTTTAGTATAATTCTTCGTTTTTTCTGCTTGCTCATGATAGGCATCGGTATTGCCATAGCGTTCACGCGCTTCAATTTCGTAGTAGTTGTTCATATTAACCTCTGCAATAATGATAATTACAATTTATTATATCATATTTCTATTGTTCGTTCAATCCCTTTTTATTTATGTGTCGTGGTGAAAAAATGGCAAGTGCTTGAAATTTTTATTAAGAAGTGATAAAAAAACTCATCTATTTAAGGAGGTCACCTATAAAATGTAAAGTTTGGGTGTTAGGGAGATTTCGCGATAATAAGCTTTCAAAGAGTTATCTGGGTAGAGCTTTTATAAAAATATATTACATCTTAAGTCCAACCTTTGTAAAATGGTTTGGTCATTATAATTGGTTTGTTTGTATTTGTAGATTAACGTTAGATAAAATAGTTTGCAGGCTGCGAAATAAAGGTTTTGAAAATACCCCTTATGATGACGAATATTAATCTAACAAGTTAGCATACACATAACGAAAATTCCCCTGATGTGGGTATACCATGTCGGGGGAATTTTTAGTTTATTGAAAATTTATTCTGGTTTAGCCATTATATTACTTTATAATAACAAATAAACTTACCGATAACATAGTTTATCATTTGTTATCAATAACTTTATTTAAAACAAGGTCATTTACATATTGATGCATCTCTTTTTTTGATCTGACCGAGTGTGTACCTGCAATTATCTGCTGTTTTTTATCTTCGCTAAGCATTGAAAAATGCTGCATCGCCTCGGGATTCATTGCCAATGCCATAGCAAATCCTACGGGCATTTCACCTTTTTCCATTTTTTCACCTCCTATTAAATAATACAAATAGTATTTGCACTTAACCTTGAATTATATACATGCCAATTTCTCGCATAATTTACGTTAATTATACTCAAAATAAAAAAGATAACGGAGGTGAACAAATATTGAGCAATAGATTGGCAAATGAAACAAGTCCATATTTACTTCAGCACAAGGACAATCCTGTTGATTGGTATCCTTGGGGAAACGAGGCATTTGAACGTGCAAAAAGGGAAGACAAACCCATTTTTTTAAGCATTGGATACAGCGCGTGTCATTGGTGTCACGTGCTTGCCCACGAGAGCTTTGAAGACGAGGAAATATCTGATCTATTAAACAAATATTATATATCGATCAAGGTGGACAAAGAGGAAAGACCCGATATTGATAGCGTCTACATGGCGGTCTGCCAAGCCTTTACGGGAAGCGGTGGATGGCCCACAAGTATATTTATGACAGCAGACCAAAAGCCGTTTTTTGCGGGAACATATTTTCCCAAAACCTCGCGCGGCGGTATGATAGGTTTCCGCGAACTTCTGCTTGCCATACATGAAAAATGGGTATCTGACCGCGATATATTGATACAACAATCCCACGACATAATCAAGCATTTAAATAGAGCAGAGAATATGTCTGATGCAGCAGATATTGATCTTACACATTTGGCAGTTAAGCATTATTCACGCATCTATGATGAAAAACACGGCGGGTTCGGACGGGCGCCAAAGTTTCCGACTCCGCACAACCTATTATTTTTGCTTGATTACTACAAGCGTTACAAAACAGACTTTTGTCTGAATATGGCAGAGAATACGCTTCTTGCAATGTATCGCGGCGGAATGTTTGACCATATCGGATTTGGTTTCTGCCGCTATTCCACTGACAGAAAGTTTCTTGTTCCCCATTTTGAAAAAATGTTGTATGACAATGCGCTTTTGATTCTCGCCTATTGTAAAGCGTATACTGTAACAAAAAAGAATATATATCTTGAAGTCGCAGAAAAAACGGCAAACTATATTCTTCGCGAAATGACCTCTGCCGAAGGGGGTTTTTTTAGTTCTCAGGATGCCGACAGTGAGGGTGAAGAGGGAAAATATTATCTTTTTACACCTACGGAAATCATTGAGGTATTGGGACAAAATAACGGCAAACGTTTTAACCGGCATTTTGACATTACCGAAGGCGGTAATTTTGAAGGGAAAAATATTCCTAATCTCTTAAAAAGTGGTGATTTAGATAAAACATTAGAGCCTTTTTTATCTGTTCTTGATAATTATCGTAAAAAAAGGTACTCGCTTCACCGTGACGAGAAGATTTTGACGTCATGGAACAGCCTGATGATTGCCGCTATGTGTGAGCTGTATCTTGTCAGCAAAAAGGAAATATTTCTTTCAGCTGCAAAAAATGCTGACAGTTATATAGAGAAAAATCTGTACGACGGAGACTGTCTCTATGTTAGCTTTCATTTGGGGAAAAGGGGTGTAAGAGGTTTTTTGGACGATTACGCGTTGTATATCTTTGCAAAGCTATCATTGTACCGCGCCATGTTGGAAAATAAGTATTTAAAATGCGCAGAAAGTTTGTGCGATAAAGTTATATCGGATTTTGCTGACGATACTGGTGGGTTTTATATGTACGGTAACGGGCACGAAGAACTGATCCTGCGTCCCAAAGAAACCTATGACGGAGCTATTCCAAGCGGAAACTCTATTATGTCTTATAATCTTGTCCGTCTGTCTTTCCTTACAGATAAAGAGAAATACAAAAACATTTCAGAACGGCAGATAGATTTTTTGACAAAAAACGCCGTGCAATATCCCACGAGCCATGCAATGTTTTTAAGAGCGCTGCTTGAATACACCGAACCACCAATGAAAATAACAGTTGTAATTGATGAACAGACAGACAAAAGCCAAATACCCCTTGCATTTCCGACTGATGCTATGGCTATTCTTTTGACCCAACCAACAAATGAGTATTCCCTCAAAAATAACAAGACCACCTATTATGTGTGCCGAGGTCACAGTTGTCTTCCGCCAACCAATGTCTTGAATGAATTAATTTGAATTTGCTACCCAAAACAATTATATAGAAAATATATTTGCGGAGTTTAGTCTGATACTGCGTTGACATTTGCTGAAAGCTATGGTAAAATAACAAAAACTGCCACCGGGTAGTGAGATGCAAATAAAGCATCCGTTTACACATCGTTAGGTCTTAGAAGATGTGTCTGCGGATGTTTCTTTTTTGGGGGTATCTATGAAAAAACTTATCGGCTGCTTTTCAAAATTTGAGCTTATACTTTGGATGTCGTCTGTTTTGTTGATAGTTGTATCATTTTTAGCTTTTGACAGAGAGAATATAATGACTCTGCTTGCATCACTTATAGGAATAACTGCACTTATATTTTGCGCCAAAGGAAATCCATTAGGGCAAGTTCTGATAATAATTTTTAGTCTGTTTTATGGCTATATTTCATATACATTTGCATATTACGGCGAAATGGTAACCTATCTCGGTATGTCGATGCCAATGGCTGTATTAGCGCTGATATCTTGGTTAAAAAATCCATACAACGGCAATAAATCCGAAGTAAAAGTAAACAGAATCGGAAAGACAGATTTTGCTATAATGTGTATTTTAAGCACTATTGTAACTGTTGTTTTTTACTTTGTTTTAGAATACTTTAATACGGCAAACCTTGTACCGAGCACATTTTCGGTAACAACCAGCTTTATGGCGGTGTATCTGACCTTTCGCAGAAGTCCTTTTTATGCTTTGGCGTACGCTGTAAACGATATTGTTTTAATTGTTCTGTGGGTATTGGCAAGCATATCTGATATACGATATATTTCCGTTGTAGTGTGTTTTGTGGCGTTTCTTTTTAACGACATTTACGGTTTTGTCAATTGGCAGAAAATGAAGAAAAGGCAGTCTTCATAACTGTAAGATATGCATATATAATATTAAAGGCGACTCATACGAGCCGCCTCTTTCTTTTAATTTTATACTTTGTCTTCTATATCAAATTGTCAAATTTTGTTTTTACGGCGTATATTTATCGATAATATCCATAATGTCCTGACTGTAAAAATTGCCGTTAAGAACGTTTCCGTTAGGGTCAAACGATATACATTTTACGTCTTTTGGATTTTCAACGTAAGGATTTTCGTTAACGCTATCGATAAAATAATCTGCAAGATATTTTTTTGCATTTCCCTCGGGAAAGATAATATTACCCTCGTTTTCTTCAATTCCAAGCTTGTAAAATTCACGAAGAATTTCTTTGGTTTTCAAATTATAAGGGTTATCATCATTTTTACTTAAAAGCCACGCGGGTTGTATACGTATAGGCAGATTTGCTTTTTTTGCTTCATTGGCAAATATTTTTATCGTTTCAAAAGGGATGCTTTCCTGATGAAAGGCATCTGCCGACAAAAGCACGTCGTTTACTCCGCATTCGGCAAGACGGACTGCAATTTCGCGTATACGTGAAATATCATTTGAAAAATAACCGTTCGTAATAACCTGACGTTTTGCAATACCCAATTCTGTTGCGGTCTTGTGTATTTCGTAAACTGTATCGGGGTAGAGTAAAGGTTCTCCGCCAAACGTCATAACTGTTTTGATAGTATATTCCGATGCAATTTTTCTTACGGCATTTGCGGCTGAATCGGGGGGGATATGTTTGCCTCGAAGACTATGTTCACCCTCTGAACAGTGTTTGCATTTTCCCGTGCACGCGTAAGTAACAACAAATTCTATCTTTTCAAGATTCTTTAAGTATTCGTTCACTTTATTCCCCCTATGTATATCGGTGGTCAGCATTTAAACGACTATACCTGACTGATTATATCATATAACCGTATTTTTTTCTATATCTAAAGAACAAAATATACCGTTTATTTCTTGATAAATACAGATTTTCGTTAAAGTACTTGTATTTTTTGTTTTTCTGGTATATAATATCAATCGACAGTTCGCTTGTACCATCCTGTCATTAAACAAAACCAGGACTACTATTCATAATAATGTGATAATAGTGGCTTTGCGTTTTGCAGAGCCTTTTTTTATGGGTGTAGTATTGTGTTTTGCAGAACAGCCCTTTTATTTTGGAGAAAAAATATGCAAAAAATAAAACTAAAAGAACTAATAAAAAAAGAAAAAGAAGAAACGGCAACACTGTTAAGATGTATACCCGCGACGGTTGTTTCTTTGTTTGTCGTCAGTGTTATATGTATGAACCTGCTTGCCAACAAAACGCTCGTGCAGACCCATTGGATTGCTCTTGACGGTGGAATATTAATATCCTGGCTGTCCTTTATTTGTATGGATATTATTACAAAATATTTCGGTCCAAAAGCGTCGAATAAAATTGCGGTATTGGCATCAGCAATAAATCTGCTTACCTGTCTGATTTTCTATATAGCAAGTATCATTTCGTCAAATGCAAATGATTATACGCCACTCGATAATATTCTCGGCGGAACGTGGTTTATTCTATTGGGAAGCACAATAGCGTTTTTAATATCCGCAGTCATTAACAACGTTCTCAATTGGACGATAGGCAAAGCGTTTCACAAAAATCCTGACGGAAAGCTTGCATTTGCCGCGCGTACGTACATATCAACATTTATAGGTCAGTTTATGGATAATCTGATATTTTCGGTTATAGTATTCGTATGTTTTGCACCGATATTCTGGAATGGATTTAGTTGGACGGCATTACAATGCACAGTATGTGCCCTGACGGGAGCTGTGGCGGAACTGATTATGGAGATTATATTTTCTCCGTTTGGATACCGTATCGTTAATAAGTGGAAGAAACATAACGTCGGGCAAGAATATTTAGCCTATATAAATAGGGGGAAGAAATAATGAGGGTTTTAATAACGGGAACATCGCAGGGAATAGGTAAGGCGATAGCCGAATATTTTTTGAATCAGTCGCACGAGGTAATCGGTATAGACAGACAAAAGAGTGGAATTCAAAATCAAAATTACACACATTATCAGCTTGATATACGAGATTATGATAACCTGCCCGATATTTGCGGGGTAAATATTCTGGTAAATAATGCAGGAACCCAAAATGAAGACGATATTGACGTAAACTTGAAAGCGCTCATTCATATTACAGAAAAGTACGGTGTTCAGGAAAATATAAGCGCTGTTTTAAATATCGGTTCTGCAAGCGCCCACACGGGAGCAGAGTTTCCCGAATACTGCGCAAGCAAAGGCGGTATTTTGGCATACACGAAAAATGTTGCTATGCGTATTGCAAAATACGGCGCTGTCTGTAATAGTCTTGACCCCGGGGGAGTTTTGACGCCTCTCAATGATTGTGTTATAAACGATCCTGAGTTGTGGGAACAAATTATGGAAGAAACTCCGCTTAAAAGGTGGGCAACCCCCGAAGAAATTGCAGAATGGGCGTATTTTCTTACAGTACAAAACAAATTCTGCACGGGACAAAATATACTTGTAGACGGCGGAGAATCAATAAACTATCACTTTATCTGGAAAGAATAAATTAAATGCTTTTATAAAGTTTTGGGGGAGTCAAGAGGGCGCTTTTTTAAAAGCGCTCCTTTTGTGTGGGTTCGGGAGCGAAGCTCCTGACATTCTGTGCCTTTTTACGCGCGAAGCGCGTAATTCTCGGCTCCATCTGACGAGGGAGCTGGCATTTTCGTTAGAAAATGACTGAGGGAGAGAAAAGCAAACGTTTCAAACAGATAATATTGTCTTTTCTTTTTTACGTTACTTTCTTGCGTGCCAAGAAAGTAACCAAAGAAGGCGTATAGGGGCAGGGGTTTCGATTCCCCCGCCCCTATAAACCCCTACCCCACAAACGACAAAGGGGGATTACCCCCTTTGCACCCCCATCATTTGCAAAAGATGGAAAGTTAGGTTATACTTTTTGTTTTTTTATGAAAATGCTCTTCCCTCGGCCCCCCCTTTGTTCGCAAAAATGGTATTGCCTAATTTGGTAGGGAACGGCGCATATAATAAACTGCATGTTCGGGATCCTTCGCTACGCCGCCGCGTTGTCATTCTTGAGCGTAGTGAAGAATCTCGCGGCGGCTTGCTCAAGGATGACAATCGAACACGCGGCTAAGACAATAAACCCTAAAATTGTAGAGGCGTTTTTGCTATACGTCCGTTTTCCCGAAATAATCTAACTATTTAGCTCAATCTGAGGAGGTAGCGAAGCGGCGGCGAGGGAGTGAATTACATTACAGATTGGATTTTACAGTCATTACTGTTATGTTGACAAAAAAATATGGTATGATATAATTAGAATATAAATTTTACGTATATAAAAAATCGGCAAATAAAAAGCCGAATGAGGAGTTGTTAAAAAATGGACAAGCTTTATATAGTGGTTCCTTGCTACAACGAGGAAGAGGTTTTACCCGAAACTGCAAAGCGACTGAAACAAAAGCTTAATTTTTTAATAGAAGCAAATAAAATAAGTGAAAAAAGCCGCGTTATGTTTGTAAACGACGGCTCTAAGGATAAAACGTGGGAATTAATAGAACAGCTTCACCGAGAGGACCCGCTGTTTACAGGAATAAATTTAAGCCGTAACAGAGGTCATCAGAACGCACTTCTTGCAGGGCTTCTTACCGCTGTCAACTATGCTGACGTAACAATTTCAATGGATGCTGACTTGCAGGATGATATTAACGCTGTCGACAAAATGATTGACGAATATTACAACGGTTGCGACATCGTATACGGTGTTCGTTCAAAAAGAAAAAAGGATTCATTTTTCAAGCGTTTTACTGCCGAAACCTTCTATAAGATAATGAATTTTTTAGGAGCAGAAACGGTATTCAACCACGCCGACTACAGATTGATGTCAAAAAGAGCGGTTGAAGCTTTAGCTGATTTCAAAGAGGTCAACCTGTTTTTAAGAGGTATAGTGCCCATGATAGGCTTTAAGTCGTCAAACGTCTACTACGAGCGCGAAGAGCGTTTTGCGGGCGAGAGTAAATATCCCTTCAAAAAAATGCTTTCGTTTGCATTTGAAGGAATAACATCTCTCAGTACCAAGCCGATAAGATACATCACCTTTACGGGATTTATGATATTTGTCATAAGCTTGATTATGATAATCTATTTTATAAGCCGTTGGGCAATTGGCGAAACGGTTTCTGGTTGGGCGAGTCTGATATGCTCTCTCTGGGCAATCGGAGGACTAATAATGCTTTCTATCGGCGTAATAGGAGAATACATCGGAAAAATCTATCTTGAAACCAAGGAAAGACCGAGATTTATAATTGAGAAAAACCTAAGTGATGATGAGCAAGAATAAAAATAATAAGTGATAGTAAAATATCCCTGTGATTTTAATTACAGGGATATTTTATTTTGTATTTCACCCATAGAGAGTGTGTGTAAACTCTATTCCTGTTTAATAATCAGGAGAGGGTATCCAAAATTAATAAATATAAAAATTCAGCATATCGTCAAGAACATCGCGGAAGTGTGTAAGGGAAAGGTTCTGACTGTTAAATAAATCAACAAGTCTTTCTACCTGAATTCTATCGGGTGAGACGTTTGATGCTGAATCCATTACGCATAGTACGCCGTCTTCAAACGTTCCCGCGGCTATTCCGTACGAAATACAATATTCTCCGTTGTCAGTAAGATATTTTTCGCATCTTAAGTAATATGTAATACACTCCATTCTGTACCTCTTTATAAACCCTTTTAGTATAAAGCCGACGGCTTTACTGGGGTTTTTTATTATACTATTAAAAGAACGAATTGTAAAGAAAATTTTAATTCAAAATTTCGACAAATAATAAGCTGTTTATGCTGTTTTTTGTCGCTTTTTGAAAGTCTTTTTCAACGTGTGTTGACATATTGCGCGTATATATAAAAACTTTTCCGCAACTTTGTCGAAAAGTGTCGAAAACTTTTTTGGCAAAATACTCTAAATTGACCTTAAACTCACCAATGACACAAGCAATAATATATTGTATAATCAATATGTGAGAAAAATATAATAGAAAGGCAGTACCAACAATGAGAAGTAAATTGAATATAAAAATACCGAAAATGAAACGGCTTCCTACTTTGATATTAAGAATCGGTATGCCGCTTATCACGTTTGTATTTACGTACATATTGTTATTTATATTGAATACGCCGAACGACGAAAGGGCATGGATAAGCTATACGGCATATACGATGCTTGAAAGCGCGGTTATGAGCTTTACTCTTATATTTTGCGGAGCGCTTGTTGCAGATATGGCAATCAAAGAAGAATAACAAAAAACGCATCTTTTGGCTAAAAGATGCGTTTTTCTTTATATAATTATAATCAGTATTATGCAATAATTGTATCAAACGCGAGCATAAGACAAAATCCGAGTACAAGAGAATAAGTTGCTCCCGTCTCGTTACCGTGCGAATGTGTTTCGGGAATCATTTCATCACTTATAACGTAAAGCATTGTTCCACCCGCAAAAGCAAGAGCAAAGGGAAGTATCGCGTTTGAAACGGTAACTGCAAAATAACCGATAAGCGTACCGACAACCTCAACAAGTCCTGTGACCATAGCAATAAAGAATGTTCTGCCTTTGCCTACACCTGCAGAAAGCATAGGAGCAATAATCACCATACCCTCGGGGATATTCTGAAGTGCTATTCCGCCTGCAATTGTAAGAGCCTCAGCCGTGTTACCTGTTCCAAATCCGACTCCTGCGGCAAGGCCCTCGGGCAGATTATGTATTGCGATGGCTATGATAAAGAGCAATACTTTATTTATCTTATCGTTTTTTCCTGAATGCGATTCTATGTCTATCCCCGTAAGTCTGTGCAGGTGAGGAACAACCTTGTCCATCGCAGTAACGAACAATGCGCCGCACAAAACACCGATGATCATAGTGAGTAACGGGTATTCTCCACCAAGCTCGAGTGACTCGCTTATAAGACCGAATACCGCTGCTGCAAGCATTACGCCTGCGGCAAAAGCAAGAACGTAGTCGTTAAATTTATGGCTCGTTTTTTTAAATACAAACCCGATAAGTGCGCCGATAACGGTTGCACCGCCGACGCCAAAAGCGGTCAGTATAACTATTTCCATATATTTTTGTACCTCATTAGATAGATATATTTTTTATAGGCTTTGCAAAATTTCAGCAGCGTTGGTGTCGGGTTTTACTTTTGGCATTACTTTTTCGATATTTCCGTTTTCGTCAATAATAAACGTTGTACGAACGACGCCCATACCGACTTTTCCGCACATTTTCTTTTCCTGCCACACATCGTAAGCTTTAATAGCCTGTAATTCGGTATCGGACAAAAGAATAAACGGAAGATTATATTTTTCAGCAAATTTTACGTGTGAGGTGATGCTGTCGCGGCTTATGCCAATGATTTCAATATTTCTTTTCTTGAATTCATTATAGTTTTGAGCAAACGCACAGCCTTGGCGAGTGCATCCCGGAGTGTTATCTTTTGGATAAAAGTATAAAACGACCTTTTTTCCTAAAAAATCAGAAAGAGAAACCATATCGCCGTTTTTGTCGGGTAACGTAAAATCAGGTGCTTTCATTCCTGTTTCTATCATAAATAATTCCTCCTGAAAAAAACTTGACATTATAATTATACATCCTTTTCACAATTATTCAACATAGATTTTTAATTTTCGACAAAAATAGCATAAAAATTTTACCTATTGTTTTTGGTAACGAAAAGTGATATAATTATTTTTAATAAAAATGATATGGAGAACATTATGACAGATAAAGATTTACGCGAAATACGAAGACGTTTTCGCCCCGATAAGAATAATATTACCACGATAAAAGGGTGTATAGTTAACACAGAACAGAGAATCGTGTCTCATTTTTCTCAGCCTCTTGCCTCGACGTCGACCGAGGAATCCGAAAAGTTTCTTGCAATAATGAAAAAATCCCTCTCGGGAGGGCAGGGAACGAATCTTCTCAGTATGAACTTCAGCACCAAACAGGTAGAAAGCAGTGAGGAGCATAAGCTTCTTTCGGAACTTCGTTCAACTGAACTGAAAGACGAAGAGATTTTGAATAAGTTTTATTCAAAGGTTATTGAGAGTGTTAAGTTTGAATGCGGTTATGCAATTTTGCTTGCGTACGATACGTACGACGTTTTCACATATTCAAAGAGTGGAGATAAGGACGATTTGTCCTCGCAGATGTTTTCGTACATAATATGCAGTATCTGTCCTATAAAACCGATAAACAATGGACTCTATTTTAAGGATGCAGACAAGCTTTTCCGTTCTGTTTCGTTACAGACTGTGCTTGGAGCTACGGAAATGGGCTTTATGTTTCCTTCGTTTGATAACAGAGCGGCGAATATTTACAGTGCGCTTTATTATACGCACGACGTTTCAAATGTTCACGCGGAATTTATACAGAATATATTTAATGTAGACCTTCCTATGTCGGCGGCTGAACAGAAAGAAAATTTCGGCTGCTGTTTAAAGGATACCTTGTCGGAAGAGTGCGATTTTGAGGTAGTAAGAAGCGTACACGAGCAGGTGGCGGAGCTTATTGAGGAGCATAAAAATTCAAAAGACGACGAACCTCTTTCTCTTTCGAAGGATACGTTGAAGAATATTCTTGGTTTTTGCGGAATCGAACAGCAAAAGGTTGATGATTTCGGAGAAAAGTTTGATGAGCAGTTTGGAAAAAATGCAGAAATTGCTCCAAAGAGTATTGTTGACGTAAATAAATTTCAGCTTGAGACGGCAGACGTTTCAATAAAGGTAAATCCCGAAAGAAAAGACCTTGTTTCGACCCAGATCATAAACGGAGTAAAATATATTATGATCAGAGCAGACGGCGGGGTTATGCTGAACGGAATAGATATCGATATTAAATAAATTCTGAGGTTTAATTATGTCTAATCAAACGCAGTTTTTCTGTCCCGTATGCAGTTTGCCGCTTTCAGAAGAAGAAAAATCGTTTACCTGTCCAAAAAATCACTGCTTTGACAAAGCGAAGCAGGGTTACGTTAATTTGCTTATTTCAAACAAGCAGGGAACTCACGGCGATGATAAGCTTATGGTGAAAGCAAGACAGTCCTTTCTTGAAAAGGGATATTACGGCAAGCTGAGGGATGAAATTGAATTTATAATCGGCAAAGGCAACGTTTTGCTTGATGCGGGTTGCGGAGAGGGGTATTACACCTCGTGTTTTTCCGAAAATAACGACGTTTTTGGAATTGATATTTCAAAAGAAGCGTTGAAAATCGCCGCAAGAAAATGTAAAAATGCGAGGTTTGCCGTAGCGAGTATATATGATATACCGCTTTGTGATGAGTCGGTTGACGTAGTGGTGAACATCTTTGCGCCCGACAGTCCGTCGGAGTATCTTAGATTGATAAAGCCGAACGGCAGACTGATCATGGTTACGCCTATGGAAAATCACCTTATGGAGCTAAAAAAAGCGGTATACGATAATCCTTATACAAACGCCTACGTTGAGCCGTCAAGAGATGGCTTTGTAATAAAATCGCAAAAAGAGGTTAAATACGAGATAAATCTCGAAACAAATGAGGATATTATTTCGCTTTTTAAAATGACTCCATATTATTATAATACCTCGCAAAAAGATATACATAAGCTTGACGGTTATAATGATCTTGTAACAAGGGTTGAATTTTTGATTACTGAATATGAAAAGATATGATTTTTTTAAAATTCAGGTATTGCAATTTGACTTTCGGGGTGTATAATAAAGTACGAAAGTTATGAAATTACGGAGATGATTGCTTTGAAAAACACGAAAGTGATAAGAAGGACAGTGTATACTGCATTGTTTGCGGCGCTTGCTTTTGTGGCAACGGTAGTTATACACATACACATACCCGGTCCGGGTGCTACGGGATACGTTAACTTTGGTGATTGTGTGGTTTTGGCAAGCGGATTATTGCTCGGACCTATATATGGCGGACTGGCGGCGGGAATTGGCTGTGCCTTGGGTGACGCTTGGTATGCGCATATAATATACGTTCCCGGAACGTTTGTTATAAAATTTCTTATGGCATTTGTTTCCTGTATGATATATAGACTTTTATCGAAAAATAAAAATGATTATAAGCTAATTCCGATAACTGTAGCCGCCGCTATTGGTGAAGTGATTATGGTGTTGGGATATCTTATGTATGAAACGGCACTGCCGGGAATTAACTTTGCGGCGGCGCTTATCGGTGTTCCTGCAAATACAATGCAGGCATTGGCGGGGGTAGTTCTGTCTGTTTTAATTATCAAGATAATGAAGAAAACAAATCTTACGGATTTAATAAAAATGTAAATAACAAAAAAAGACTCTTTAAAAAGTCTTTTTTTAATTTGTCCGCTTGTTTTTACAAGAACCAACATATATTAAATGCTATTTATTAAAAGTTTTTGCGTTCATCCAAAGGCGCTTTGTTCAAAAAGCGCAATTATAATATTATTTTTAAAAAATAATATAGAAAAATAATAAATGATTATCTATTTAAAGTTTTTGCGGATTCCAAAGGAGCTTTTTTCAAAAAGCGCCTTTGGTCAAGGGTTCGGGAGCGAAGCTCCTGACAGTATGTACTCCTTTGAAAAAAGCGATAGCTTTTTTCTTTTTCTAAGACAAATTGTTTGATAAAACAATATTGTCTTTTTCTTTTTTACCACTTTCTTTGCGCAAAGAAAGTGGAGCAAAGAAGGCGTATAGGGGCAGGGGTTTCGATTCCCCCGCCCCTATAAACCCCTACCCCGCAAACGACCGAGGGCGTTCCTCCCTCGGTACCCCCCCATCGTTTGCAGAGACGGTATTGTTTAATTTAGTAGGGGAGGGCTTGCTCCTCCCGTTTTTTAAAAAATTTATTTTTTTCCTCCATCTGAGGAGGGTGGTCAAAGTTTGTATACCTACTTTTTGTTAATAATAGTTAAGTTTCACATTTATGGTACGAGTTTTTTTAGAAAATGTGAAAAAAAACACTTTTTTTGTTGAAAATAATTAGAAAAACCCCTTGATTTTTATGAATGTTGTGGTATAATGAGTCCATTAACAATTAAATATAGGCTAAATGAAGTTTGCAGGAAAGTCGGTTTCTAACCGTGCCGAAGGAGTAAATCTCTCAGGAATCATTTAGATGCGACTGTAAACAGATAGCACTCTGGAGAATCCTTTAGTCCAATAGGGCTTTGGGTGCCGAAGGTGTAAACGGTTTTAAAAGAACCGCTAATCTCTCAGGCAAAAGGACGGAGCACAATATTTAATTATGCATATATTTATGCATAGTTTTAATTGATGTTGCAGAGCTGTTATCGTGTTTTAATTTAGCTTTGCATTTTTTTATTTTTTAGGAGGAGTTTATGGACAACATTTCAAAAATTGTCGCTAACGTAAACACTTATTTATCAAACTACATTCTTATTATTCTTTTGGTTGGTGTAGGTCTTTACTACACAATAGCAACCCGTTTTGTTCAGATTCGTTGCTTTAAGGAAGGTTGGAAAAGAACAATAGGAAACTTCTCATTGGACGGAGAAAAACACAAGAGCGGCTTGAGCTCATTCCAGTCTCTCGCAACAGCTATTGCAGCTCAGGTTGGTACAGGTAACATCGTAGGTGCCTGCGGTGCTATTCTTATCGGTGGTCCCGGCGCTATATTCTGGATGTGGATAATTGCATTCTTCGGTATGGCTACAATTTACGGAGAAGCAGTTCTCGCTCAGAAAACACGTGTAGTTGCTGAAGACGGAACAGTAAAGGGTGGTCCCGTTTACTACATAACAAGCGTATTCAAGGGCAAATTCGGTAAGTTCCTTGCAATATTCTTTGCTATCGCGGCAGTTCTCGCGTTGGGCTTTATGGGTTCGATGGTTCAGTCAAACTCAATTGCACAGTCATGCAAGACAGCATTTAGCATTCCCACGTGGGCTACTGGTCTTATTGTTTCTGCGATCTGCGCATTTATTTTCATCGGCGGTGTACAGCGTATCGGTGCTGTTGTTGAAAAGATGGTTCCCTTTATGGCAACTCTCTACATCATCGGCGGTATTATGGTTCTCGGTGTAAACTTTAAGCACATTCCCGAAACATTTGGTATGATCTTTAAGTATGCATTTAATGCAAAAGCAGCCCTTGGCGGTAGCGTTGGTGCTGCAATTTACGTAGCATTGACACAGGGTGCAAAAAGAGGTCTTTTCTCTAACGAAGCAGGTATGGGTTCTACACCTCACGCGCATGCTCAGGCTAACGTTGCAAAGCCTCACGATCAGGGTGTTTGCGCTATGATCGGTTTGTTTATCGATACTTTCGTTGTTCTTACGTTTACAGCTCTTATCGTTATTTCAACGTTCTTTGTAGGTGAAGGCGCGCTCAACCCCGCAAACTTCAACGGAGCAGTTCTTGCCGACGTTGCAGCTGCAAACGGCCTTGAAAACACAAACCTTGCTCAGCAGGCATTCGGTATTGCCTTCGGTAATGCAAACATCGGTAACATCTTTGTTGCTATCTGCTTGTTCTTCTTTGCATTCTCTACAATTATCGGTTGGAACCTCTTCGGTAGAATCAATGCTGTTTACCTCTTTGGTAAGAAGTTTAATATCGTATATTCAATCATTTCAATCGCATTCATCTTCACAGGTTCTATCCTTTCAAACACACTCGTTTGGGATTTGACAGATATGTTCAATAACCTTATGGTAATCCCCAACGTTATAGCACTCTTTGCATTGGGCAAGATGGTTAAGGAAATTTCAAAAACAAATAAACAGAACTCGCTTGAGTAATAAAAATTATATTAAACACAAATACCCGTAACGTGTATCCGTTACGGGTATTTGTGTTATTGTTTTTGTAATTCAATTAAACTCGTATTTTTGGAATTTGAATCCGTATGTGTCTGCAAAGATTTCAGCTTCCGAATCGGATATTCCGTAAATAGTAATCTTTTTAGTATCTTTAAAAGCTTCGTAGTTAATTTCAGTTACGCTTTCGGGAATATATATTTTTTCGAGTTTTTCACAGACAGAGAAAGCGAATGCATCAATGGTAGTTACTCCGCTTGAAACGTACATCTCAGTTATATTTGTTCCAGAAAGAACTCCCATAGACAGCTTCTTTACAGATTCGGGGAACTCAATACTTTCAATAGCTGTACAGTAGGAAAATGCATATTCTCCGATTTGTTTTATATTTTGGGATAATGATATGTCCTTCAAGGCTATGCATCCTGCAAAAGAGTTATTTCCTATGATTTCAAGATTTTTGCCTGCTTTGAATGACGTCAGCGATTTGCAACCATAGAAAGCGTAATCGTCAATTGTTTTTACCGAATCGGGAAGTGTTATCGACGTAATTGCAGAGCTTCCAAAAGCGTTATTTCCGATTCTTTCTACTCCTTCAGGAATAGTAAATTCCTTTAACAACGGACAAAAGTTAAACATTCCGTCAGCAATTTCTGTAATAGAACCCTGAATTTCAACCGACGTAAGATTTGGGCATCTTCTGAAAGCGTAGGAATTTATTTTTGTAACTGTTTTGGGGACTACTATGCTTTTAATGAGTGATGTGTCAAAAGCTTTGCTTGCAATCTCAATTACGGGTTTTCCGTTAATTTCCTCGGGGATAATTACATCCATATTTTCGCCCGTATATCCCGTTATTGCTATACCGCCTTCTACCTTGGCATAGGTAAAACCCGATTTGTTTCCGCAGGACGAAAGAATACAGACAGTACATAACGTAATCAATAAAAATAGGGAAAATGTTTTTTTCATAATGCACCTTTTATATGTTCTTTTGTTTTTGATTACACATATTATACTACCTTTGCCAAATATATTTCAATAAATTAGAATAAAATTTACAATTATATGGACAAAACACTAAAAATAATGATATAATAAAGTACACAAATAACGTAAATTATAAATAAAAAAAGAGGATAATTGCTATGGTATATTTGCAGAATGAAGAACTCAAGGTTGAATTAAAAGAAATCGGCGGAGAAATAGTATCCGTTGAAACCAAAGAGGGCAAACAGGGTATCTGGAACGGCGACGAAAAGTTCTGGAAGGGCAGAGCTCCCCACCTTTTTCCCATTTGCGGAAGACTCAGAGATAACAAGTACATATATGAGGGCAAAGAATACACGCTTCTCAGCCACGGTTTTTCAAGATTTATGGAATATGAGGTTGAAGAAAAGACCGATACTTCAGTAACGTTTTCCGTTACAGAAACAGAAGAAACATTGAAGGACTACCCCTTTAACTTTGTGTTTAAAATCAAATATACACTCAGAGGCAGACAGATCGACACTGAATATATCATAAAGAACACAAATGATAAGACGATGTATTTCTCGGTAGGCGGACACGAAGGTTATATGTGCGAGGGCGGAATTGAGAATTACTATATCGAATTTGATAAGAACGTAACTCTTGACGCTCACGTTGTTGAAGGTCCTATTATCAGACACGAAACAGAAAGAATTATTGAAAACAGCAATATTCTTCCCCTTAAGAATGACTATTTTAAGATAGATGCTCTTATTTTCAAGGACATTGATTTTGATGCTGTAACTATTAAGAAAAACGATGGAACACCCAACGTAAGAATAGACTTCAAGGGATTTCAGAATTTGGTTCTTTGGACAATTCCCGGAGCTCCTTATCTCTGCGTTGAGCCTTGGTTTGGACTTCACGATTTTGTGGACAGCGATTATATTTTTGAAAATAAATACGCTATTCAGAAGCTTGAAGCAGGAAAGACTTTTAACGCAGTACATACAATGACATTCTAAAAATAAAGTTATAAAAAACTCCCGCAAACCAATTATTAGGTTTGCGGGAGTTTTATTGCTTATGTAATTAAAATAACTTAGTTCTTCAAGCTGTGAATGGGTGCGGGAACACGTCCGCCGCGATTGATAAATCTTGCGGGAGAATTTGTGTTGACGTGCATAACGGGAGCTTCACCGAGAAGACCGCCGAATACAACGCTGTCGCCCTCTTTCTTGCCATACGCGGGGATAACTCTGACGGCAGTTGTTTTTGTGTTTGCAACACCGATTGAAATTTCGTCAGCAATGATGCCGCAGATAACTTCCTCGGGAGTATCTCCGGGAATTGCTATCATATCAAGACCAACCGAGCAAACAGCTGTCATAGCTTCAAGCTTTTCGAGTGTCAAAGCACCGCAAGCCGCAGCGCTTATCATACCTGCATCTTCCGATACGGGAATAAATGCGCCCGACAGACCGCCAACGTGTGAGGAAGCCATAACGCCGCCTTTCTTAACAGCATCGTTAAGCATAGCAAGAGCTGCTGTTGTTCCGTGTGCGCCGCACTTTTCAAGACCCATACCCTCGAGGATATATGCAACAGAGTCGCCGACAGCGGGAGTAGGAGCCAATGACAAATCAACGATACCAAAAGGAACGTTAAGTCTTCTTGATGCCTCGTGAGCAACGAGCTGACCTACTCTTGTAATCTTGAATGCTGTCTTTTTAATAACCTCTGCAAGCTCATCGATTCTGCAATCGCCTGCGCGCTTGATGGCACTTGCTACAACTCCGGGGCCTGATACACCGACGTTGATTACCTTTTCGTTTTCGCCTATTCCGTGAAAAGCGCCAGCCATAAAGGGATTGTCCTGAGGAACGTTTGCAAATACAACAAATTTTGCACAACCGATAGAATCTTTATCTTTTGTGAGGTAAGCTGCCTTTTTGATTATTCCGCCCATCTTTGCAAGGGCGTCCATATTTATACCTGCCTTTGTGGAGGCTACGTTTACAGATGAACAAACGAGGTTTGTTTCGGCAAGCGCCTGAGGAATAGCTTCAATAAGATTAGCAGAGCCGAGAGTCATACCCTTTTCCACCAAAGCGCCAAAGCCTCCGATGAAGTTAATGCCGAGCGTGTTTGCCGCTTTATCGAGTGTATGCGCTATTCTTACGTATCCGTCGGGGGATATAGCGCCGCCGATAAGAGAGATAGGCGTGAGAGATACACGCTTGTTTATTATCGGAATACCGTATTGTTTTTCAATTTTTTCAGCCTCTGAAACAAGGTTTTCGGCAGTTTTAGTAATCTTGTCGTAAATCTTGTCGTTGAGTCTGTTTTCGTCATCACTTACGCAGTCGAAAAGCGAAATACCCATAGTGACCGTACGGATATCGAGATTCTCGTCGCGTATCATATTTATAGTTTCTTGAATATCCTGAATATTTATCATACTTATTCACCTGTTATATTCTGTGCATGGAATTAAAAATATCTTCGTGCATCGTATGTATTTCAAGGTTGTTTTTCTTGCCCATGTCGGACATAATGTCAACGAAGTCGTTAAAGTTAATGCTTATGTTGTCAATATCAACAAGCATAATCATTACAAAATAGTTCTGAAGAATCGTTTGAGAAACGTCTGCAATATTTACGTTATATTCCGCGCAAATGTTTGCGGTCTTAGCAATAATACCTATATTGTCTTTTCCTGTTACACTGATTACAGCCTGCATAATTATTCCTCCAAAATTGTATATATAATTACATTTAAGTATATCTTATTTTTGATATATTGTCAACACCGAGAGGGGCATTATTACAATGTTTTTAGAATATTTACAGCTATATTTGAATAGTATGAATCAGTAATAAAAATATAGGAGTGTAAGTTATGAAAAGAAAAATAATTGCATCGATTATTTTGGTTATGGCGATTATATTATTTGGTTGTTCAAGTAAGCCCGAGACTTTTCTTGAATATCAGAACAGCAATTTTGAAGCGGAAGCAACGCTTGAAATCAACTCGGATAAATATTCTGTAAATATTGTAAAGTCAGCGCCCGATACATATAAAATTACGTTTCTTTCTCCCGAAAATTTGCAAGGTGTATTTATTGAGAAAAATGGAGAAAATGTAGTGTATTCGGTAGGTAACGTGCAGATACCGATAAAAAACGGAACAAACCTGGTTGCAGATATGACCGAGGTTTTTAGTATGGCAAAAGAGAATCTTGTATCGGATAAAGATGAGATGTTTAACGGCGTAAAGGTTAATACCAAAAAATTTAGTAAAGAAACCATAGATACGGTAGTGTACGTTTCGGCAGAAAATTCCTTGCCCATAAGAATTGAAACGTCAATTAACGGAAACGAAATAAACATGACGTTTTCAAGCTTTAAAACGTCAGAAAACTAACGTTATAGATGTGTTATTATTATCCTGAGAGATAATAAATGCCGAATATATAGGGGCGGATATTTATCCGCCCTGATTTTTATAAGAGCATATTTAAAATATACGATTATATTTGTAAAGTTTTTGCGGATTCCAAAGGAGCTTTTTCAAAAAGCACCTTTGGTCATATATTCGGGAGCGAAGAAGCTGACATTCTGTGCCTTTTTACGCGTGAAGCGCGTAATTCTCGGCTCCATCTGACGAGGTAGCGAAGCGGCGGCGAGGGAGTGAATGACATCACGGTGTGATGTCAGAGCCGAGCCGTGACCGAACCGCAGTAGACGCTGGCATTTTCGTTAGAAAATGACTGAGGGAGAGAAAAGCAAACGTTTCAAACAGATAATATTGTCTTTTCTTTTTTACGTTACTTTCTTGCGTGCCAAGAAAGTAACCAAAGAAGGCATACGGGGGGTGAGGGTTTCGATTCCCCCACCCCCGTAACCCCCTACCCCGCAAACGACAAAGGGGGATTACCCCCTTTGCACCCCCATCGTTTGCGAAAGATGGAAGGTTTGGTTATACTTTTTGTTTTTTATAAAAAAATTCCTCCCTCGGTACCCCCCTTGGTTTGCAAAAGTGGTATTGCCTAATTTGGTAGGGGGCGACGCCCACGAGAACCCCCAAACCTTACTTTGTGCGGTTCGGGGAACCCCTTCCCCGACGCCCCATTTTTTTATTTTATGTTTAATATAATGTTCTATTATGTTTTACAATTTAATCAAAAAATAGAACTTAATTAATTATATAATATAAAATAGATTGATTATTTTTTACAGTTGTAGTATAATAACTGTGTATGGTGTTTTGAATAAAAAAACAAATATTGAAAAATAATAAACTGATTAAATTCAGCGGAGGTATAAAGACATGGCAAATATTTTGAAGAAATCTGAAAAATTTGAGGGAGTAAAAGGTCCGATACTTGAAATAGTAATGGACGGTGTGGGAATTGCTCCCGACACAGACGGAAACGCTTTTGCAAAGGCTTATACACCCACTCTTGACAGACTTATGAAAGAATATCCGACACTCGTACTCAAGGCTCACGGAACAGCAGTTGGTCTTCCCGGTGATGACGATATGGGTAACTCTGAGGTTGGACATAACGCGCTCGGTTCGGGACAGGTTTTCAGTCAGGGCGCAAAATTGGTTTCCGAATCCATTGAAAGCGGAAAAATGTTTGCAAGTGAAACTTGGCAGGCTCTTACAAAGAACGTTATTGACAATAATTCCACATTGCACTTCCTTGGACTTTTCTCCGACGGAAACGTTCACTCACATATCAACCATCTTAAAGCAATGATCGAACAGGCAAAGACTATCGGAATTGCAAAGGTAAGAGTACATATCCTTCTTGACGGAAGAGACGTAGGAGAAACTTCTGCTCTTGAATATGTTGAACCTTTTGAAACATTTATCGCAGGCTTGCGTTCTGATTCTTTCGATATCAAGATTGCATCCGGCGGCGGCAGAATGAAGATTACCATGGACAGATACGAAGCAAACTGGGCTATGGTTGAAGAAGGATGGAAAACTCACGTTCTCGGCGAAGGCAGATACTTTGAATCAGCAGCCGAGGCTATAAACACGTACAGACAGGAAACAGGCGTAATTGACCAAGATCTTCCTCCCTTTGTAATTGCAGAAAACGGTAAGCCCGTAGGCACTATTGAAGATAAGGATAGTGTAATTTTCTTCAACTTCAGAGGCGACCGTTCTATTGAAATTTCAAAGGCATTTGACGATAAAGTATTCAACAAGTTTGACAGAGTACGCGTACCCGATGTTATGTATGCAGGTATGCTTGAATATGACGGCGACCTTCATATACCTTCAAGATATCTTGTTAATCCGCCCGAAATCACACAGACAATGGGTGAATATCTTGCAAACACAGGTATATCTCAGTTTGCACTTTCCGAAACTCAGAAGTACGGACACGTTACGTATTTCTGGAACGGAAACAAGAGCGGTAAGTTTGACGAAGATCTTGAAACGTACGTTGAGATTCCCTCTGACGTAGTTCCTTTTGAACAGCGCCCCTGGATGAAGTGTGCTGAAATCACAGATAGACTTATTGAAGCGCTTGAAAGCAAAAAATACAAGGTTCTCAGAGTTAACTTTCCCAACGGAGATATGGTAGGTCACACAGGTAACTTCCACGCAACAAAGATAAGCCTTGAAGCGCTCGATCTTTGCATTAAGCGTATTCTTACTGTTCTTGACAGTGTTGGCGGTACTGCAATCATTACAGCTGACCACGGAAACTCAGATGAAATGTATGAGATGGATAAGGCAGGAAATGCTAAGACAAACAAAGACGGTTCTTTGAAGTCAAAGACAAGCCATACGCTTAATCCTGTTCCGATGATTATTTATGATAACAACTATGCTAATGCTTACACTGTAAAGGAAGGTAAATTCGGTCTTTCCAATGTTGCGGCTACTGTTGTAAATCTTCTCGGGTATGAAAAGCCTGAGGCTTGGGACGAATCTGTAATCGAACTTAAGTAATTAAACATTAGCAAAAGAACAAAAAAATAAAAGAAAGGAAGAGAGTATGAGCAACGAAAGCGAAAACAAATCTTTCGATACTGACGGCGTTGAAGAAAAGACGGATGCGGAAAACAGAATAGAATCCGATTTTTCGGAATGCGTTTCCGATGAAACAAAGTCGGAAAATCAAAACGTGGAAGAATTGACGTCTGTTGACGCTTTCCTCTCTTCTTTGGATGAAATAGGGGTGCAGTCTGACCCGTCTGCTCCTCAAAAAAAGAAAAAGAAAAGAAAAAAAATTGAACTGACTTCAGGGCTCAGAATATTTCTGATCGCATTATTTTTAGGGATATTTGTCATTTCTTTGTATATGATAATATCAACGTTGGTTGACGGATATACTTCAGATAAGATAAACTCACAGCTTACAGAAGAATTTTTCTCTGACGTTGACAGAACGGATCTTATGTCATTTCTTAAGCCGGCTTTGATAGACACTCCTACACCTGAATTTTTCGGGGACAGAGGTTCAATGTACAACAAGGACTACACTGTGAAGGACACAAATAATCCGCTTATCGAACAATACAAACAGAATTTGCTTGAGCTGAAAGAAAAGAATTCCGAGATATTTGGTTGGATACAGGTTGACGGAACAAACATCAGCTATGCTTGTGTAAAGGGAAATGATAACCAATTCTATCTTGACCATACTGCAACAAAAGAGTTTAACGTTCACGGAGCGATCTTTGCCGATTATGCGTGCAAGGATGCTATGCTTGATAATGCTAATCTGGTTTTGTACGGACATAACTCGTCGTTTATCGGACAGATGTTCAGTCAAGTAAAGAAATTTCTTGACAAGTCATTTTTTGAAGCCAACAGATATATCACGATATACACCGTTGACGGAATATACAAGTACGAAATTTTCTCGGTATATCAGACCCATGCGGGATATAACTATACACAGCTTTTGTTTACCTCGGAAGACTCGTTTGTGGATTGGTGTAACGAGATAGAGAGTAATTCTCTTCATCATATAGACGGCGAAGACTTTATGTCAGGGACAAGAATACTGACCCTTTCGACGTGTACGGGAGCTTACGTTACGGAAAGATATTCACTTCACGCGAGACTGGTTTCTGTCGAAAAGTAAAAGAAAAAGGAAATAAAAATATGAAGCTTTCCGTTGTTATACCTGTTTACAACGAAGAAAAAAGAATAAAAGAGACGTCGGAAGTACTTGATTCGTTTTTAAAAACGATTGTCGAGGATTATGAGATAATTTTTTCTAATGACGGAAGTGTGGATTCAACACCGAAAATTTTAGATGAGATCAGCCGAAATAATCCGAAAATAAAAGCTATCGGTTACGATGTAAACAAAGGTAAGGGAAGTGCTGTGAGATGCGGCGTTTTAGCGTCGACGGGAGATTACGTGGTATTTACCGACTGTGATCTTGCTTACGGTACTGAGGTGATAAAGAGGGCGATTGACGTGTTTGAAGAATGTGAATGCGACGTTGTCATCGGCTCAAGGAATATTGATTCGGAAAGCTACGAGGGGTATACTTTTACAAGAAAAATAATGTCTAAGGTGTACTTCAGGATTATTTCATTAGCTTCCGGATTTAAACTATCAGATTCGCAGTGCGGATTTAAATGCTTTAAAAAAGAGGCGGGACACGACGTATTTTCCGAGTGTCAGATAGACAGTTTCGCATTTGATTTAGAGGCATTGATGAAATCTCAGGCCAAGGGCTACAAAATTTGCGAAATGCCTGTAAAAATCATAAATAACGACAACAGTGAATCCAAGGTGCGAATGATACGTGATGCAATAAAAATGCTTTTTGATATCAGAAGAATTAAAAAGAATAACAGAAATAATTGAAAAAAACAGCGCTCGATAAACTTTACTTTATCGAGCGCATTTTTATAAATTATTTTTATATTTTCAATGCTCTGATGGCGTTAATTACGGCAATTATCATTACTCCGACGTCAGCAAATATGGCAAACCACATATTCGAAATGCCCAAAGCTCCAAGCAACAGACAAGCAAATTTAATTCCAAGCGCAAATACTATATTTTGGCGTACAATTCTCATACACTTGCGGGATATTTTTATTGCTTTTGCTATTCTTTCGGGATTATCGTCCATCAGCACCACGTCAGCCGCTTCGATTGCCGCGTCTGAGCCAATAGCTCCCATAGCGATACCTACGTCGGCTCTTGCGAGTACGGGAGCGTCGTTTATACCGTCACCGACAAATGCAAGGGTCGTTTTTTTATCATTTTTTGAAATCAGCTTTTCTAATTCCGTAACCTTGTCGGTCGGTAAAAGCTCGTAGGAACATTCTTTTATACCGAGATTTGAGGCAACTTTTTCGGCCACGGCTTTTGAGTCACCCGTAAGCATAACAATATTATCAATACCGCAAGCTTTTAAGTCTTCAATTGCTGTTTTAGAGGTTGGTTTTTCAACGTCTGATATAACTATATATCCCGAATATGCTCCGTCGATAGCTACGTGAATAACAGTACCGTCGTGTTCACATTCGCTATAATCTATCGGCTGTTTTTTCATCAGCTTGTCATTACCGACAGAAATTTTCTTTCCGTCAATTATGGCAACAACACCCTGTCCGCTTATTTCTTCAATGTTTTGCACGCGTTTTCGGTCAATGTCTTTTTCATACGCTTTAATTATACTTTTGCTTATTGGGTGAGAGGACGAACATTCAGCATGTGCGGCATATTCGAGTAATAATTCTTTTGATATATTATTTGTTTTGATTTCTCTGACTTCAAAAACTCCCTTGGTAAGCGTACCTGTTTTGTCAAATACGACGGATTTTGTTTTTGAAAGCGCTTCAATAAAGTTTGAGCCTTTTATAAGTATTCCGTCGCGGCTGGCTCCCCCTATTCCCGCAAAGAAAGTAAGAGGTATACTTATAACCAATGCGCAAGGACAGCTTATAACGAGGAACGTGAGCGCTCTGTACACCCATACTGAAAATGACGCGGTGTTGCCTATAAGCATATTAAATACGGGTGGCAGAAGCGCCAAAGCCAAAGCGCTGTAACAAACTATGGGAGTATAATATTTTGCAAATTTTGATATAAAGTTTTCGGTAACCGATTTTCTGGAGCCCGATTCTTCCACAAGCTCAAGTATTTTTGATGCAGTTGACTGACCGAATTCTTTTGTCGTGCGCACTTTGAGTACACCCGTCATATTTATACATCCGCTGAATATTTTTTCTCCAACGGTAATATCGCGGGGCATACTTTCACCCGTTAGCGCGCTTGTATTAAGCGTACTTTTTCCCTCAATTACAATGCCGTCAATAGCTACCCTTTCACCCGGCTGAACAATAATCACGTCGCCGACTGATATTTCATCAGGGTCAACAGAAACAAGTGTACCGTTCTTTTCTATATTGGCATAGTCGGGTCTTATATCCATAAGTGAAGTTATACTTTTTCTGCTTTTGCCGACAGCGTAGCTCTGAAACAGTTCGCCTATCTGATAAAACAGCATAACTGCGATAGCTTCAAAATAATCACCGCTCTTGGTGTATATAGCGAGAAAAATTGCACCTAACGTGGCTACTGCCATAAGAAAATTTTCATCAAATATTCTTCTGTTGAGTATCCCCCTGAATGCTTTTCTTAAGACGTCGTATCCTATTATAAAATAGGTGATTACTGACAATATACCGTTTATTAAATTCGAAAACGGAACAAGTAACAGCATAGCCGAAAGAAATACAGTGATAAGAATACGTATCAGTATTTTCTTTTGTTTTTTATTCATATAAACAAAATTCTCCGTTTGATCAGAGTTCGATTTCAAAATCGGGCTCAATTTTTCTGCAAGCCTTTGAAACTGCTTTCATAACCGAGTCAACGTCGGTGTTTTCTGCAAATTCAACGGTCATTTTCTGCATAATAAAATTAACGGTAGCTTTTGCAACCCCATTAACTTTAGACGTAGCTTCTTCCATAAGATTTGCGCAGTTTGCGCAGTCAACTTCAATTTTGTATGTCTTTTTCATTGTGTTTCCCCTTTATGTATCGTTTAAACGTTTGTTTAATCGTTCGACAATAGTATATTATTATTTGCATAATCGGTCAATCTGTTTTAAAAAGTTACTTCTTTTAGGATTATTTTAATTTCTTTTTGGATTAAAGAAATTAACAATTAAACGCTTGTTTAATTGTATGATGGGTGATATACTTTTTATGAATAGAAAAATAAAAGTTACCTAGAGGAAAAAGAATGAGTAAAAGACAGTTGCCGCATCAGCACGGAAACGTAAAAATAGCCGAAAAAATGATTGACGAGCTGATGAACAGTGAAAATTTTTATACGGTTGCAAATATATTTAAACAGCTTGGCGACAGCAGTCGACTCAAAATTTATTGGTTGTTGTGCCACTGTGAAGAATGTGTTATAAATATTTCGTCGATGGTGGATATGTCGAGTCCCGCCGTTTCCCATCATTTGAGAGCGTTAAAGGAAAGCGGACTTGTTATCAGCAGACGAGTTGGGAAAGAAGTATATTACAAGGCGGCTGACATAGAGGAAAACCGTTATCTTGATAAAGCAGTTGAAAAAATAATGGAAGTATCGTGTCCAAAAACAAACGCTGAAGAACACGCAAGCGCCTGCAAAAATGAAAAAAGCGACGTAAAAGATGCAGAGCATATTGGCATAATGGAGAATATTCACGAGTATCTGGTACAAAATCTTGATAAACGTATTACGATTGAGGACCTGTCAAAGAAGTATCATATAAATACTACTACTATAAAAGAGCTTTTTAAAAGTATGTACGGCACGTCGGTTGCAACGCACGTAAAACAGCACAGAATAGAGAAAGCGGCGGAGCTTCTTACAACCACTTCGCTCAGCATAGCCGAAATATCGAGGACTGTAGGGTATGAAAATGCTGGAAAATTTACCGCGGTGTTTAAGGGTGTGTACGACGTTACACCTAAAGAATACAGAAAAAAACATACTTGAAGAAATGTTTTTAAATTGGCTTTTGTTTTTTGATATAGTGTGGTATAATATATTTTGATTATTTTTGGATCTTTGGGGAGAAGTTAAAAAATACTTAATATATAATTGAAAAAAAGCAGAAAGGGGAGAAATATGGACAAATTCAAGCTTATATCGTCGTACAAGCCGACGGGAGACCAGCCTGAAGCTATTGAAAAATTAGTCAACGGAATAAAAAACGGCGCAAAACAGCAGACGCTTCTCGGCGTTACGGGCTCGGGTAAGACCTTTACAATGGCTAATATAATTGCAAAAGTAAACAAGCCTACACTTGTCCTCGCTCATAACAAAACTCTTGCCGCGCAGTTATGCTCGGAATTCCGCGAGCTTTTCCCCGAAAATGCAGTTGAATTTTTTGTATCCTACTATGATTACTATAAGCCGGAAGCCTATATCCCCGGCAGAGATCTATATATTGAAAAAGACGCACTTGTTAATGATGAAATAGATAAATTAAGACACAGCGCGACCTCGTCGCTTTTTGAAAGAAAAGACGTAATAATAGTGTCGAGCGTTTCCTGTATCTATTCTCTCGGTGACCCTGCCGAGTATCAGAAAATGGTGCTCGGACTAAGACCGGGAATGATTGCAGACAGAAACAAAGTCATTTCCGCCTTGATAGATATGAACTATGACAGAAACGATATTAATTTTGTCAGAAACAAGTTCCGCGTAAGAGGCGACGTTCTTGAAATATTCCCCGCATCGTCGTCGGATAAGGCGATAAGGGTTGAGTTTTTTGATGATGAAATCGACCGAATTTCAGAAATTAACGTTGTAACGGGAGAACTGCTTCGCAGACTCAGTTACGTGTCAATATTCCCCGCATCGCACTATGCTATGACTCCCGAAAAACGCGAGGCAGCTTTGTCGCAGATAGAAGAAGAAATGATTGAAAGGGTAAAATTCTTTCAGTCAGAGGGTAAGCTGATAGAGGCGCAGAGAATAGAAGAAAGAACACGTTACGACCTTGAGATGCTTCGTGAGATAGGTTTTTGCCACGGGGTAGAAAACTATTCGAGAGTATTATCGGGACGAGAGGAAGGATCCGTTCCGTATACGTTGCTTGATTATTTCCCCGATGATTTCTTGCTGTTTGTTGACGAGTCGCACGTTACTTTGCCTCAGGTAAGGGGCATGAGCGGCGGTGACAGGGCAAGAAAGCAGAATCTTGTTGAATTTGGCTTTAGACTTCCTTCGGCATATGATAACCGACCTTTGTTTTTTGATGAATTTGAAAAGAAGCTTGATAAGGTCATTTACGTATCGGCAACTCCCGCCGAATATGAAAAAGAACATTCGGAGAATATTGTTGAACAGCTTATAAGACCGACGGGGCTCGTTGATCCCTCAGTTGAGGTAAGACCGATAAAGGGGCAGGTTGACGACCTTATGGGTGAGATAAGAGAACGCGCCGAAAAGGGAGAAAGGGTACTCGTTACCACCCTTACAAAGAAAATGGCGGAGGACCTTACTGAATACCTTTCGTGCAATATGATAAAGGTAAAATATATACACCACAACGTAGAAACCATTGAACGAATGGAGATAGTTCGCGATCTCAGAATGGGTGTATTTGACGTTCTTGTTGGAATAAATTTGCTTCGAGAGGGGCTTGATATTCCCGAGGTGTCGCTCGTTGCAATTCTTGATGCAGATAAAGAGGGATTCTTGCGTTCGGAAACGTCTCTTATACAGACGATAGGCAGAGCGGCAAGAAATGCAAACGGCAAGGTTATTATGTATGCAGATAATATAACGAGGTCTATGCGTCTTGCCATTGACGAAACGGAAAAGAGAAGAAAGATTCAGATGGCGTATAACGAAAAGAACGGAATTACGCCAAAGACGATAAAAAAGAAAGTGCTTGACGTTATTGATATCGGTATGAAGGATGACGAAAACGGAAAGCCGAAGAAAAAGAAGATACCAAAGAAGGATTACGACAAGGTCATTGAAGAATTGACAAAAGAAATGAAAGAGTGCGCAAAGCGGCTTGATTTTGAAAGGGCAGCGTATTTACGTGATACTATTGTAAATATGCAGAAAGAGAAGAAAAATGGCTGAAGAGAAAAAACTAACCGTTAAGGGTGTCAGGGTAAACAACCTGAAGAATATTGATCTTACAATTCCGCGCGATAAGTTCGTTGTATTCACGGGACTTTCGGGATCGGGAAAGTCATCACTTGCCTTTGATACGATTTATGCCGAGGGACACAGAAGATTTGTTGAATCTTTGTCGTCGTATGCAAGAATGTTTTTAGGTCAGCTTGATAAGCCTGATATTGATTCAATAGAGGGGCTCTCTCCTTCTATATCGATCGACCAGAAGACGACGTCAAAAAACCCCCGTTCGACCGTTGGAACGGTAACGGAAATATACGACTATTTAAGACTTTTGTACGCGAGAGTTGGCGTTCCTCACTGTCCTGTATGCGGTAAAGAGATAAGGCAGCAAACGGTTGACCAGATAATTGACAATATTATGTGTATCCCTGAAGGGAAAAGGTTTATGGTTATGGCTCCCGTCGTCAGAGCCAAAAAGGGTATGCACGAAAAGACGCTTGAATCGGCAAGAAAAAGCGGGTACGTCCGAGTTAGAATAGACGGAGAAATCTATGACCTTGGGGAAGATATTTCACTTGACAAAAATAAAAAGCATAATATTGATATAGTAGTTGACCGTCTTGCTATGCGCGATGACATAAGATCAAGACTTAACGATTCGGTCGAAAATGCTTTGTCACTTGCTGACGGAAATATAATAATTACAATTATGGGCAGAGACGGACAGAAAGACGAGGATATTGCCTACTCAACAAATTATGCCTGCGAAGAGCATAATATCAGTATGGGAGAAATGTCGCCCCCTATGTTTTCTTTCAACAACCCCTCGGGCGCTTGCGATGTGTGCGCCGGGCTTGGTGAAATGAGAAGTATGTCGGTTGACAAGCTTATCCCTGACAAGAGTCTGTCTTTAAGAGATGGAGCAATAGTATGTAACGGGTTTAAGAGTATTGGCGAGGATACCTGGATGGGCCCTTTGTTTATTGCGGTCGGCGAAAAGTACGGCTTTACTCTTGATACTCCCATTAAGGATTACTCCAAGAAAGCTTTTGAGGTGCTTTGTTACGGCTCGGATGACGTGTACGACGTGACAAGAGCATATCAGGGTGTCGTAAAGCATCAGATTATAAAGTTTGATGGTTTTGTAAATATTATTCAGCAGAGAAGCGACGTTATTCAGACTGAATATTACGATCAGTTTGTGGAGAATATCGTATGTCCTAAGTGTCACGGAAGGCGCCTTAAGGCAGAGCCTTTGGCGGTTACTGTCGGCGGAAAGAATATACACGAATTTTGTTCGATGTCGATATCGGAAGCGTTGGAATTTGTAAAACAGCTTAAATTTACCGATATGGAATATAATATCGCAAGGGAAATTATAAAAGAATTAAAATCGAGACTCGGATTTCTTGAAAACGTGGGACTTGAGTATCTGACGTTGACAAGAAAGGCGGGAAGTCTTTCGGGTGGTGAGGCTCAGAGAATAAGACTTGCGACACAGATAGGATCTTCACTTATGGGTGTTATGTACGTTCTTGACGAGCCCAGTATAGGTCTTCACCAAAGGGATAACTATAAGCTGATAGAAACCTTGAAAAAGTTCAGGGATACGGGTAACAGCCTTATTGTAGTTGAGCATGATGAAGAAACTATGATGGCGTCCGATTACATTGTGGATATAGGCCCCGGCGCAGGTATTCACGGCGGTAGAGTAGTTGCTCAGGGAACGCCCGAGGAAATAATGAATAATACCGATTCTATAACGGGTGATTATCTTTCGGGAAGAAAGAAGATTGCCGTTCCAAAAACGAGAAGAAAGGGGAATGGCAAATATATAAAAGTAAAGGGAGCTTGCGAGCATAACCTTAAAAATATAGACGTATGCTTTCCGCTTGGAGTGTTGAACTGCGTTACGGGTGTATCGGGTTCGGGAAAATCGTCTCTTGTAAACGGAATATTGTATCAGGTTTTGGCGCACGAGCTTAACAGAGCCTATACCTATCCCGGAAAATATAAAAGTATTGAGGGTATAGAAAATCTTGATAAGGTTATTGCGATAGACCAGAGCCCCATTGGAAGAACGCCCCGTTCGAACCCTGCAACCTATACGGGACTTTTCACCGATATACGCGATCTGTTTGCAAAGACCCCCGATGCAAAGCAGAGGGGATATGGCCCCGGAAGATTTTCTTTTAACGTAAAAGGCGGAAGATGCGAGGCTTGCGAGGGCGACGGCGTTAAGAAAATTGAAATGCATTTTCTTCCCGACGTGTACGTAACGTGCGACGTTTGTCACGGAAAGAGATACAACAGAGATACGCTTGAGGTTAAATATAAGAACAAGAGCATATTTGACGTGCTCGATATGACGGTTGAAGAAGGACTTGAGTTCTTCCAGGGAATACCGAGGATAAAGAACAAGCTTCAGGTGTTGTATGACGTAGGACTTGGATATATCAGAATAGGGCAGTCGTCAACGACGCTTTCGGGCGGTGAAGCGCAGAGAGTGAAGCTCGCAACGGAGCTTGCTAAGAGAAGCACGGGCAGAACTGTGTACATTCTTGACGAACCTACGACGGGACTTCATACGGCTGACGTTGACAGGCTTATACAGATACTCAACAGACTTGTTGACGAGGGTAACACGGTTATTGTAATTGAGCATAATCTTGATGTAATAAAGGTTTCCGACTACATTGTCGACCTTGGTCCCGAGGGCGGAGACAAAGGCGGACAAATTGTTGCGTTTGGTACACCTGAAGACGTTGCAAAAAATGAAAAGTCATACACGGGTATGTTCCTTAAAAAAATGCTTAAATAAAAAAAGACCTCTCCACAAAAAATGGAGAGGTTTTTTATTAAAGTTTTTGCGGTTTCTAAATGGGCTTTTTTCAAAAAGCGCAATTTAAATATTATTTTAGAAAAACAATATAAAATTTTTTGTTAAAAGTTTTGGGGGAGTCAAGAGGGGGCTTTTTTAAAAGCGCTCCTTTTGTGTGGGTTCGGGAGCGAAGCTCCTGATAGTATGTACTCCCTAAAAAAAGCGATAGCTTTTTTCTTTTTCTAAGACGTATTATTTATCTAAATAATAATGTCTTTTCTTTTTTTACGTTACTTTCTTGCGTGCCAAGAAAGTAACCAAAGAAGGCATATAGGGGCAGGGGTTTCGATTCCCCCGCCCCTATAAACCCCTACCCCACAAACGACCGAGGGGGACACCCCCTTCGGTTCCCCCTTTGTTAGCAGAAACGATATTGCTTAATTTGGTAGGGAACGGCGCATATAATAAACTGCATGTTCGGGATCCTTCGCTGCGCCGCCGCGTTGTCATTCTCGAGCGTAGTGAAGAATCTCGCGGCGGCTTGCTCAAGGATGACAATCGAACACGCGGCTAAGACAATAAACCCTAAAATTGTAGTGTCGTTTTTTTGCTATACGTCCGTTTTCCCGAAATAATCTAACTTTTTAGCTCCATCTGACGAGAGAGCTGGCATTTTCGTTAGAAAATGACTGAGGGAGAGAAAATAATTAATTTATGGTATTTTAAAAGGCGACCTGAATTCAGGTCGCACTTTAAAAATTTAATTAAACTGAGAATTATACAGTGTACTGTAAAATCCGCCTTTTTTCAAAAGTTCGTCGTGTGTACCCTGTTCTGTAATCTCACCGTTTTGCAAAACAAGTATACAGTTGGCATTCTGAATCGTTGAAAGTCTGTGTGCGATTATAAAGCACGTTCTGCCTTTCATAAGCTCGTTCAATGCTTCCTGAATCTTCATTTCGGTTCTTGAGTCAACGTTAGACGTAGCTTCATCAAGAATAAGCATAGGCGCATCTGAGAGAATTGCTCTTGCAATCGTAATAAGCTGACGCTGTCCCTTTGAAATATTTACTCCGTCGTCGGATATCTTAGTCATATATCCATCGGGCAGACTCTCTATATATTTATCAATTCTTGCAGCCTTTGCCGCCTGCTCGACTTCTTCTTGAGTTGCGTTTTCTCTTCCGTAAACGATATTGTCAAAAATTGTACCGTTAAACAACCACGTATCCTGCAAAACCATAGTATACGCTTTTCTGAGGTCGTATCTCTTAATATCTGTTATCTTAACGCCGTCGAGCTTGATTTCACCCGAATTAACGTCATAGAATCGCATAAGCAAATTTATTATCGTAGTCTTACCGGCACCCGTCGGACCTACAATGGCAATAGTCTTACCGGGGTCAGCCTTAACTGAAACGTTATTAAGAATCTGTTTGTTTACGGTATAACCAAAGCAAACGTTTTCAAAATCAACTCTGCCATTCACTTTTTTTAGTTCAACAGCGTTTTCTTTATCCTTGGGTTCTGACGGCTCGTCAAGTATTCTGAAAACTCTTTCCGCCGCAGAAAAAGCTGATTGAAATTCGTGCAGTATATTTGCAAATTCGTTTATAGGACCTGCAAACTTTCTTGAGTACTGAACAAATTCGGCAACGTTACCGAGCGAAATGAAGAACAAAGTTCCTGCTGCAATAGCTCCGCTCTGTGAATACATATAAAGTATTCCGCCGAGAATGGTTACAAGAGATATAGAAAGGTTATTTATAAAGTTTACCGAAGGACCTAATGCAGCGCCGTGATATTCGGCTCTGTAATATGCGTTCATTGTTTCTGTATTTCGGTTATTGAATCTGCCGCATATAACATTTTCCTTGCCGTAAGCTCTTATTGAAGGACAACCCGAAAGCATTTCCTCTGCGTAACCGTTTAGTTCTCCGTACTTCCTTGACCTTTCTCTGAACAGAGGTCTAACCTTTTTTGACTTATATCTTGTAAACCAAATTGATATCGGAACAGTTATGGCAAAAACAAGGAGCATCGGTTTTGATATATGCCACATAAAAATAAGTGAACCCAAAACAGTGTACGAGCTTGCCATAACCTGAACCAAGTCGTGTGACAGGGTGCTGTTTATTGTATCAATATCATAGGAAATATGGCTTACTATATCGCCAACCGGTGTTTTATCAAAATACGTAACGGGTAGAGTGTTCAGCTTTTGGAAAAGCTGTTTACGCATAGTGTAAACTATTCTCTGGCTGAGGTGTACCATTATTACGGCAAGACAATATGACAAAATAGCAGAGAAAAAATAACAAATAAGCATTTTTATTACGCTGTCCCAAACGACAGGGTAATCAACGCCGTTTTTGTTTGCGATAGCGTTTATGGCTTTACCCGAAAAGGTAGGGCCCATAAGCGAAAGGTGGTTTGAGGTAAGTGTAAAAATAATCGCGGGGATAAACAGATACCAATGCTTAAACACATATTTTCCGAGTCTTACAATAATGTGTCTTGTGGTCTTGCCATCCAGTTTTGTATTATGCTTTGCGTTATATTGCGCTCTAGTCAATCAAAGCACCCCCCATCTGTGAATCGCTTATTTCTTTATATTCCGGGCAGGTGTCAAGCAGATGTTCGTGCTTGCCGATTCCAATAATCTTGCCGTGGTCAAGTACGATTATAATATCGCAATCCTTGATAGAGCTTACTCTTTGCGCAACAGTTACTATGGTAGACTCTTTCATATTTTCTTTCAGAGCAAGTCTGAGATTTGCGTCTGTCTTATAGTCAAGAGCAGATGAGCTGTCGTCGAGTATAAGAATATCGGGGCGCGCGGCTATTGCTCTCGATATCAGAACGCGTTGCTTCTGACCGCCCGAAATGTTTGTAGCTTTTGGTGATAGAAGATGTTCGTACCCGTCGTGGAATGAGGTTATAAAGCTGTCTGCCTGCGCAATCTTTGCCGCACTTACCACGTCTTCATGTGATAAATCGCGTCCGAAAATAATATTTTCTTCAATTGTATCGGCATACAAAAAGTCGTTCTGAAGAGCTACTCCGAACATACTTGTAAGCTCGTCTTTGTCAATAGTGCGGATGTCTCTTCCGTTTATATAAATTTGACCGCTTGTCGTATCGTAAAAACGCAGTAGCAGTTTTACGAGAGTCGATTTACCGCTTCCCGTAGCTCCGATTATACCGAGCGTTCCGCCTCTCTCAAGAGAGAAGCTGATGTTTTCAAGCTGATTTGTTTTTCCGAGATATGAAAAGCATACGTCTTTAAAAACAATATGTTTATCCGTATCAATGACCGCAGTGTCGTCAGCTCCCATTACCTCTAAATCAACGGGTGTATTAAGCACCTCGGCAATTCTGTTTGCAGATGCGGCACATTTGGTATACATAACGAACATTCTTGAAACCGACATCATAGCCATCGAAATCAATGTGAAATATTGCATAAAAGCAATAACCGTTTCAGGAGATGATAATCCTTTTGAAACACGTAAAGCGCTCATTGCTACTACGGCTGTTATACCGAAGTTCATAAGCATAGTCATAATTGGGTTTACAACGCCCATAATAGTTCCCGCGCGGCGTTCGTCTTTTGAAAGCTTAAGATTTACTTTATCGTAACGCTGATTTTCGTAATTGTTTTTTGACAATGCTTTTATTACGCGTATACCCTGCATATCCTCTCTTACAACGCGCACCATACCGTCAACCGAGCGTTGAACTCCCGCGTACAAGGGTACACCTCTTTTTGAAATAGTAAAAACAGTAACGAATATAAATGGCAATATTGCAATCATAACGAGCGAAAGGAAGCTGTCCATAATCATCGTTATAATAATTCCGCCGAGCAAAAGTATAGGAGCTCTTACTCCCATTCTTTGCATCATACCGATAAAGTTATGTACGTTATACGTATCCGTTGTTATTCTTGATTCAAGCGACGGAATTGAAAACTTGTCTGTCTGACTGGCTGAAAGCTTCATTGTTTTTTCAAACAGGTCTTTTCTCATTCTTTCGGAGAATATTTTTGAAACCCTTGCAGCCATTCTGTTTGCAACAACGTTACATACACAGGCAGAACCGGCGCATGCAAGCATAAGCATACCCCAGAAAAGAACTTTATAAAGATTTTCCGTAACGACGACGTTTTTCAGTATATGTGTAAGTATGTAGGGAATCAAAAGCTCAATCATAGTGCCTAAGCATTTGATTATAAATCCGACCGTCATACGTTTCCTTAACGGTATCAGGTATTTTAACATCGTTTTCATTTTTACTGTTTCTCCGCTATTGTTGTCAAAAAATGTAATAAACGTATATATAAATATGATAAAAATTTATTTATAGGTGTATTATAATCCTTTTTTTACGGAAAATGTGGAAATTTAATAAAATATTAACAATAATATATGCTTTAGCACTTGACAATCGCGAGTGATAATGGTACATTGTATATATCGTTTAGCACTTGTTGTATCTGAGTGCTAAATTGGTAGAAAAATACAAAAGAAAGTGGGGGAAGGATATATGTACGGCAAGGGCGACGGACTCAGTGAAAGAAAAAAGAAAATACTCCGCGCCATTATTGATGCGCATATAGACAGAGGAGAACCTGTCGGTTCAAAATACCTCACACAGAATAACGATATCGCTTTCTCATCAGCAACCATAAGAAACGAGATGGCAGAGCTTGAAGAGCTTGGATACTTAGAACAGCCTCACACGTCGGCGGGAAGAATACCGTCCGAGCTTGGTTACAGATTTTACGTAGATTCTCTTATGGAACGATACAGACTTACACGAGATGAGCTTGACCAGCTTGATGCATTGAAGAGCTCGAAGGAAGCCGAATTGGACAGAATAATTGAGCAGGCGGGCAGATTGTTTTCAAGCATAACGAACTATACGGCAATAACGGTTAAGCCGAGACCCGTCCAGGTAGTTATTACAAATTTCAATACTGTTTTCGTTGACAGTCACAGCTTCGTGCTCGTTATGGTATCTAATACGGGTGTTGCCAATACAAAGCTTATAAAGACGTCTGTTGAAATAAACGTAAATGTAACAGATCGTCTGAGTCAGCTATTGAATACACACGTTGCGGGAATAAAAATAGATGAGCTATCGTATTCATCGATACTTGAAATACAGAAATGTATGTTTGGATACGAGGCTATCGTAGAACCGATAATCAAGTGTATTTACGATACGGTAAAGGAAATAGACCGAGGCGACGTAAAGGTAGAGCAGGTAAACAGATTGCTTGAGTTTCCCGAGTATTCAAACCGTTCTGAGCTTCGTTCACTTATCGGAATGCTTGAACAAAAAGAAGATATTATAGACTTAATAAGCAATTCCCAGAAGGATATAATAAATATACTTATCGGAAAAGAAAATTCTGTTGATATTATGAGCAATTCAACAATTATTTTTAAGACGATAACAGCAAACGACAAGGTAGTGGGCGCTATCGGCGTAATCGGTCCTCGCAGAATGGACTATTCAAAGGTAGTAACGACACTTGATCTTTTGTCAGAAAATATAAGAGGCATGTTTGATATAAATCAGAACAGCTTGCCTGATGGTAAAAACGGAGGAGAAAATGGCTGAGCAGATGAATGAAACAGTAGAGGAAATCTTGGAGAACGAGGATACTGAAAAGGAAAATAAAAACAATTCCGAGAAAAAGGAAAAGAAGTGCTCCAAAAAAGAAATTGACGAGATGAAAAAAGAGCTCGAAATTGCAAACGAAAAGCTTGCAGAACAAACAGACAAATATCTTCGCGTTGTAGCTGAATACGACAATTTCAGAAAAAGAGTTGCAAAAGAAAAAGAGGGAATATACAGCGACGCTTACGTAGACGCTGTAAAGGAATTACTTCCCATTCTTGACAATCTTGAACGCGCGGTAAGTTTTGCTGACAGCGGAAATCTCGGCGAGGGGGTTAATTTGACTCTCAATATGATGAAAGATATTTTTGCAAAGATGGGAGTCGAAGAAATAGAAACCGACAATAAAGAATTTGATCCCAATTTTCATAATGCAGTAATGCACATAGAAGATGAAAATTTTGGTGAAAATATGGTTGTTGAAACGTTCAGCAAAGGATATAAAAAAGGCGACAAGATCATAAGATATGCAATGGTCAAGGTTGCAAACTAATATTTTTGAAAAATATAAAACTAACATATATACGGAGGAAAAACTATTATGGCAAAAATTATTGGAATTGACTTAGGAACAACAAACTCTTGTGTAGCAGTATATGAAGGCGGAGAGCCTATTGTTATACCCAATCCCGAAGGTGCGAGAACTACTCCCTCGGTTGTTGCTTTTTCTAAGACCGGCGAAAGAATGGTAGGTCAGGTTGCAAAAAGACAGGGTATTACAAACCCCGACAGAACTATTATGTCCGTTAAGAGAGAAATGGGTTCTGACTACAAAGTAAAGGTGGACGATAAGACATATTCACCTCAGGAAATTTCTTCTATGATTCTTCAGAAGCTTAAGGCTGATGCAGAAGCATACCTCGGAACACCCGTAACTCAGGCAGTTATTACAGTTCCCGCATACTTCTCAGATGCACAGCGTCAGGCAACAAAAGATGCAGGTAAGATCGCAGGTCTTGAAGTTCTCAGAATTATCAACGAGCCTACAGCTGCAGCACTTGCTTACGGTATGGATAAGGAAGAAGAACAGAAGATTATGATTTTCGACCTTGGTGGCGGTACTTTCGACGTATCATTGCTTGAAATCAGCGATGGCGTATTTGAAGTATTGGCAACAGCAGGTAACAATAAGCTCGGCGGCGATGACTTCGACCAGAGAGTTATCGACTGGATTGCAGATACGTTCCAGAAAGAAAACGGAATTGATCTCCGTCAGGATAAGATGGCACTTCAGAGACTCAAGGAAGCTGCAGAAAAGGCTAAGATTGAGCTTTCCGGTATGGCTTCTTCAAACATTAACCTTCCCTTTATTACAGCAGATGCTACAGGTCCCAAGCACTTTGATGCAACTTTGACAAGAGCTAAGTTTAACGAGCTTACAGCAGACCTCGTTGAAGCTACAATGGTTCCCACAAAGAGAGCACTTTCCGATGCAGGACTTTCGCCCTCACAGATCGACAAGGTTCTTCTTGTTGGCGGTTCTACAAGAATTCCTGCAGTTCAGGAAGCTGTTAAGAACTTTATCGGAAAAGAGCCTTTCAAGGGCATTAACCCCGATGAATGTGTTGCTATCGGTGCTGCTGTTCAGGCAGGCGTACTCGGCGGCGAAGTAAAAGACCTTCTCCTTCTCGACGTAACACCCCTTTCACTCGGTATTGAAACACTCGGCGGCGTATTTAACCGCATTATTGACAGAAATACAACTATCCCCGTAAAGAAGAGCCAGATCTACTCAACTGCAGCTGACGGACAGACATCGGTTGAAATTCACGTTCTTCAGGGTGAAAGAGATATGGCTAAGGGTAACACAACTCTCGGCAGATTTATCCTTGACGGCATTCCCGCTGCTCCCAGAGGCGTTCCGCAGATCGAAGTTACTTTCGATATTGATGCAAACGGTATCGTAAACGTTACTGCAACAGATAAGGGAACAGGAAAAGAACAGCATATTACTATCACGTCTTCCACAAATATGAGTCAGGAAGATATTGAAAAGGCAGTTAAAGAAGCTGAAAAGTATGCTGAAGAAGACAAGAAGCTTAAAGAAGCTGTTGAAGTTAAGAACCAGGCAGAAAGCCTTATCTTCCAGTCTGAAAAGACAATGAACGAAGTAGGCGATAAGCTTCCCGAATCCGATATGGCTGACGTTAAGGCGGCTGTTGAAAAGCTTAAAGAAACAGTTAAGACTGATAATACAGAAAATATCAAGGCTGATACAGAAGCTCTTCAGCAGGCATTCTATAAGCTTAGCGAAAAGCTTTATGCACAGCAGGCTCCTCAGGGTGATGCCGGCGCAGGAAACAACGGCGGCAATAACGGCGGACAGCAGGGTGACACCTTCTACGCTGATTATGAGGACAAGACAAATCAGTAATAAAACTACAAAACTGTTGGCAATTTTTATTGCCAACAGTATGTTTGTTACATAAAATAAAAGAGGTAATATATGGCGGATAATAAACGGGATTACTATGAGGTGCTTGGGGTTGACAAGTCGTCAGACGAACAGAGCATAAAGAAAGCGTACAGAAAGCTTGCAAAACAGTACCATCCCGATATGAACCCCGGGGACAAGGAAGCAGAAAAGAAGTTTAAAGAAATCAACGAAGCTTACGCTGTATTAAGTGACAGCGAGAAAAAGGCACGTTACGACCAATACGGACACGCGGGTGTCGATCCCAATATGGGTGGCGGTGGATACGGTGATTTCGGTGGCTTTGGCGGTTTTGATTTCGGTGATATATTCAGTAGCTTTTTCGGTGGCGGTCAGTCGTCCTATTCAAGAAGAAATGCGCCCGAAAGAGGAGATGATCTTCGCGCTCATTTGACAATTTCTTTTGAAGAGGCTGTTTTTGGTTGCAAGAAGGAAATAACGTATAACCGAATAGAAATGTGCGAGGATTGCTCGGGCAGCGGTGCGCAGAAGGGTACGTCAGCTGAGACCTGTAAGACCTGCGGTGGAAGCGGTCAGGTAAGAGTTACTCAAAGAACGGCACTCGGTATGTTCCAGACGACAAAAACGTGTGATGCGTGCGGAGGAAAGGGTAAGATTATCAAAAGCCCTTGTACAAACTGTCGCGGAACGGGTTATGTCAGAGTTAAGAAAAACGTTGAAGTTTCAATTCCCGTCGGAATTGATGACGGAAATACTGTTATAGTCAGAAATATGGGTAATGCAGGACGTAACGGCGGTGGCTACGGTGACCTATACGTTACAGTATCTGTTAGACCTCACACTGTTTTTGAACGTAACGGATATGATATTTACTGCGACGTTCCCGTAACGTTTGTTGAAGCTGCTTTGGGCGCAGAGATAGATATTCCGACTCTCGAGGGAAAGATAAAGTATACTATCCCCGAGGGAACGCAGACGGATACAAGATTTACACTTCGCGGTAAGGGTATCCAGAGTCCCCGTTCAAAGAATAAGGGAGATTTGATATTCAGAGTTATTGTTGAAGTCCCAAAAGGACTTTCAAATACTCAAAAGGACGCTCTGAAGAACTTTGCCGAGCTTTGCGGAAATTCTAACTACACTAAAAAAGAATCCTTTATGAAAAAGATATTCGGAAAAGATAAATAATACGGTAAAAAATTAAACCCCCGACAGATTTTTATCTGTCGGGGATTACTTTTTATGTGTAAATTTGTAATAAAAATGCAGACACAGGGGACAATAAAACAAAAGATTTTTATTTATCGGGAGGGTTTTATGAAATCTGTGTGGGAAGAGTCGGTTGAAGTAAACAGCTTTGAAAGATTAAAAGGCGATAAAAAAACCGACGTGCTTATTATAGGCGGAGGCTTGGCGGGAATATTGTGCGCATATATGCTGAAACAGAAAGGGGTAGATTATATACTTGTCGAATCGCAGACCTTGTGTAACGGTACGACAAAAAATACGACGGCAAAGATTACGGCTCAGCACGGGCTTATATATGATAAAATTATAAATAATTACGGTGTTGAGAAAGCAAGGCAGTATCTTGATATAAACTTGCAGGCAATAGATAAATACCGTGAGATGTGCAAGGATATCGACTGCCATTTTGAGAATAAGGATAACTACGTCTATTCTCTCAATGACCGAAAAAAGATTGAAAAAGAGATAAAAGCTCTCGAAAAAATAGGGTATAAAGCAGATTTTGTGTCAAAAACATCTTTGCCGTTTGGTGTTGCAGGGGCTGTGAGATTTAAAAACCAAGCTCAGTTCAACGTTCTTGAATTTGTTCAGTCAATATCAAAAGGGTTAAATATATATGAGCATACGACAGTAAATGAATTAGTTGGAACAACTGCCTACACCAACTACGGAAAAATAACTGCCAAAAAATTAATAGTGGCAACCCATTTTCCATTTATTAATAAACACGGAAGTTATTTTTTGAAAATGTATCAGCACCGTTCCTACGTGATTGCGCTTGAGAATGCCGCCGACGTAAACGGAATGTACGTAGACGAGGACAAGAAAGGCTTATCTTTTCGTAATTATGGGAATATGTTGCTTTTGGGCGGAGGAAGCCATCGAACTGGAAAAGAGGGTGGGAACTGGCAAGAGCTGAGAGGTGTTGTTTCAACCTACTATCCAAGCGCAAAAGAAAAGTATCATTGGGCAACCCAGGACTGTATGACGCTTGACGGTATTTCCTATATCGGCGAATATTCGGGCAGTACCGAAAATATGTACGTTGCGACGGGATTTAATAAATGGGGTATGACCTCGTCAATGGTTTCTGCAATGATTTTATGTGATATGGTTCAGGGAAAGAAAAATCCGTACAGCGAGGTGTTCTCTCCGTCAAGAAGTATGTTGCATCCTCAGTTGGCAGTTAACGCGTTTGAAGCAACAGTAAACCTACTGACTCCGACGACAAAGCGTTGTTCACATCTTGGGTGTGCATTAAAATGGAATCCAATCGAGCATACGTGGGACTGTCCCTGCCACGGTTCAAGATTTAACGAAAACGGCAGACTTATTGATAACCCTGCCACAAAAAATATAAAAATAAAATGACTACCGATTCTTAGAAAACATATAAAAGATAATAAATCTTTTGCATAACGGACAGTCGGGGACGCCTGTCCCTACCAATCTGGCAATACCATTTCTGCGAACAAAAGGAGGGTGCCGAGGGAGGAACGCCCTCGGCCGTTTGAAAGAGAGGGGTCGAGGGGAGGGGAGGATCGGAACTCTCCTCCCCTTGT
>SVQI01000022.1 GCA_015065455.1 Oscillospiraceae bacterium | reverse complement strand
AACTTACGCCAAATTTACGCCAAACGATATCAGCTTACGCCAATCTACGTCATTGTCCGTAAGTCTACCGGAGTGAATTTAGGCAAAATAGGGCGATGTTTTCAAAAAATATCAAGCCTTTACCACTCCAATGGTAAGGGCTTGCTCTTTTTTGGAGGACTTTTATGAAGAAAAATATAGTTGGCTTCATTGTTGGAACTGCCCTGAATTTATATGTTACATACGCCATTCGGCATGCAATTTCAACCGAGTTGAAATTTATCTTTAGGAATGTTATAATACAGTTGGTGTCCTTTTTATTGTACAGCGCTTGTTTTATAATTGTTGTATAATTTATAGAGATGATCAGTGGAGAGAATTATGATTGATAAAATACTACATTTTGGTGTATTGATAAAAAAGAGCGATAAGAATAAAATCTGTCGCAAGAATTATGCTGTTGTCGATGAAAAAAGTATTGAGTCTTATGGTGCTTCTGTTTGCGAAGAACACCAAGAGAAATGCTTAATCAATTACGATAAAAATATGGCATATTTTAAACAAATTACAAAAGATGATTTTGAAGATGCTCTTCAAGCTTTGGTTGCTTCAAATAAGAATATTAGACAAGTATTTGATTTGAATGAGTGCAATAAAATGTGTGGCATATACATTATGGTGTTGGATGAATACAAACAGGTATATATAGGACAGTCAAGGGATATTAAGAAAAGAATTATGTCGCATTGGAACAAGCATAAATCATTTGATCGTCTGCTTTGTGGCAATGTGAATGATTCGGTTTTATCCATAGATTCATTTGGGGCTTTAGACACAACAAGAGTTTTTGTCTTGGAAACTGATAATCTGGATAGCTATGAAATCAAATTGCAAAAGAAGATTTTATCTGGGTACAAATTAAATCGTATGGCGGGTGGCGTACCTGAAGATAGACTTGATTTAATTACGAAAGCTTTGGATCGCAATACTCATGATTTGAGGGATTTTCATAATGAAGAGTTCGCTGAACAATATGAAAAAGAATTGGATATCATCACATTTATCCCACAAGGCTATTGTAAACCGGAGGAATTAACCGAAGGCGATTTTGTTTGCTTGGAACGAACAAACAGAGGCAAGTTGCTTCCACAAAAATATTTTGGAAAAGTTATCAAAGCTACTAAGTCAAGACTTTGGGTCTATAGGTACTGTTCATCAATTTTAGGATATTCCTGCATAAAAAATAAAAAGGTTTTAAAAGAGGAAATTTGGGTTAAAAGAACAATGCTTTTTACCAAAGTGAGTATTGAAGAGAAAAAAGAGATTCGCACTTTTTGGAGGAGCAAGAAATTTCCTCATATTGAAGCGTGAACAAGACACAAGCCTCTCTGCTTAAATTTGCAGAGAGGCTTGTTAATTATTGGGGTTATTTAATTTCTTGCTCAATATCATCAAAAATGTTATCGTCAAAGAACTCGCGAAGCGAAATCTCAAGTCCGTCACATAACTTCTTGATAGTTACAATGCCGGGATTTTGGCTTTTTTCGTTCAAAACACTATAAAGAGTTGACGGAGATATGCCCGACAAATTTGCCAAAGCATTTATGGCAATGTTTTTCTGATTACACAATTGAATAATACGGTTCGCAACAGCGTTTTTAGTGTTCATAGATTCACCTCTACGATATATCGTTTCTATAATTTTATAAAAATATTTGATATATCGTGCGGGATATATCGCAAAGTTAAAAGTTTTGTGTTATAATTACGATATATCGCATATAGGAGATGAGCTTATGAAAAAGTACACCTGTTGTTTCTTCGGGCACAGGACAATAAATGAAACCGAGGAATTAAAAGTTAAATTATGTGAGGTTATAGAAAGGCTGATAGTTGAAGAAAAGGTCGAAACTTTTTTCTTTGGCAGTAAGAGCCGTTTTGACAGTCTTTGCCTTGAGATTGTTACAAAAATTAAGCAAAAATATCCACACATAAAGCGGATTTATGTTCGTGCAGAGTATCCGTTTATCAGTGATGTTTATAGGGCTTATCTGCTAAAGAATTATGATGACACATATTATCCCAAAAAGATTATAGGCTCGGGCAGAGCTGTATACGTAAAACGTAATTTTGAAATGATAAACAACAGTCAATTTTGTATCGTATATTACGACAAATCCTATGCGCCAACCAACCGAAAAAGCGGTACAAAAATTGCACTTGATTATGCAATAAAACAAAAAAAGGAAATTATTATATGTTCCGATAATTCATTTCTTATGTAATTGTATAAAAAGTTTAGCAAAACAAAGACACCCTATGGTTTTTTTAGCCATAGGGTGTCTTTATATTTAATTTTTAGATATGGGTATATATTAACAGCACAAATATAATAGCTCCTACAATAGGGTATATTATGTTCCATATGCCAACCATAAGAATTGCTTTTAATATTTTTCCAAATACATTATCATATTTTTTCCGCTTATCAGAAGTCATATAATCTCTCCTTTTGGCGTTTTATAATGTGTTTAGATTAAGCTTTCAATATAATTTAAAAGTTCAGCAAAGCTTCCTTTTGCATATTTTGAAATATCTTTATTATCCTTGTTCAATAGGCAATCTGTGAGCAAAAACACCTTCATTCCAACAGTTTCGGCGGGCATATCATCGGATACGTCGTTTCCTACCATAAGACATTCCTCGGGGGAAAGTCCTAACTTTTCTGCAGTCTCTACATAATACTCACCGCTGGGCTTGCAGTATTTACATCTGTCAAACGAGGTATGAAGTTCAAAGTCCTCGGGACAAACTCCCGCCCATTTCATTCTGCTTATCGTTGCAATTTCGGGGAAAATTGGCTTTGTAGCAACGCACACTTTAAGTCCCATTTCTTTTATTCTCTTAACAGCTTTATCTGCCTCGGGATTATATCCGCAGATTTCTTTTAAGCTTTGAAACTCATTTGAATAAAAATCGTTCATAACTTCATCGCGTTTTGCAAAATCATTCGGATAGTATCTGTTAAAAGTATCCCAGAAAACTTCTTCGTTAATTCTACTTCCGTCGTTTTTATTAACGGCGTCAACGCCCATCCACATAGCATTTACAAGCTTTTTTGGATCATCGTATCCGTATGGTGCGAGCTTGGGGCATAAAATTTTAAAATATTCTCTGAAAAACTCTGCCAGATCCATAGGCAAAAGCGTTCCGTCAAGGTCAAATAAAACTGCTTTGATTATCATAATACTATCCTCGCTGTAAGTTTACTGTACATTTATTTTTCATCATAATTATTACATATTTCTTCAAGATTCTCGGATATATCAAAAAGACATCTGTAAAAAATCTCTCTGTCAGCATCACTGAGATCTCTTCCGACAAAGTCAAGGATCTTGTCGATCTTTTCAACCACGTTTTCTGCAATAGCTTTTCCTTTATCGGTAAGCGTAATTTGTGCGCGGTATCGTTTTTTAGCTGTCGATGAACACACTACGTACCCTTTTTCTTCGAGCTGCACGATAGAGCGCGATACCGATGCTTTATCTTCGTCGCAAATGTCGCAAAGCTCCTTTGCTGTCAATTCTCCTGCCTTGCAGATATAATACAGACAGGATACGTGGGGGCTTTTCAGATCATATTCAGCCATTTCCTCGGCTTTTATCTTTTGGATACTGCGTCTGATTTTGGTCATCAGAACAGTAAATTTCCTAAATCTTTCTTCCATGTATTCACCTTTTTGCATATGTTTTTAATTATTCAGCAACGAAAATATACGGATAAACCTCTTGACCGCCGTCAACAAAATAAATTTCTGCCGACGGGAATTTTTCTTTCAGGCTGTTTTCAAGCATTTCAGATTCTTCTGCCGTTGCATCTTTTCCGTAAAATGCCGTAATTAATGATTTGTTTTTATCACCAAGCAATATTTCCAAAAGTTTTTCTGCTGCTGTATGTCTGTCGGGCTCGGAAACAACAATTTCTTTTTCGATAATTCCTATAGTATCTCCCTTGTTTATATGAACTCCGTTCATATCTGCATCGCGTATTGAGGGGGATATATAGCCCGCAGTAACTCTCTGCATGGCTTTTGTCATATTATTAATTATAGTTTCTACGTCATCGGAATCGAAATCAGCCGATGCTACGGCAACGTACCCTGTGCCGAGATTCTTACTGGGTATAACGTGTATAGTTGCTTTTTCGTATATTTCAGCAGCCTGCTGTGCAGCCATAATTATATTTCCGTTATTTGGAAAAACAAAAATATGTTCTGCGGATACCTTTTCAAAAGCGTCTAAAAAGTCATTTGTGGAGGGGTTTTGTGTCTGTCCACCCTGAACAATTTCGTCTGTTCCGATTTCTTTAAAAAGGTTTTCGATGCCGGCTCCGTTAGTTACGGCAATAATACCGTATTTCTTTTCGGGAACGTATTCATTTGCGGTATTTACTTGTTCTTCTGTTGCATTTTCGTTGTCCTTACTTTCAAGCTCGGTATGTTGAAGCGACATATTCTCAATCTTAACTGTCAAAAACTCTCCGAATTTATGACAGTATTCAATTACCTTTTCGGGTGTAAGTGTGTGAACGTGAAGCTTTACAATACTGTCTGTCTTGAATGCAACAACCGAATCGCCTATCTCTGCAAGGAAAGCCTTCAGCGGCTCAATGTCAAAAGCTTCTATATTTGTCTTGCTATTCTGAAGTTGAACCAAAAGTTCGGTACAGTATCCGTATTCCATAACGCTGTCAGGTCCAAATGAACCGCTCAGGACAGTCGTTGTTTTTTTGTTTTCTTTTGATTTTTCATCACGGGTGTCGTTGCCCAACTGTTCGCCGTTAAGTACTCTGTTAAAACCGTCCATAATGTAAAAGAGTCCTGCGCCGCCACTGTCTACCACGCCCGCTTCTTTTAATACAGCCAAAGCCTCGGGTGTACGTTCAAGGGAAGCGTACATTTCTTTTACAAGGTCACCAAAAAGTGTTCTGATGGTACTTTGAGGAGTTATACGTTTAACAGCATATTCAACAGATTCGCGAGCAACGGTAAGTATCGTACCCTCGGATGGATTCATTACAGACGTATACGCCTGTTGAACACCAAGCTGAAGAGCTTCTCCCATTACGGAAACGTCTGCCTTATCGGATTTTTCAAGTCCCTTTGAAAAACCTGCAAAAAACTGGGAAAGTATTACTCCCGAGTTACCTCTTGCGCCAAGCAGCATTCCTTTGGAAATTGCCTTCATTACCGCGGCAATATTGTCGGAATCCATATTTTCGACAGCGGCAATACCGCTTTCGATAGTCATTCTCATGTTATCTCCCGTATCTCCGTCGGGAACGGGGAATACGTTGAGCTTGTTTACTTCATCGGCTTTGGAGCGAAGTCTTGCCGCGCCGCCAAGTGCCATTTTTTTAAGCAAAAAACCGCCTATCGATTTTAAATCCTTTGATTCGCCCGATTTTGTATTTTGTTTGCTTTTCTTTTTTTTCAACATATTTTTAGTCCTGTTTTCTTAATAGTTTATAGGTAAAAAAATTTTAGTATAAAATGTATTGTTTTTTATATTTTACCTATTTTGTTATTTATATCTATACATAGTTATTATACAATTAAACAGTATTTTTGTCAATAAACAAGCAAATATAAACGGCTTTTTGGCGGTGTTGACTTTTGTGATGTTTTCTGTTATAATTTATCTGTTATAGAATGATTATTAACGGAGGATAAATATGAAAAAAGGATTTATAGCGCTCATACTTTGCTTGGCTATGATTGTTTTTATAGGATGCTCAAAAGATGATAACGAGAATAAAAAGCCTCAGGGAGATAAACAGACGGTAGAGTCTACGGATGTAGTGAATACTCCCAAACCTACAAATAGTCCGGAGCCTACAAACACTCCCGAGCCTACGAATAGCCCCGAACCTACAAATAGTCCGGAGCCCACAAACACTCCCAAACCTACAAATAGTCCGGAGCCTACAAATACTCCCAAACCTACAAACACTCCCGTGTCTACTGCTAGACCTACACCTACAAATACACCGGAGATTACGCTCCCCCCGATATCAATACCGACATCTACCCCCACGGTAGCACCTACACCTACATCTACTGCTACGGCTGCACCTACGCCCACTCCTACGGCGACTGCAGCGCCCACACCTACACCTACGGCTACAGCGACACCTACGCCGACACCTTCCAGAACGCCGATTCAGCTTCCTGGGGTCAGACCCGGTTCAATAAAAAAATAATAAAAAAAGCGTGGTCTTTTCAGACCATGCTTTTTTGTGTTTTACGAGGGTAAAAAATTCTAATCATGCGGCGGGGTATGTAAACGCCGGTTTTATGCGTATAGATAATTACGCCTTCCAGAGTCCGTGGAGATTGCAGTATGCGTATACAGCCTCTACTTCGTCACCTTCGCAAATTGAAAAACATACCTTAGGCTCATCTGAGGGAGAAAGCGCCTTTCTTTGATTTCCGAACTTTGTCTGCAAAGAGATCCATTCGATGTAATGTTCTTCTGTCATCGGGTGCAAAACAGAGCCTACGGTAACATAAACCTTACCGTCTTTTACTTCGTATGTAGGTACGTGTTTTTCAACCGATGCGTCTGTTGTGCCGGGAATTAATCTCGTCATCTTCTGTCCGCAGCACATAACCGGTACGCCTTTATCTTTTACCATAGCGATAATATTTCCGCAATGCTCACAAATAAAAAATTTCTGTTCCATTTGATTTCTCCTTTTGACAAAAAGTATTATATAAATATTATATATCAATATAAACAAAATCGTCAAGTACATTTTTTAGAAAAAATAAAAAACAAAGTTATTGCAAATTGATATAATATGGAGTAAAATGTTTTAAGTAAGATAAATTATGAGGAAAAGAATTATGAAAGTTATGTTTAAAAAAGCAAATAAAAAAGATTACAAGAGGATAAAGAAATTATTTATAAGCGCGTTTCCGCCCGAGGAGCGTCCCCCATTTTTTATACTAAAGAGCAAAGCAGAAAAAGGGAAGGGTGATATGCTTTCCATATACGACGGTGAGGTGTTTATAGGATTTGTGTATATTGTGTGCCGACTTGATACTGCATATTTATTTTTCTTTGCGATTGAAGCGGATAAGCGTGGATGCGGCTATGGAAGTGCAGTGCTTGTCGAGCTTTTAAAAGAATACGAAGGGAAAAGACTTTTTCTTGCGCGCGAACAGCTTGATGAAAATTCAGATAATTATGATGAACGTGTAAGAAGACACAAATTCTACCTAAAAAACGGTTTTTGCGACTTGCCTGTAAAAATCAAGGAAGGCAATGTTATATATGACGTTATGGGTGTCGGAGGAAGCGTTACAGCAGAAGAATATGATTTGCTTATAACACAGTGGTGCGGCAAATTTATGAGAAAATTTGTTGATATGAGAATAATAGAATAACTCCCCCGTATAACGGGGGATATTTCATTTTTGGGTATAGCCCTCCCCGATACTGGCAGGCGTACAAGTGTGCTTTTTATTGGTCTGCCAGCCATGTATTTGTTATTAGCTATCTGTAAAACGGGTTAATACAAAAGCCTTCTCCCACCGGAGAAGCCTCAATGTTTAACTTTCATTCTATCTATGTTATTTTTTATCGGTAAAACCTTTTTTGCTACCGCCACTATGGCAAGATTTTTATTGTATTCCGTAAAGGCTTGTGGTAGGGTCCTGGAAAAATGGAATCTTGGGCTGTATAAAAGTAAAAACTATAAATGCAAGGGCAATAAGACAAATTAATACAAATGATAATAGATTGAATCTGCAGTTTACATTACCTTTTGAAAATTGACGAGTTTCATAAATAAATACCGCTGCCGCTGCAACGAAAAATATAGTAATATTTATCCAATCGGGAGATTTCCCGAATATTCCATTGTACGTGTAGAAAAGCGTTGGTATAAGTGTCAGACCGAGCAATATTCCCTTAAACTTTATGCACCAGAAATTATCGTATTCTTTGCCAAAGACAATGCCCTCTATAATTGCAAAAACGAACATAGGAAAAAACAGAAGCTTCATATGTTCCCACGTCGATTCATTTACGGCAGAAAAAAGAGCGAAAATAATATTTTTACCCGTCCAATCGTAGAGAAAATGTAGCAGGGTGCCTGCAAATGCTGTAACGGCAAAGCCTATAAATTGCCAAAGAGAGATTGATCTTTTCATATTATACCTTTCTTCTGTAACGGAAAATATATCTTTAATAAATTATATTCAGTAAAGGGAATAATATGTGAAAACAGCAAACAAATAAGGCAGTACCGTTTTTTTTGGTACTGCCTTATGTTTTATATAACTTTTTATTTTATTACGCCAGGATTTATTCCAAGGGCGATAACGATATAGAAGAATGCGATTGTCAAAAGTGTATAGATGAGCATCGGTATAATATTCATCTTAATAATTTTGCCTTCTTTACCGCTGATGCCGATAGTTGCACTTGCAGCAACGGCATTGTTGATACAAACCATGTTGCCGACAGCGGCACCGATACACTGCATTGATATAATAAATGCTGTGGGCAGATTCAATACGGTAGCTGTATTGAACTGAAGGTTTGAGAAGAGGTTCATAGATACTGTTGCAGAACCCGAGACGAATGCTCCGAGAACACCAATGAAGGGAGCAATAAATACGTAGAGTTCTTTACCAACAGCCGCAAGAGCTTTTGCCATCTGGTCCATCATACTGAAACCGTCAGCATTTTTGTATTTCATAACTTCAACGAGCGCAAGACCAAAGAGAAGGGCCAAAGCCGCGCCTGATATTTGTTTAAGTGTGTCTTTCCATGATTGCTTAACTTTTTCACGGTCCATTTTGTGAATCAGGTTTGTGATAAGTGCAACAAGAATGAAGAACGTACCGGGAAGGTAAGCCCATTTAAGACTCCAGTCGAGATTATCAAAGCCGAGAAGGTTGTCAACTTTAATGACAAAGGGAGCTCCGCCTGTCAAAAGACCTTTAATTCCAAGCTGGGGAATTCTTGTAATAACGAGAATGAGAGCAATCATAATGTAGGGAACCCAAGCCATAAACAAAGACATTTTTGATTCAGCTATGGGAGATACTTCGGTTGTTGCGAGCCAATCCTTATCCCATTCGGAAGAGTCGCCGAAATCCCAATTCTTTTTGGGAACCAAAAATCCCTTCTTTGCAGCAACTACTGTAATTGCCAATGAAACCAAGGATGCCAACAGTGATGCAAATTCATAGCTGAGGAACGTAGATGTGAGCATAAGCGGAATAGTGAAGGACAAACCTGTGAGTAATGCAAAGGGAGCTGCTTCCAATGCGGGTTTAAATGATTTTTCCTTACCGAAGAATTTTGTTGTCATCATAAGAACGATGAGAGGGAGGAAGGTGCCGATAATAGCGTGAGGGAGCGTTGTCCAGAAAGAGAACTGAGAAATAAATTCTTCGTTTCCGCCAAGTCCCAAAACGTTTAATCCCGAGGTCATAGGAGTACCGACAGCACCGTATGATACAGCTGTTGAGTCAAATACAAGTGTTATCATAGCTGCTGCCATAGGGGGAAATCCTAAGCAAACGAGCAGGGGACCTGCCAAAGCCGCAGGGGTTCCGAAACCTGCCGCGCCTTCAATGAAAGAACAAAAGCAGAAACCAACGATACAAGCCTGAATACGTTTGTCGGGGCATATCTGCATAAAACCGCGGTTAATAGCGGCGGTAGCGCCCGATGCTTTCATGGTGTTCATAACGAGTATTGCACCGAGAATAATGACCAAAACTTCAATTGAGCTGAGCATACCGTACAGCGTGCTGGCAAGTAATGCTATAGCTCCAATATCGAAGAAGAAGAAGCCGAACAATACAGCCATAACCAAAGAAATCAGCAAACACCACTTTGCAGGCCAGTTAAAGACCATCATAAGTATAAGTGTTGCCAAAATGGGAAGAAATGCTAATAATGCTAACATAGAAACCTCCAAAATATGTACCCATTTGGTAATAAAATAATGTCAAATAAAACGAAAAAGCCTAAATCGGATCTTATGTAATTTGACCGAGTTTAGCATTTTTTGTCTCTATTAAATTCTATGGAGTATTATAACATTCCATCTATAATATGTCAACTGTTCTTTAAATAAGTAGTTAGGATAATTGTAACGCGGATTTGACGGTTTGCGAACGGAGAGGGGATTTTGTTTGCGGAAAAGTTGCTTTTTAGCATATTAATAAAAACAGTTAAATTTCGGGAAGAAATTTTTATTTAATTGCTGTATAATGTTGGTCAGCACTAAAAAGGATTTACTTTTTTGCTGAAAATGTGTATAATCAATAAGGAGATACTAAATGAGAGTATATAAGGACCAATTTATTAAAGGCAATAGTGTCAACTGGAAAAATTGGCAAGCAATTATTGACGAAAAAGTATGTGATGAATGTTATGATATTCATGGTACTATTTATCCGCCAAATGCAATTATTAAGAAATTACATTTTCGGGATAGATGTAATCTGGTTCCTATGAGAACAAAAAAGAACGGAACTGCAACTAAATACGGAGTCAGCGGTGTGGACTCGTATTTGAAGAAGGTCGGTGTTTTGCCGCCAAATTATATTTCAAAAAAAGAGGCAGTTGTTAAAGGGTGGGTAAAGAAAAAAGGGAACTTATCCGATGTCTTGCCGGGGAAAATAATTGGTGGCTAAATATATCGAAACGATAATTCCAGACTTCCCCAAGAAGATGGACGCATTTGGTATGAGGCAGACCTTGAATATGAATCGGGCTATAGAAGTACTGATAGAATAGTCTATTCATCCGATGGACTAGTTTTTTTGACTTACGATCATTACAAAACATTTTACGAGGTGATATGAAATGAACGAAGAAAAAATTGAATATGAGTACTATACAGTTGATTTTGATGGTGTAAATTCAAGATACACTATGTACGATAAAATAAAGAATGGACTTGATTTTCCTGATTACTTTGGTTGTAACCTTGATGCAATATGGGATTGTCTCACCGATATGGTATATCACGGAGTTACAATTACGCTTGATAACTTTGATAAAATGGAAAAGTATGACGAAAAAATGGCATTGAAATTGCTTAAGCTGTTTAAGGATTCAAAATATTATTATGATGATAGATATATCAATACCTACAAAATCTATGTTGTCAGAAATGGCGAAAAGACAGAACTGATTTAACATTACTTTACTCATCCCCTGCGTAGCAAATTGCATAGCACATATATAAAAACTGCGTAGCAGACGTAAAAAAAGAGGCTGTGTGAACCAGCGCTGCCCTTCCTGAAACATTGGTCGAAATACGGCGCAAATCAAGTAGATTTGCTTCGATTTCTCCCTGTTTCAGTTAATCCTCGGCGAAAAACAGTCCACCGGACTCTTTTTCGCTCTCGTCACCCTACAACCCCATCCGCTTTGATATATGAGAGGGAATGTTTTTTAAAAAAACATTCCCTCGTATTGTTTGGCTGAACAATGCGCAGTTGGGGTTGTAGGTAGTCGCTGGTTCACGCACAACCGCATAAATCGAAAAAAGACGAATGAACGGATGTTCATTCGTCTTTTTTGTGTAAGGACTATAAAAAAGATATTTTCGGCCGTTTTGCGTATGACTTCGAACTCTCACAAAATATCTTGAG
>SVQI01000030.1 GCA_015065455.1 Oscillospiraceae bacterium | reverse complement strand
TTTATTGTAGCCCTACTCTTTTTATCTTCCCCCAGTAGAACTGGGGGTTTATTTCCACGTCTAAAGACACCAAAAAACGGAGAGTACTTCAATATTAAGTACTCTCCGTTTTTTAACTTTTTCTACTTTTATTATAATATTTTAAGAAGCTCTGAGTAAATTCTATCAGCAATATTTTTCATTCCTAGGTCACCTGGGTGATTTGCAACACCGCTATGTTCAAAAAGTCCTAATGCCTTCATTGAATCATCTTCGCCTAAATCTCCAAGAGTAACGCACGGCAAACCATTTTCTTTTGCATATTCTATAATTACGCTATCCCCCGGATGTTTCCAAAAGCCAGTTGTTAAAATAATCTTAGCATTCTTCGATTTATTAAGAAAGCCGAGCAATTTATCGTAAGCGTCTTTAAAAATTATAGGCTCGAAATCTTTGCCCGGAACGTTTTCAATAAATCGCATAATTATAACATCCGCATCAAAATCACGGGCATTTTCAAAAGCTTCAAATTTTGTCTCACCGCACTTATATTCTCTCTCCCACTCTGATACCTGACAAATACAAAACTGAGAATCAGCTCTATTTTCGCAAATTTTATTCATAAGAATATGAACGTAATCATTTTCCTCTTTTGAAGCCGCCATACCCCATTCATTATGCCAACCTATTTCGTGAAGTATGCCGTGCAAGGTTATGGAATTGCCAACGAACATTATTCGTTTTCCTTTTCCATCAAGATTTTTAAAACGAACGATTTTGCTGTCTTTAAGCTGATTTTTAGAATCAACGGTGTTTTTTTCCAATTGTGAATAATTTTTATCCATATATATATATATTGCTCCTTGAATTTCATTTATTCAATCATACCAAAATATATATTAAAAATCAATCTATATAATAAAAAATATCCCGTATCAAAATTTCTTTCGCCTAATAATAAAACCGTTGCAAAAATTCAACGGTTTTATTTTACGATGCATCCTTCAATTTATTACTTTCTGCCAAACTTTGTGCGGTTTCAAGCATTGTTTCGGCGAAGATGCCGTAGCCTTTTGTCGGGTCATCGACAAGGACGTGAGTTACTGCTCCAATCAACTTACCATTCTGGAGTATGGGGCTGCCGCTCACGAGTGTGTCAATATAGGACCAACATCTTTTTTAGGCAAATTTTGCGGGAATTTTTGTAAAAACACGCCTAAACAAGCCATTTTTGATTTGCTTAGGCGTACTTTCATCTCATATACCTATAATAAAGTGTATCATTGGGCAAAGAAAAACAGACGAGTGTGTTATAATAGGACCAACACTCGTCTGTTACTTTGGTGCTGCTCTCGGTTCTTAAACAGCCTTGTATTCGGCATATGCAGGAACCTCTATGATCTGAGCTATTTCATCAGTGAAGTTCCATTCAATACGGATAGAACCATCCTGGCGAATAATAATTCTCTTGATAAGCTCTTTTGTGAGTTCTGGAGTTAACTTATCAATTTGATTGAAACGAATGAACGGATCCGTTTCTTCGATCTGACTTATGCTTAGGCGCATCTTCGCCTTAACATCCTTCAATTTATTTTCTGACACAGAGAGCTGTATCTTCAACTGTTCCAGAGATGTTGCAGTCTTTTCCTTGCGAGACAAATACTCATCCTTCGTAATCTTTTTCTCGACATACTCCTCATAGAGTTGCATTTTAGAGTCTTCGAGCTGAGAAATCTTCATTCGTAAGGTTTTGATTTCACCACACAATATCTGCTCACTTGTTTTAGCCATATAGCTGTTTTCTCTGAGACGCTTCACCTTAACGTCGAGAATTTGACATTGCATCACAATTGCACGAAGCACAATCTTTTCGAGTAATGCTTCTTCAATTCTTACATCAGAACAACCTGTAGAGTTGGTATAGCGCCGGGAAGCACATAACCAGTTCTTATTTTGCGCCTTACCCTTAGTAAGCTTGTTCCCACAACAATCACATACCAGCAATGACGAAAACGGGTTCTCCGGCGAGGATCTTTTCGACTTTTTATTGGATTTGATGACAAGTCTTGCTTGGTAGAACAATTCTCGCGATATGATGGCTTCGTGAGTATTCGGAATAATAATCTGTTCTTCTTCGGGAACTTGCTTTACACGGTCACTGCCTACTCGAACCACATGGGATTTGAAAGGCACAGTGTCTCCCGTATAAATTCTATTCGCCAAAATATTGCGCACCGACTCGAATGTCCAAAACGCTCTCGTTTTGTACTTACCTCTAACCGGCGCAAGATAAACAGACGGGGTCATAATACCCAGATCGTTAAGTTTACGAGCGATTGCTGTGATGGTAATACCTGATGCTGCCCATTCAAAGATACTTTTGACAACCCAAGAAACGTTGGTGTCTATAACGATGGTATTTTTCTTTTCTCCCTTCTTATAGCCATAAGGAGCCGTACCATAGACATATTCACCATTCATTTTTTTGAGGTCAACGGCACTTTTTATCTTATGGGATAAGTCTTTGCTATACAGTTGATTGATCAGGTTTTTGACAGCAAGCTCTAAGCCACCAGTAGTTTCACCATATCGGGCGCTATCGTAATTATCGTTTACAGAGATAAAACGCACGCCATATGCTGGAAAAACAAACTCAAGATAATGACCTGCCTCAAGGTAATTTCGAGCAAAACGCGACAAATCCCTA
>SVQI01000012.1 GCA_015065455.1 Oscillospiraceae bacterium | reverse complement strand
GGAACAGCGTAAGTTGAAAATTTTACATCAAGCTCTGTATTAAAATTGTCAACAGCCTTTATAAGACCTATGCAACCGACTTGAAACAAGTCGTCCGCATTTTCATTTCTGTTTGAAAAACGCTGTACTATACTTAAAACCAAGCGCAGATTTCCGTCTATTAATTCCTGTCTTGCCAACTTATCTCCCTTTGAGGCTTTTTTTAACAGCTCCTGTTTTTCATCGGAGGTCAGTGTCTTGAGCTTTGATGTATTAACTCCGCTTATCTCCACTTTATTGTAATACATTTACTTTCCTCCCGCATTTTGTAACGCAAGAAAAGTATTGCCTGAATGACCGTGCAGTTATTCGTTTTTATTAATGTAAGATATTACATAGTTTCCTTTTTTTACTTTATTATTATATATAACAAATTCTACGTTTCTTATTTATATACTATATATATTATATACATTTTCCCAAAAAAGCCGTTTTGGCACTGTTGCATAAAAAAATCGTCAAAAAATCAAAGCATACTACCGATTAATTTGTTTTGCATCGTTTTATTTGTGTGTTTTTTGGCTAAGTTGCACAAAATCACATTGTTTTTATTGACATATTGATGTAAATATGGTATAATGATATGAATTTGTTTGAAAAAACTCTAAGAAAAAGAGGTGGTTTACATAATACGATTTAATTGTAAAAAGATTATTTTGTATATTGCTATTACCTGTATTTTGTCAGTTTTGCTTACGTTTACGGCTACAGCTTCCTTGGGGCTGTTTTCATCGACAATTGACCCTAACCAGCTTACAGACGGTGTTTATAATATTGTAAACAAGCAAACAGGCGAATATTTAGACGTATTTGATACTATATATGACGAACAAGGAACCGTATATCTTTCAAAGAAGACAGGTATGAGCGGTCAGGACTTTCTTATAAAAAGACAGGACGACGGTTCTTACATAATTTATTCTTTGGGAGAAGATAAGGACTATAGCCTTTATTATCAGTCCGACATTATGGAAGGCGAGCTTATCGCTAAAAACGAAAACGTTACAAATCAAAGCAAATTCAACATTGTTCCGGTACAGAACGAAAACTCAGATAAACTGTACTACAACATAAAACCCGCATTTATGAGTGACGACAAGCTCACTCTTGACATTTCATCAATTAAAGGAAAATACAATTTCACTTTGGCAGGTCTTGCTCTTGAAAACGGCAGCGAGAAACAGCAATGGCAGCTTGTTAAGGTATCTTCTGAATCACTCTCTATTTCGAGCGGTTACATAAACGTAAGACAGGGAGAAATTCAGGATATCTATACAAAGCTCACCCCCAAGCATCTTATAGGTAACATGGAATGGAAGAGTAGCAACACCGACGTTGCCACTGTCGACAGCCAAGGATACGTTTACGGTGTTTCTGAGGGAACGGCAACTATTACCGTAACTTGCGGAAAGCAAACGGCTTCCACAGTTGTTAAGGTTACAAACCTCCCCGCATATACTTGGTACAGTCAGCACAATATGTATACGGGCGGTTGGAACGCTGCTTCTTTACAAAACCTATATCTTACAACCTTCTCAGGCGAAAGAAAATTGTTCTTTATCAACGGATACAGAACGGGCGCCGACTGGATGGATCAGGGATGCAAACTGTGCTCTGAATCTATGATACTTCACAACATGGGCGCTGTATTAACAGACGGCTATGATATGAGATATGATGAGACAAACAACCTCGAAGCAGATCCCTTTACCGTTATGTTAGCTAATATGGGTATCTCAGGTCATAACTTAGGCTCCATAAGAGTTCCCAGAAATCCTGTAAATGTAGGACATAGCAACATTGACCCAAGATTTACTGTAAACGGTAATTCTATTACCTCAAGAGAATATTACGGAAACTCTCTCAAGCACATAAAAGAATTGCTTGACCAGCATCCCGAAGGCGTTCTTGTAGGTATGAGAAATTCGTACGCTAACAGAACTCACTACGTGGTGTTCACTGAATGTCTCAATCCCAATGACCCTTACGGAAATTACGAATTCCGTATATGTGACTCTGCAGCTTCGGATCCTGCTCTTGGAGATAACGTTCCATTTAAAGAATCAATATCATACTTGAGCTCAGGCTACAGCTACCGTTCAATTTTTATGTATTCGGTATATAATATAGTTGAATAAAAATAAATATTAAAAAAACACCTTAAATTCACGGTTTGTGAATTTAAGGTGTTTTAATTTTTTCTTATCGGTTAAGGGAATACACTTCAACAGTTTCTTTTACAAGTTCTCTGTTTTCCCCTTTATAATATTCAACAGATACGTGTGTATTGTCAACAACCGTAACCTTTTGTACCAATGAATCTATATTATCCAAATCATAGGTAAACGGTAATGTTATTATTTTTGCATAGAATGTCGAATCGTAAGCATCTCGAAGAATCAACTGCAGCTTTCCGTCCTTCACACGCATATAACTTATTATATTATATATAAGATATTCCGTGTTAAAAGCATACTCTTCAGAAAATACACCTCTCGGAACATTATAATAGACGTTAGATGTTCCGTAATCAATTTTCACCAACGTTAAGTCAAACTCAGTAACTTTGATTTCATTCTGCGAAAATAAACGTTTATTTATCTTGCCTTCGTCCATGGTAAGCAATGCGCATTCGTAAGACCCCGTGGATTTCTTGTACAATCTGTGATATTTTCCTTCAGACACAATCTGTCGCGTATCTTCTTCCGGCTGATAAAAATTACTTGCAGGCAAATTATTTTCCCATAAATATCTTTCCAAGCGCTCTCCGGAAACTATCTTGGTTTTATTCATCGAATAAACAAAGAGACAATCTTTCCTATATTCATCATCGGAATAGACTATTTCAAGAACACTCTCACCTGAGAGTGTTTCGTTATTAAGCCCACTTTTCATATTGACTATCGGTCTTCCTACAGATACAAGTAAATAATTACTGTCGTAATCAATATCCGGCAAATCAGATTTAATACCGAGATACTCCTTGATCATTTCCTCGCTTTCAGCATCCGTAATCTGATACACCATAGAATACTCATCTTTTATCATATAATCAGAATAACAGGGATCAGAAAGAATATTGCGTTTCAACACTTCACTGTCAAATTGTACCTCTTTTTGATAAACCATATCATGTCTTATCTGATTATAATTAGGAACATCATAGCCGCCATGTACGTCCTTTTTGTCGAGTCCCATAAAGAAGAAAATAAGTGAAGACGCTATAATGATACACGTCACAACCGAAAGAACTACTATAATCGTCCTACGATTCAAAACTTATCACCATGCTTTCATAAACAAATAATTTTATTTTAAATTAGCCTTAACAAATTCACACACAGAAGCTAATGCTTCATCAATCTTAGTTGTATCTTTACCTCCCGATACTGCGCTATCAGGTCTTCCGCCACCGCTTCCGCCTGTAAACGTACCGAGCATCCTTGCAAGGTTACCTGCGTGAGCTCCCTTCGCAACTGCATCTTTACCACAGCATGTGACGAAGTTAAGCTTATCATTTGCAGTTACAGCCATCGCAACAACTATATCACTGTGTTTATCCTTAAGCTTGTCGCAAGCCTTTCTTGCCATATCAACGTTCATCTCCGCTGATTTCATAACGGCAACCATAACACCGTCAACGTCAACAGCGTTTTTATAAAGATCTGCCGTCTTTGATTCGGAAAGCTGTGCATTCAGCCCATCTATCATTTTTTTAGCTTCTTTAAGCTCATTTTGAAGCGCTTCGATTCGTTTCGGTATATCGGAAACATTATTGGCCTTAATTTCCTTTGCGGTCGCATTAATAAGCGCGTTCTTCTCGGAAATAAGTTCAAGCACTCCTCTGCCCGTTACTCCCTCAATTCTTCGTGTTCCGGCAGAAACAGATGTTTCGGATATAATTTTAAACAACGCTGCCTCGCTTGTATTGGATATATGAGTTCCGCCGCAAAGCTCGGTTGAAAAATCCCCCATTTGAACGAGTCTTACGGTATCCCCGTATTTTTCTCCGAACAAAGCTATCGCGCCCATCTTCTTGGCAGTTTCTATGTCAGTTTCAAGGGTTTTCACATTAGCCGCAGACAATATCCACTCATTTACCAAATTTTCAACTTTTTCAATTTCCTCGGTGGTCATTGACGTAAAGTGGGAGAAATCAAAGCGAAGTCTGTTTTCATCAACGTAAGAACCCGCTTGTTCAATATGATTACCTAACACCTTACGAAGTGCGCTCTGAAGCAAGTGTGCTGTCGAATGGTTTCTTGCAATTGCTCTGCGTCTTTCTGCATCAACAACTGCAGTAACAGCGTCTCCTGTCTTTATCAAGCCGATTGTCTTTTTGCATATATGCATATAGATGCCATCGTGCTTCTTTGTATCAGTAACTGTATATTCACAGTCACCGCATAAGATCTTACCGGTATCGCCTACCTGACCGCCTCCCTCTGCATAGAAAGGAGTTTTATCAAGAATTAGCGTTACTTTTTCACCGTCTTCGCTTTCAAGCGCCGTCAAGACTTTTGCGTTAGCTGTCATTTCCGTATAGCCGCAAAATTCTGTCTTATCAAACTTTTTGATCTCATCAAAGTTTTCGGCTGCCCAGCCGAAGTCACCCATTGACGCTCTTGCTCCTCTTGCTCTTTCCTTTTGTTCTTTCATAAGCTTTTCAAAGCCTTCAACGTCAACCTTTATTCCCGATTCTTCGGATATCTCACGAGTCAAATCAAATGGGAATCCATAAGTATCTGATAACTTAAATACGTCTTCACCTTTTAGAATGTCAGAGTTTTCACTCTTTGCTTTTTCAATAAGTTTTTCAAGCATTTCAAGGCCGCTGTCAACCGTAGCCGCAAAACGCTCTTCTTCAATTTTTATAACCTTTTTAATATAATCAAGCTTTTCTGTCAGCTCGGGATATGCCGAAACATTTTCCTTTGCAACAACGTCGCAAAGCTCAGACAAAAACAAATCTTTAACACCAAGAAGTCTTCCATGTCTTGCGGCACGTCTGAGAAGTCTTCTCAACACGTACCCTCTTCCCTCATTTGAAGGAACAACACCGTCGCAAATAAGAAAAGAAGTGCTTCTGATATGGTCAGTAATTACTCTGAGTGATATATCCTTCTGTTTGTCTTCTCCGTACTTAACGTTGGTAAGCTCGGAAACCTTTGCCATTATATTTCTTACAGTATCAACCTCAAAAAGATTGTTTACTCCCTGCATTACGCAAGCAAGTCTTTCGAGTCCCATACCCGTATCAATATTCGGATGAGCAAGAGGTGTATAATTACCCGCTCCGTCGCTGTCAAACTGTGTAAATACAAGGTTCCAAAACTCCATAAATCTATCGCAGTCACAGCCGGGTTTACAATCGGGAGAACCGCAACCGAATTCTTCGCCTCTGTCTATATGAAGCTCAGAACAAGGACCGCAGGGACCACTTCCGATTTCCCAGAAGTTATCATCACCAAGTCTTACTATTCTCTCTGCGGGTACCCCTACCTTATCGTGCCAGATATTATATGCTTCATCGTCCTCTTCGTATATAGTTACCCATATTTTATCCTCGGGAAGCATAATAACCTTAGTACAAAACTCCCATGCCCAGCTTATAGCTTCTTCCTTAAAGTAATCACCAAAGGAGAAGTTTCCGAGCATTTCAAAGAAAGTTCCGTGTCTTGCTGTAATTCCTACCCTTTCTATATCAGGAGTACGAATACACTTCTGACAAGTTGTCATTCTTGTTTTCGGGGGTTCAGATTCACCTTTAAAATATTTTTTCAAGGGCGCCATACCCGCATTTATAAGCAGTAAGGATTTATCATCAATAGGCACAAGCGGAAAACTCTTATGTCTTAAATGTCCCTTACTTTCAAAAAATGAAAGATAAGCTTCTCTTAATTCGTTAAGTCCTGTCCATTTCATATATCTATACTCCTTAAAGTTCTATATCTGATAGATCAAATTCATCATTTGTATTTTCGTCAACCTTTGACAAAACAGCATTTTTGACAACATCCTCAAATTTTGCATCTTTATTCTGATACAAAATATTCAGCACCTCAAGAAAATCACGGATAACCTCACGGGGAGTAACCATAGTTTCTGCCCCTGCTTTTGACAAACAATCCTTCAAAAAGGCCGCTGCCTGTTCGTCGGATATCGGCGCTTGCCAACCGTAATTCTGTTCGTGAAGTATTTTTACTCTCGTAACCAGAGCATACAACTGGTTATCGTCAAGACGTTCAAGCCTGATTACAGGTCCCATCAAATTCTTAAACCCACTGTCCGAATACTTTCCGTCCTCAAGTCTGCTTTTCAAAGCCTCATAGCTGTAAAGACCGCGGCGCTTGTCCTCAAGAAACATCGGCGTGCCGCCAAGAACAAGTCCAAGTCCCTTTGAATTGCCCTGCAACGTATCGTTAAACATTGACAAAAGCTTTTCGTAATTTGACTCTCTTGAAATTCTGTTGGTAATCTTATAAAGATTCACACATTCATCTATAAATACGACTAACCCTTTGTAGCCTGTTTTTCTCACAAAAAAGGCCAAAAGTTTTATATAATCATACCAATTTTCATCATTTATAATCGAAAAAACTCCAAGGTCTTTTTTTGCTTCTGACCTTGTAATATACTCTCCGCGAAGCCATCTCAGACAGCAGCCCTTTTTCTCGTCATCTCCATCCTTCTGCGCCTTGTAAAAAGAATTAACAACACAGGCAAAATCAAATCCGCCAATATGATTTTCCGCTTCTCGCGTTACTGAATGGATTCTTTTTTCTACTTCCGAGTCAAACTCAGTCGTTCCCGTCTTTATTCCGGATATTGCAACCTCAGACTGTATATTTGATATCCACTTCGCAATTATCGACTGTATGGCATTACCATCGGGAGAAGTCTTAGTGCACATATTTTTTATGAGTTCTCTGTACGTAGCAACTCCATTTCCCTTTGTTCCAAAAAAGCGTCTCTCTGGAGAAAGGTCAGCATCACAGCAAACAAATCCCTTTTCAACCGCATAACCTCTTACGAGCTGCATAAGAAAGCTCTTTCCGCTTCCGTATCTTCCAATGACAAGCTTCATAAAAGAACCGCCGTCAGAAACGTGTTCAAGACTGTCAAGCAAAACGGTTACTTCATTTTCCCTACCGATAGCAACGTAAGGCGCACCCATTCGCGGCACAACGCCTGCAGATAAGCTTTCAAGCAAGGAAACCAATATTCTCTTGGGCACCTTATTCATCGGTTCAGCCATTGTCTTATCTCCTGTTCATAATCGGGTATCAATGTGTATACGCCGTCTTTTTCTTCTATACCTACATCACCGAGTAGTTCAAAGCAAAGCTCGTTTACACATTCCGCCAAAGTCTCGGGTAACATATAGCTTTCTTCAGCTATATCAGAAAACCTCTTTGTGTCCCCGTTGACGACCGCAATTAATGCCTCTTTGGCTATATCAAGCGCTTCGCTCTCAATAGATTTGTCCGTACTTTGTGTACTCGTATCTGTAATTGCATCTTCGTATTCTATGTCTTCAACAAGTCTGTCCGTAATCCGCCACGACTCTTTTTCAATCTCTCTTGCCTTTTCAAAAGATACCGAGAATTCTTTTACGGGCAATTCTTTAATTTCGTATATATCCTCTTTTGATATCCTCTTTTTGCTGTAATTACACGGCAAACAAGCGTCGAAATATTCGTCAATTATATTTTTGTACTGCTCTGTCAGATTCTGAACAGACAGTCTTGCTCTTATCCCAAGATAAGCTCTGATTCTGTTCTCAGAATACCTTACAATATCGGTAACTATAAATGATATGTCGTTTTCTTTTGATAAATCAACGTACTCTACTTCTATTTTTCTCTTTACTTTATAAGCACATAAAGCACCGCTGAAAGAGTCTCTTATAACTCTCCTTGTAACAGTCCTGCCGTCTTTCCCGTTAAATCTTCCGTCAGCTTTTGCAAGCTTATTCACCGCATAAACAAATCCGCCGACTATATGTTTTTCAAACAGCGCTCTATTACTTTCATCAATATATTTACTGTTTCTCCACCTGTACGATACGCTTTTTTCGAGCAGTAACATCGGGTAAATGTCGTCTTCTTCGCATTTTATATAAAACTGCTTCAGAGAAGAACATTCCTTGGCTCCCTCGTATAATTCAACAAAATCACCAAAGGGCAAGTCTATATTATTTATCAAACAATAGTCGCACACCCACTCACTTAAAAATTTATCAAGCTTTGTGTACGATTTTCTGTAATTAGTCCAAATTCCAAATAAAAGCTCTATACCTTTTTCCGCAGGAATAAGTTCGGGGAGATTTATTATTTCATAAACGTACAACAGAATATAACTGCTGTCTGTCGGCAAGTATATTCCTTTCCTTACACAACTGCGCCAATAAAAATACCAATCTCTTTGCTTTGCCGACATCTGAATATAACTCGGCATATACGAAAAATATTTAACAGGCTGAACCTCACTGTGTATCGTGTTAAAATATCTAACAGCGTCAAGTCTGAATCTTTCATAAAACGTATACTTTGACGGCCAGCTTAATATATTTACGTTTCTAAAAAAACTGTTTTGGGGAATATATGACAATAAAAGCTCAGACGAAATTCGCGGTAAAGCAACTGCACTCGGTTTTATGTTTTTCTCCTCATCGCTATCATTACCGTACACGGTAACGGCATCGGTGTCAACAATTACGTCTTTTTTCGATGCAACGCTTTTGAAGGGGGTAATATTACCGATATCCCAAAAGCCATCAGTTTCTTCAATTTTAGAGCGGTTTTTATTTTTTTGATCCTCGTTCTTAAAAATCATCTATCTGTTCCACAAATCTCCGTAATTTAGCTCTATAAAAACCAACAAAACACCTAAAAAGGATTTCTATTTATTATATCATAAACGTGCATTATTGTCAATTATTCACACCACAACTGCTCCACCAACGTCAGTCAATTTTTCATCAGACAAAGAAAAAATATCTTTATCATGCTTTCTGACAAAATCATATATTATTCCATAATCCCGATATTTTTTTATATCTCCAAAAAAACATACAAGGTCACCTATCACAACAGATGCTCCTCCGATAAATCCGCAGTCGTACCCCGGCAAAACTATATCGTCTTTTGAAACCAAAATAGAGTCTATCCCACACTGAAGATAAGCCTTATACAATCCACTATCGGTTGTTATAAAAGCATTATCGGAAACACGGCAAGTAGAACAAGCGGTATACCCTTGCTTTACTTCTATTATCTTTTTTGCTCTTCGTTTTATTAACTCAGAAGTATATTCGCTCTTTGAAAAAAGTATTCCCTCTTTTGTAAGAACAGCGTTAAACAAAATGTCAAAAGGATATGCTTTCTCCATTCTTTCATCAGACAAAACAATTTCTATACCAAGTGAAGCAAACAACGTTTTATTTTCTTCGAAATAACCATTATGAGTTATTATTCTTTCTCCGTCATAAAAAATGAGCATATCTGCATGATTTGAAACATATTCCTGCAATTTATTAAATCTCGGCAATTTTACAACGTTATAACCAAATGAATTCAACGCATCTTCGCATTTTGCTGATATAGTATTTCCTACAAGTATATTTTTAATAAAAAACACCTCACAAAAACAGAGCAAAGCCCGGAGTTTGAATAAAACGTCCGGGCTGAATTAACTTCAATATACGATTAGTTAGCTCTTGTAACCTTGTTGGAACGGAGACAACGAGAGCAGACATTAACAGTTTTGGGAGTACCGTTTACAACTGCCTTTACCTTTCTGATATTGGGTTTCCATACTCTGTTTGTTTTACGGTTAGAGTGAGAAACATTAAGTCCGAAAGCAACACTCTTGCCGCAGAAATCACACTTTGCCATTCCGATGCACCTCCAATTTATGATGAATCAATTTATAAACTAAATTATAACAGAGTTATTATAGCACATTTGTTTTTAAAATGCAATACATTTTGAAAATATTGTCAGTTTAAATAATCATTTATTTTTCTTACTTCTTTTATTATTCTTTTTATAAACACATTGACTTTTTTTATTAATTGTGTTAATATAAAGTGTGATTATTGTATACACTGAAAGGATAGAAACAGATGAAACGTTTATTAAACAAGACACCTACATATATTGTTATAGCGCTTATAATTGTCCTTACTGTATCACTTTCCGTTATTGCGGTAGCTGTCGCATCAGGGATAACAAACAACACTAACAGCGATGAAGTATCTGATGCTTTGAATGTTATAGTTAATAATAACCCCTCAAACGACTTGAGCGATGATATAAACGGTGACGGTGTTCTCAACATCCTTGACGTCATTGCGCTCAGAGACTATCTCAACAAAAACAAAGGTTGGACTGAGGGTATTTATTGATAACAAAATACAAACAAAAAAACAATGCCGATATGGGATTTTCCCTTATCGGCATTTTATATTTCGTTTTTTAATTAAAAAGAATTTTTTCAGCCGCCTCAGCCGCAACTCTTATACATTCATCACACGACACTATAGGAGTTCCGGTTTCAATCCCCTTAATCTCGCCGCAAGTCAAAGCCTTGCAGTTTTCTTCAAACATATCAACTATCTGAGCTGAAAGCTTGTATGTATTTCTTTTGGTTACGTTTTCAACACTTCCGCTGCTTGACACAAGACCCGCCAATATAATCGCGCCTGAAATTGCTCCGCAGGCACATTTTCTGTTTCCCATACCTGCACCAAACCCTTCAGCCATTTTAAAAAGTGTTTCTTCGTCATATCCGACTTTATCGCTAAAAGCACAAGCTACTGCCTGCGCGCAGTTACATCCCTTGTGATGATTTTCTACTGCTCTATCTGTATATGTACTCATTTTAAACTTCCCTCTTTAATGTTTTTAGGGCAAGGCATCCTGAAAAAAAGAAGCCCGCCCTATATTTTTTATTATTAGCAGAATTCCGCCTCGTCAACGTAGTCGTCGGTAAGAATTTCCATTTCACCGTTATTATATTCATATTCGTCATCGCCAAGAAGCTCTGATATAAGCTCTTCTTCTGCCTTAATATTGTTAGCGTGTTTGTAAAGCAAAAAGCCTCCCGCAATTCCGCCTGCCGCTGACATTGCAAGCAAAACAGATGCCAAACTTTTTTTCTTAGCAAAAAGCAAGAAAAACAAAATCATCATTGAAATCGACTGAATTACAAGAGTAATACCCGCATAAAATGCTGTCTTCTTATACATTACACAATCCTCCTTGATCGTATATAAATTCTTTATATCTGCGCCTGTGATTTCAAGTACGCGTTTATAAATCCGTCAATTTCCCCATCCATAACTGCGGAAATATTTCCGTCTTCATATCCCGTTCTTGTATCTTTTGCAAGCGTATATGGCATAAACACGTAAGATCTTATCTGAGCGCCCCACTCAATATTAGTCTTGACACCCTTGATATCTTCAATCTTGTCAAGCTTTTCTCTTTCTTTTATCTCCATAAGCTTTGCCTTAAGCATCTTCATAGCAGTCTCCTTGTTCTGAAGCTGGCTTCTTTCTGTCTGACAGCCTACGACAATGCCGGTAGGAATATGCAAAATTCTGATAGCGGAGTCCGTCTTGTTTATGTGCTGACCGCCCGCGCCACTTGAACGGTGGGCAGTTATTTCAAGCTCTTCTTCTTTGAGCTCAATCTTTCCGTCGTCCTCAAATTCAGGCATTACCTCAACTGATGCAAAAGATGTATGGCGTCTGCCCGATGAGTCAAAGGGCGACACACGAACCAAACGGTGAACACCATTTTCTCCCTTTAAGTAGCCGTAGGCGTTTTCGCCTTCAATCATAATTGTCGCACTTTTGAGTCCCGCTTCATCTCCGTCAAGCCAATCGATAAGCTTAACGTTAAATCCATTACGTTCACCCCAACGGGTATACATGCGGTAAAGCATCTGCGCCCAGTCCTGAGCCTCGGTACCGCCGGCTCCCGGATGGAAAGAAATAATTGCGTTATTCTTATCATATTCGCCCGAAAGTAAAGTTGCTATTCTTCTTGTTTCTATTTCTTTGACGATAGATTCCTGCTCTGCAAGAACCTCTTCAAGAACACTTTCATCGTTTTCTTCCAAGCCCATCTCCGCAAGAACTGCTGCATCCTCACATCTCTTCTTAAGATTATCAAATGCTTCAACCTTATTCTTCATAGACTTTATCTGTTGAAGAATTGAACTCGATTCAGGATTGTTCCAGAAATCAGGATCCAAAGTTTTATCTTCAAGCGAAGCGATGTTGACCTTCAATTCTTCAATCTTCATCGCATTTCCAAGCTCGTCTATTTCACCGTCAATTTTTAAAAGCTCTCTCTTTGCTTCTTCAAGTTGTATAATCAAGGGAAATCCTCCTAAAAAATTGTCAATACATCATTTATCTATAACACTATTATTATAAACAAAAATCCCTCTTTTGTAAACAATTTTTGCTAAATAAATTGTATTTATATTACAAACGCGGGGTTGCTTTCAATAATTTCTGTAAAAATATGAGCATCAAACTCTTTCACTAATTTTTCTATACGCGCACACACAATATTCTCAGTAAAATAGTGTCCACCGCATACCAAATTAAGCCCCAACTCCCTTGCTTCGTGCTCATAATTAAATGGCAGCTCTCCGGTTACAAACGTGTCACAGCCACATTCCTTAGCTTCCGCGAGATATCCCTTTCCGCTTCCGCCTACAATTGCTATTTTTGATACAATCTTTCCACCGTCTACGCATATAACTTTGTCGGCAGAAATTTTGTTTTTAACATTTTCTGCAAAGCTGACAAGAGACATTGGGGACACTTGTCCCATTCTTCCTACGTAGGAGAAACTTGTAACATTCTGAAGACCAAAAAGTTCCGACAAAACGTCATTTACTCCGCCTTCAACTTTATCAAGTCTTGTATGAAAAGAAAATACCGATATATCATTTTTTATAAGACTGCATATTTTCTTTCCCAAAGGATTTGACGCGTCTATATTACGAACGGGATCAAATATGATTGGGTGATGCGATATTATACAGTCAAAGTTATTTTGAATAGCATAATCAATTACGCCATTTGTAACGTCAAGACAGATAAGTACTTTGTTTATATTTTTTTCGGGATTCGGTATACACATTCTCCCGTCATTATCCCACTCACACGACAATTCACGTGGAATCACGCTATTAAAAAAATCATAAAGCTTTTCTATAGTCGACATATTTATCTCCTCTTACTCTCTGAGATTTTCAATAATTCATTAAGACAGTCGGTTTCTTCTTTATAATCTATTCCAGCCGTTCTTTTTCCGTCAAGCTTAACTCTCGTTCTCTTTATAACCTTTTCAACAAGTTCAAACAAAAGCTCACTCTGTTTTTCTATGTTAATTTTTCCGAGCAAACATTCAACCTCTGTCATTCGTGTGCTTATTCCGCTGTATTCCGCACAAATGATCTGATATATTTTACCCTCTCTGACTATATGCTCGTCCGTAATTTCGTATCCGCTTTGACATAAATAACGCCTCAAACTGTCTTCTTTAGTCATAGGCTGAAGTATAAATTTTACTCCCGTTTTATCAACAGTGGAGTTTTCTAAAATCTGTTCAATCAGCTCTCCACCCATACCCGCAATTACAACGTCTGTCGGAGAGAACTTTTCAACACCAATAAGCCCGTCTGTTAAGTACGTGTCAATAACTGACGACAAAGCATACTTTTCTATATTATTTAACGCCTTTTTTAATGGCATTTCATTTATGTCAGATGCAACAGCTCTTTTTATCTTGCCTGTTTGCGCAAGATATATCGGAAGCTTGCCGTGGTCTGTGCCGACGTCTGCTAACACAGCCCCCTGCCTTACACAGTCCGCTATACATCTCATTCTGTTATCTAAAACAATAGCCGCCAATACTCCACCGCCTAAAACTTTGTAAATAAAAAAGAACAAAAAGGGGCTTATAAATAAGCCCCTTTAAATCGATCATCAGTTCTTTGATGCAAAGTATGCGTTAAGCTTGTCTACAAGCTCATCTGCATTTGTTCCGTGAACTGCGCAAGCTGCCTCAATGCTTTCGCCTCTTGATGCGGGGCAACCGAGACAATGCATTCCGATTGCAAGGAAAAATTCCGCTGTTCCTCTATCGTAATCAAGAACATCTCCGATAATAGACTGTTTAGTTACTTTCATTTACATATACCTCCGTGTTAAATAATATATTATCTTTATTATACCCTTTTTTAAATATCTTGTCAATAATCTTTGAAATTTGCAATTATTTTTTTGCCGTTTTATAATTAAATATTTTATTCCATTGACTTTTCATTTATAATGAATTAAAATTATAGGTGTGGTAATATAATGTATTATCAAAAAAAAGAAAGTGAGAATTAAATTATGGATTGTATTTTTTGCAAAATTATTTCGGGAAGTATTCCATCAAACAAGGTATACGAGGATGAACAGATACTCGCGTTTCACGATATAAACCCTCAAGCACCCGTGCACGTTATCGTAATCCCCAAACAACATATCCAGTCAGCCGACGAGGTTAACGAATTTAACAGTCCTATTGTAGCAAAGATATTTGAAGCAATCCCCAAAATTGCAAAACAGTGCAATCTTGAGAACGGATACAGAATTATTACCAACATCGGAAATGACGGATGCCAATCTGTTTCGCACATGCATTTCCACCTTCTCGGCGGCAAGAAACTCCCTGAAAGTATAGTGTAAATATTTCAAACACCACCCGCACGGGTGGTGTTTTTTGTATTATAAACAGTCAGCTTGGGCAAAGGTTCCCCAAACCACAATAGACCCCCTCTACTATTTTAGCACTTCTTATCTAAAAAAAATATAATATTGACGAACTCATCCGTCGCGCCGCATTATAATTGATATCTATTTAAATGTATTGGCGGCACGCCACCTTCTCCCACCGGAGAAGGCGCAATGTAAAACCTTTGCTCATAATATAGGTAAATGGGTTATTATTACCCACACAAACAAAAGCGGGTTCCAAGAGATGAATACTACCCATTTCAAAAAACAAAAAGTATAATCTAACTTTCCATCTTTTGCAAACGATGGGGGTACAAAGGGGGTAATCCCCCTTTGTCGTTTTAGGGGTAGGAGTCAAGAGGAAGGGAAATCGAAATCCCCTCCTCTTGTGCCTTCTTTGCTCCACTTTCTTGGCACCAAGAAAGTGGTAAAAAAGAAAAAGACAATATTATTTAATCAAAATAGTACGTCTTAGAAAGAACGCTCCCGCGTTTTTTAAAAAGGGACACATACTGTCAGGAGCTTCGCTCCCGAACCCTTGACAAAAGGGGCTTTATAAAAAGCCCCTCTTGATGAACGCAAAAACTTTTAATATCAAAGTGCATTTCTTGTATTCTTCTTAAGAATTCCAAGAAGCATTACTATAGCGGGAACTGCTACAAGTGTCATTACAGTTTCCGGACCTATATAGGTAATGTTATATACGAATGAATATATCCACATTCCTACCGTATGAACGTATTCGTTCCAATCGCCGTTTTTGGTAATTTCATACCATACAACAGCGCCGTTTACAAAATGGCTTATAAATCTTACTACACAAGCAAGCAATACACCGCAAAATACAGTTATTGTTTCGTTTGTTTTTTCATTCTTTGTAAACTTGATTTTTCTGAATGCGCCTGCAAGGCCTATCGCTGTATATGCAACTATATAGTCAAGAAGAATAACGACTATAATTCCCTTAACCGTTGGAACGTAGGCAAAATTACCCGCCCCAAGCCAAAGCTTGAAAATTGAGTAGATAAATGCAGAGCCGAGTCCCCATCCAAGTCCGTGTCTTATTGATATTATCATAAGAGGAACCATTGAAAACAAGGTCACTGAGCCGCCAAGCGGCGCTTCATATATTTTTATAAACGATAAAATTATTGTCGCAGCAATGAGTATAGAACACTCTACCATCACTCTTGTTTTAGTTTTTTTATTCATTTTCTTCACCTTTCAGTATCTTTTTAAGTTTTAAAATATATGTAAAAAACGGTGTATCCGGTTCAGAGTTTACTATCCTTGAGCTCTAAGGTATGTAAATTCGACCAACAATTTTATCGTTTTTGCAACAACGATAAAACCACAAAACAAAAATCCTCGTTTGAAAAACCAAACGAGGATTTAAAAGTTTCTAATTATCTTATTCTTCCTACGCCGGCATTATCCGTTTCAGGTTTAAAGGGTTCGGAATACTCCATCTCAGCTTTTTACAGCACCCCTGACAAGTATTAAGTTGTATTTTTAATTATTTAGCAAGCATCTTTGCGATTTCGTCGCCGAGATTATCTTCTCTCTTCTGGAGACCTTCGCCCTTTTCATAACGGTAGAAGGAGTCGATAGCGATGTTGCCGCCGAATGCCTTTGCGCAAGATTCAACGTACTTAGCAACTGTCATAGAGTCATCTTTAACAAAAGCGTTCTCTGTAAGGCAGTTTGCTTCATAGAACTTACCGAGCTTACCTGTAACCATCTTTTCAATGATCTGAGCAGGCTTGCTTGCGTTTTTAGGATCGTTCTTGAGCTGAGCCATAATGATTTCTTTTTCTTCTTCAACAGCACTTGCAGGAACGGATTCCTTGTTTACGTACTGAATGTTGGGATATGCAGCAACCTGAAGAGCGATGTTCTTTGCCATTTCAGCAAAACCTTCGTTGTTTACTGCAGCTTCATCTGCAACAAACTTAACGATAACACCTGTTGTACCCTTACCGTGAATGTAAGAACTCATTGTTCCGTTTACAGCAAGGAAACGACGGATAGACATATTTTCGCCGATCTGGAAGATCTTGTCCTTAAGAGCAGCTTCAACTGTCATGCCGTTTGCCATTGTAAGAGTGTTAAGTGCAGCCACGTCTGCAGGATTATTGTCAATGATAAGCTTAAGGATTTCCTTAACAAATGCCTGGAAAGAAGCGTTCTTTGCTACGAAGTCTGTTTCGCAGTTTACTTCGATCATAGCAGCCTTATCACCTTCGATAAGAATATCAACGAGACCTTCTGCTGCAATTCTGTCTGCCTTCTTTGCTGCAACAGCAAGACCCTTTTCTCTCAATACCTTTATTGCTTCATCAAAATCGCCGTTCGCCTCAACCAACGCCTTTTTGCAGTCCATCATACCGCAACCGGTCTTTGCTCTGAGGTCAGATACGAGCTTAGCTGAAATTGTAGCCATTTCTATTTCCTCCGAATTTTTATTCAGTTTAATTTTTCAGTTATTTTTTTAAATTATTCAGCAGCTTCTGCTTCTTCAGCAATTTCTTCTACTGCTTCTTCAAACTGTTCGCCCTGCTTGCCTTCGATGATAGCATCAGCAATAACAGAAGAAATGAGTTTGATTGCACGGATAGCGTCGTCGTTACCGGGAATGAAGTAATCTGCATCGTCGGGGTCACAGTTTGTGTCAACGATTGCAACAACGGGAATACCGAGCTTCTTTGCTTCGAGAACTGCGTTTCTTTCTTTGCGGGGGTCAACTATAAATACTGCAGAGGGAAGTCCGGGCATATCCTTGATACCACCGAGGTTCTTCTCGAGGTCTGCAATTTCCTTAACTCTCTTAGCTACTTCTTTCTTGGGGAGAAGGTCAAATGTGCCGTCTTCCTGCATCTTAAGAAGGCTGTTGAGTCTTTCGATAGACTTGTTGATTGTCTTGTAGTTAGTAAGCATACCGCCGGGCCAACGTACGTTTACATAGTACATTCCGCATCTCTGTGCTTCTTCCTTGATTGCAGCAGCAGCCTGCTTCTTTGTACCAACAAAAAGCATTGTTCCGCCTTCTGCAGCGAGGTCACGAACAAACATATAAGCTTCTTCGAACTTCTTAACTGTCTTCTGAAGGTCAATGATGTAGATGCCGTTTCTTTCTGTGAAGATGTACTCAGCCATCTTGGGGTTCCATCTTCTTGTGTGATGTCCGAAATGGACGCCTGCTTCAAGCAGTTGTTTGATTGTAATTACTGACATTTTTAAATGTCCTCCTTCGGTTATTTCCACCACGCCGCCCTTTAGTTATTGCACCGAAGCATGCCGCGTGTGTGAATTTTCATACCTGAGTATTATATCATTATATATTACACATTTCAAGCATTTTTTACATTTTTACAATTTATTTACATTTTAGAATAATTCCCTGCCCGTTCGTCTTACTTGACAAAACAAATATTATATCCTATCATATAAACACAAAACATAAATTTACAGGAAGATAAGCCTATGATAAAAGCCGTACTTATAGACATTGACAACACACTTCTCGACTTTATAAAGAGTTCTGAAAAAGCAATAGAACAGATTTTTTTCGAGAGAGGTTTACCCTACGACAGCCATGTTATTGAGGTTTTTAAAGAGGTAAACGACAAGCTTTGGGATCAAATCGAAAGAAGTGAGATCACAAAACCCGAAATGTATAAATTGCGTTGGAAAACCGTACTTGAAAAACTTAACATAAGCTACGACTCAGATGAATTGGAAACAGTATTCAGAAGCACTCTTTCGGGAATTGCTGAACCCGTTGACAATGCATATGAGATGCTCGAGTATCTCTATCCAAAATACCCTCTTTATACTGCAAGCAACTCATCATATGAGCACCAGAAAAAAAGACTCATAAAATCCGATATGATAAAATATTTTACCGATATATTCGTTTCGGAAAAAGTGGGCGCACTTAAGCCTGCAAAAGAATATTTTGATAAATGTCTATCCCTAATGGGAGACTATACGCCAAATGAAATAGCATTGATAGGAGACTCTTTGGCAGCAGACATCACCGGCGGTAACAATTACGGACTTAAAACCATCTGGTTTAATCCGGACAAACTTGAAATTCCTGACTATCCGAAACCTGATTATACGGTATCTTCCCTTCTCGAAGTGTTAAATATATTATAAAAAACTCCACACTGTGTTTTTGTAACATTATCAGAAATCTAAATATAACAACGTAGGGTGAGGGGGTTCCCCCCAAAAAACAAATGTATTTCTACAACATTGTAAAGGCGGATTTGATATCCGCCCTTTTCTTTTTGTAAGAATATTGAATGGCTTCTAACCTATTGAGGACTGCCAGCACTATGCTTACTCCACACACAAGTGTAAATAAAAAGATTTATTTGATTCAAATATTTATTTATGATATACTACCCATAAAGTATAGCGAAACTATACTTTGCCTGCCCATATAGGTTCTTCAATTCAAATGTGAAACAATGTATGATTTATATGGAGAAATAATTTTTTGGAGGATAATATGTCTATAGGTTCAACAATCAAAAAATTACGAATTTCAAAAAAATTAACCCAAGAGGAACTTGCATCTCATCTTGGAATTACCTCCAAAGCAGTTTCTCAATGGGAGTGTGACAGAACCTCTCCGGACATTTCTCAAATTCCTGCTCTATGCAATTTTTTCCATATATCAGCAGATGAGTTACTGAATATCAACCTGCAAAAATGTAACGAGGAAAAGCAGCAAATTCTACACCAATATTATGAATTATCGAGAAAAGGGTTCATGAAGGAAAGTTGGAAACTCTTGCAAGATGGTATCGCAAAGTTTCCAAACGATTATACGATTATGATTCATCTTTCCAGTTGCGGAGAAATACTTTGCAAGTTTTCAGACTATTCGCGAGAGGAAAAAGACTTAATCAGAAACCAGTGCGCAGAATACTGCAAGAAAATTTTGGAGGGGTGTACCAATGATTTAACGCGCCACTCAGCCACATCTAAACTTTGTACATTTTATGCTGAAAACGGTGAAACCAAAAAGGCAGAAGAACTTGCAGGAAAGATGCCAATCATGGTATTAAGTCAAGAGTTTTTGTTCTCCAAAATATATAAAGGAACAAAGAATAAAGATGCAAAACAACGGTTAAAATCAAACCTTTTGCAGTTTTTTATTAATTCTTTTGAATCAAATTGCAAATTAGATTCCGGTGAAAACCTATATTCACCAGATGAAATGGAGACTTTGAGAGAAAAGAAAATTGCAATTTTAGAACTCTTATTTGAAAACGGCGACTATGGTTTTTATAGCGGTGAACTTTCTGATTTTTATGAAGCAAGTGCACGGTATTATGCGTCTACAGGTGATGTTAATAACACATTGGAACGTTTAGAAAAAGCCGCCAATATGGCAATCGACTTTATAATGTTTATGCAAGGGGATTCGCTCACTCATACATCACTTTTCCTCAAGGGAATGGTAAAAAAAACAAGCAACGTTTCTTTGACTACAAGTGATAACCAAGCGTTGTTAATTCTAAAAAATATGGAACGTAAAGAATACGACATTGTACGCCAAACCGAAAAATATAAGCATATTTCTGATATGCTTAAACCTTATATTGAAATCAATCTATGGATAAAAATTTAAAGCTTTATAAAAAGGAATATTATGAGTACACCGAGTTGTTGTCTTTAGGAAATGTATACTATATACTTATTTCTAAAAGATTGCTGTTGAAACCTATAATACCTATGTGGACGTATTTTCTTGGATTGTTTTTGGTGCGCAATAATATATTTTTTGCTATGGTTGGATTACCCTCTCTCATTGTTTTTTCTGTTTTTTTGGTGATGCTTTTTCCTCTTTGGTCGTCTTGCAATATTTCGGCGAAAGCATACATTGCATTTCATAGCATTTCAATATTGCTATTAAAGATTATTTCCGTCCCCGCTTCTATGTTGTTGGAGGTATTATGGATTTTATGCTTTTAAATAAAAGTGAACAAACATTTGTCGATTTCGATGTCAAATCAGAGATCATTTCCAAGGATAAGTTTTTTGAGCGTGCAAAAAGATATATCAGTATAGATAGAGATACCTTGCTTCATAGGCAATCTTTGTTTTCCGATATACTAAAAATTAATGGACTGTCTGATTTTTTGATAACACTCTCCGAAAAACTCACAGCATACCAACCGTTGATGAAACACAGTCAAGCATCCGGAAGTGAAGAAAAAATCAATAGTGTTTTATATCCAACTGTTTATATTGAGCTTGTCAAATATATTTATGAAATATTATTTTCTTTTAAAAATCAAATTACATCCAAGTCACTAAATCATCTTTATGAACTTGCAAAAAACGATATTGCATCAGATGAATATAAACGGATTGAACGTTATTACGAGAAAAACATCAATAGGCTTCGTTCGGTCAACAGCGTAACGATTGGCGTAAATCTCGACGCACTATATCAGCCTAAAGAAGCGGGTATCATCTCCTTGAATAAAGAGACATTTAAATCTGGTGACATACTTGACCGCATTATCAAATTGGATTTTGAAAAAGATAACTACCATTGTATTGCACCGATTACAGTAATTTACAAAAAACTTAGCTTTCAAGAAAGTCAACAAGTAAATTATGCATTTCTCAAGGCTGTGGGTAAGGTATTAGATAGCGGACTTCACCATTGCAGTAACCGTGCACTTAATTATATTCGCGAAAAACTCGCAAAATATTTTGAATATCTTGACTCTTTAAACCTTGTAGTTGAAGCAATCAGCCGTATAAAGTTTTTTGAGGAAAAGAATATTCCTTTATGCTTTCCGAAAATTAGTACCGACCGTACATTCAAGGTTGTATCGTTATATGATAATGCGCTGTGCCGCATAAAAAACAAAAAGGATATCGTTCCAAACACAATAACACTCGAAAACAACACATGTTGCTATATTTTAACGGGACCAAACAGTGGAGGAAAAACGGTATTTATTAATTCACTCGCCGCCGCACAGTTTTATTTTCAGCTTGGTATGCCAGTGCCTGCAAAAGAAGCAACCTTTCCGATATACAATGCTATATTTAAGATATCGGTTGAAGAACAGGCAAACATAAATTCAGTTGGTCGTTTTGAAAAAGAGTGCATTTCACTTTCGGAGGTCTTAAAAAATTTTACCGAGAACAGTTTAGCTCTTATTGACGAAGCGTTTACCTCAACGTCCGGAGAAGAAGCCGTGCCGATAGCTGCAAACTTTATTCACGAACTTTGCAAAATTGGTGGAAAGTGCATTTTTATTACACATTACCACGAACTTTGCGAAAAACAGCCTAAAATTAAAGAATGTGGCGAAAAAATAGGATATCTTCATACCGAATCCTACGGTGATCTCCGCTCCTATGCAATTCAAAAAGGTAAAGCAGAATCCTGTAGTTATGCACAAAACATAGCAAAAAAATATGGATTGTAGTAGATTAAAACTTATATCAAACAATCCAATAGGCGAAATTATGATAACAATTTGTCTAATTAAAGCATATAATAAAAACCATTAAAACGAAATTAGATTTCAAAAGCTACTATATAACTTTTTGAACTCATAAAGAAATAGTAGATATTTACAAATATTATTATGCTCCGCTTCACGCGGGGCTTTTTTACGGTACAGTATTCATTTTTGCCGCTTGAATTGACACAACGTCAAGTAATATGATATAATATAAAGGGATTACAAGCTATGAAAAAACGTATTATTACCAGACAAACGAAAGGTGATGCAAATGAAAAAAAGAGTATCGGTTTTAGTTTTTTTGCTGTGTACAGCGGCATTGTCTTTGACATCTTGCCAGGTCAATTGGTTTGATACTCATTACGATGTTCCTTGGTGGGTAATTGCTGCCCCTGTGTTAATGTTTTCGTTTGTTGTTTGGATAGCAGCAGGCAAACATATTGCGTCAAAAAAGTATATGTGTCCAAAATGCAATAAAACCTTTCACCCTAAGTGGTGGAAAGCCGCAATATCACTTCATATTAACGACGACCGTTTTTTCAAATGTCCGCACTGCGAAAGGAAAAGTTTTTGCCACGTTTCAAAAGAAAGAAAGGATTGAATATGCTTATATATTATTGCATTGCAATTTTAATCAACATTATAGCCACCATTGTATTTCATAAAAGCATAAACATTACCGAATTATCAGTTTTGCCGCTTTTTTTAATTGCTCTTATGTTTTTCCAAGCGATAACATTCAAAAATGAGAAATGGGAAAGTTTTAGGTTTCAAACAAGATTTGGTTCAAAACTCACATATAACGAAGAAAACGATATGTCTGATAGCGTTTCAAAATTTCTTTTAGCAACGATTCCTTTTATGATACCGTTTGTTATTTTCTTCCCATCCTTTGCAAAGACTTTTTCAATTCTTATTTACTTTCTCGGATTAGCTTGCGGAGGGTTTGTTTATAAATTTAAGAACAAAGACAAGATATATTATCGCTTAGTTTCTGAAGAGCAAGAACGCATCGAACAAGAAAAAAAAGAACAACTCGGAAAATGGAAATAATATTTTTTGCCCCGTATCTACACGGAACATTTTTTGTTTTATACACACAAAAAACCTTCTCCTGAAAGAGAAGGTTTTTTAATTTAACCACATTTTTTTGCATACGGTAAATTCATTTTTTATTCTTGTTATAAATATAACACAAGCCTTTTAAAAGCATATTTTTATCGTGACGTATTGTTCTCTTACTGTAAGAACAAATAAATTCTGCAACACCGCCCGTTGTAACAACGGTTGCCGGCTCTCTTCCAAGCTCAACAGCAAATCTATCGATTATACCGTCAACAGCACCTGCATAACCATACACAAGTCCCGAACGCATACACTCAACCGTCGCCGATCCTATTGCTTTTTTCGGTTCTGCAACATCTATCTTCGGCAAGAGAGAAGCCCCCTCACACAAAGCATTCAGCGATACGTTCACGCCCGGCATAAATGAGCCGCCGATAAATCTTCCGTTCTCATCAACAACGGTCAGTGTCGTTGCAGTTCCCATATCAACTATAACACACGGCAAAGCGTATTCTTCCTTAGCCGCAACAGCTGTAGCCACAAGATCGGATGCAACCGTGCCCGGATCGTCAGTCAGAATATGTATCCCGCTTTTTACTCCCGCGCCAACTACAAATGCATCGTATCCTGTCAGACTTTTTACCGCATTTTTTATAATCTGTGTCATAGGCGGAACAACCGATGAAATAACAGAGCCGTCTATTTTTTCTATATCAAAACCGCAAAGCTCAAGTATCTGTTTCATTTGCGAGGCATATTCAAGCGAAGTTCTATTCCTGTCCGTCTTCATATCCATAACAGGCTCTGAAATATTCACTCCGTCAGACACGCCGAACGATATGTGTGTATTACCGATATTTATTGCTAAAATCATCACAATTCTCTCTTAATACTTATTTAAGCTCTTTTTCTTACAGCGCGTATAACTCTTACAATCACGGGTGTAAGAACAACGTTTATAAACAATTCTGCAATAAAGTTTATTCCGACAATACCAAGAATAACGTAAAGCAAAGCCGAGGTGTATCCTTCACCGATAGCCCAACCCGTTACGAGTTCATTATAGAATAAAAGCATACCCACAGAAAGAATACCCGTATTACAGATAGGTGCCGCAATAGCCGCTGCAGCAATACCAATATACGTATTTTTCTTGCCGATCAGCTTATATATAAGACCTGCGACAAGACCTGCAACCGTACTCTTCAACACACACAAAAACAGCGTTAAAACGGGCAACTCCTGAAACATAAGAAAACCGCCGGAGTCAGCTCCAGTAACAACCGCTACGCATACAACAACACCGAACACAGCGCCCAGAAAAGCTCCCTGAAGCGGTCCATACAATACTGCACCCAAAACGATAGGCACAAGTGACAAGGTTATTGTGAAAGGTCCGATGTGGATCCCGCTTGCAAACGTCTGCAAGACAACGATTATTGCCGCCAATATTGCTGTAACGACAACACTTTGAATTTTGTTTTTGTTTTTTTCCAATGACATATAAAATACCTCCTGCTACTGTCCCGATTAGTCTCGGGTATAGTGCATTGTCATTTTATCACAGCCTTTTTTAAATTACAAGTAATAACTCAAAAAAATTATGCAGTCATTTCATGTTTTCACACAAACGACTGCATATATACTTATTAATTAATAATATTTAACTCCAAGCACGATAGCAACAACTACAAGAACTATGATAACTACCGCAATCACAATGAACACCCACTTAAAAACTTTATTAGAAAAGAGTGAGTCGCTCTTCTTTGAATCGTCTTTTTTGTCATTAGGTTGTTTTTCAGGTGCCTTTGTTTCGTCTGGGGTATTGGGAACAGTTTCTTCCTTGCCCATTTCAGCAAAACTAAATCTCTGATATGTATTCTCGATAGGATCGTAGATATAAAGCAATTTTTCGCCCATAGTACCAACCGCATATACAAGACAGTGATTGGGGGTTTCCGTTCTTGAAGGCACAAGTACATCTTTTTCAATCTCGCCAAACTTAAATTTGCCTAATTCGTATCCCTTAGGGATTTCCGTTAAATTTATATCAAGGATCATAAGAGTCTGTCCTGCTTGAGTCGTATACTCAAAAGGCTTTGCCGTCTTGTTTTGTACGTCGGCAAAATAAAAACCTTCGCTTACCTTATCGTTTCCAAGCAAATAAACAGCAGGCATAGCATCCTTGTGATACGAAACAGCGGCAACGCTTATTCCGTCAATAGAAATTGCCGTAAGCTCAAAGCCTCTTGGAACAAGATCCGAACTTATATTAAGTGAAACTTCAGCCTGTATGCCATCACCCAACGATAAAAATATATCTGATGATAATGGGTTCTTCGCTCTGTTTACAGTTATTGTATATACTTTCTTCGCTCCGTTTTCAGCGGTTACGGTAATTGTAATCTTGTTTTCACCGACGGCGAGATTATCATTTCCGCTTACGTAAACCGATGCACCGTTATGATTTTTCAATGCTGTTACAGCAAGTGAAGTTACCGAGAAATCAACGTTTACTGAATAATCGGTATTGCCTTTCGAAAAAGCGGGACTCAAATTTCCGTTGCCGATAGACAAGCTTTTGAGCGTCGCATCCGATGAAGCCTCGGGTACCGGTTTGATGTTTATCGTTGAATTACCAACCGCCGTAGGAACTATCGGATCTCCGCCTCCACTGGTAAAATCAGCGCCCGACGGAAGCAATTTAGTAGTTCCGGTCTTTTTTGTTTTAAAAGTAAGAGTACAGCTCATTTTTGAGCTTGAGCCGCTGCTCATATAGTCCATAACCTTGATAACGCCGCCCTGGTCGTTTGTACCGAGGTTTTCACCGCCCGACGATGAGAGATATTCTAAATAAGCGGTGTCATAAGAAATATAAACTTCATATCCACCTATATCCTGCCCCTTAACGTCAATAGTAACACTTACTTTACTTCCAACTGTTACGGTTGGGTCGGTAAATCTCATAGTAGCCGATGCAGCGTTTACATTCAACAGAAAGCACATTGACGTAATACATATTACACAAAAAGCAATAAATACCCTCAATATTTTTTTATTCATATATCTTCTCCTATTTACAGTGTTTATGTTTTCTATCAACATTTATACGTTCTAAGCGATAGATGCAGTACCGAGAATATGATTTCTTATCTTCAACAAATCACTGATGGATATTTTGCCATCCTCAGTTACGTCACCGGCTAAGAACTGACCTTTTGGAAGCTCTGCTGTACCGAGAATATTGTTACGCACCTTAAGCAAATCGCTTATATTCACTTTTCCGTCGCAGTTAAGATCCCCCTTGACAGAAGCTCTGTATTCACCGTGTTTTACTCCTGTCGTTGTATAAACAATAAGTATGTCGTCTGTTGCCATTACGTCTGCATCACCCTTTTCAGCGCCTGACGGTGACTTAACGACAACCGAACCTTCTGTTACAAACAAAGGCTTAAACGCTCCAACTGTCATACCGGGAGCTATTCCGTAGAAGATATCATTATCTTTCTTGAAATGGTCTGTAACGTTTACCTTTCCGTACGATTCTGAATTTTCTTTAGCTACCGTAATCTTATAAGTTCTCACCGTTCCGTTTCCGGCGGTAACCTTTATTTCAAAAACGTTATTCTCGGAAACGAGACTTTTTACGCCAAGACCTTCAATAGTTGCCGAGCTCTCCATAGCTGTTGCATTTATGTTGATCGAAGTTACGTTCGGCGTAACAACAAGCATATATTCAAGATTGTCTACAGAAAATTCGGGAGTAAGCTCAAAGCCTTCAACAGAAAGCGATGAAAGCTTCATATTCGGCGAGCCGTCGCCCGTAGGTTTCGAATATGGTGTTTCGGGCATACTCTCATATACAGGTATGTAGAACGACAAAGCCACGTTTCTCAGTTCCTGAGTATAGCCCTGCGAAAGCTTTACAGCCTCGCTTTCCGCACCGTGAATCGCCTGCATATACTGTCCCGTAAACGGCCTATCACCCTGAACGTTAAATCGCTTTAAATACAAAGTCGTTTGACCGTTATTCGTATAGTTATTCGCGTAAAAATATGCTCCGCCATTTATCGCCTTGAGTCTTGTATTCCAAGGTCTTAAGTTAGACGTACTGCCATTATTACCACCCTTGGCATACCAAAGTCCGCGCTGTACAGCACTAAGTCCACCTTGATTATATGCACCGATATTGAAGTAATTGTAATATCCTTCATATCCGGGAACCGTTCCCGATATAATTGATGAACCGTTACTTCCCTGTTCAAGAACTATCATTGATGCTAAAACGTACGGATTTACACCGTATGTCTTTCCTGCCTCAAAGATAACCGACGGATAATTCAGATTGTTGCCATCTGAATCAATTATATCTTTCTCCATAAAAGTTCCGGCTATTATTCTGTTAACACCGTCGACTGTCTGTATATTCCCATCAAAGCTTTGCTCTAAAAACTGGAATACCGTATTAATTCCGAGGAAGTTACGAGGATCCACATAGTATTCGATCAACGATCTCGACGCTCTTACCCAACCGTCCCCATCGAAGACGTTCCACTGGTTTGTATTCCAGTTATAAGCATCACCCTCGATAGATTTCCACGAAGATATTGAATCCTTCCAGATAAGACTCTGATGAAGCTGATTCGTTACAACATAGGAATACTCAAATCCCGTATGTTGAGCCTTAAACACCCAGTTAGGATAGAGTGCGTGTAGTTCACGAAGATATGGCTTGTAGGATTCCGGAAATCCCTGCTGTGTCAAATATGCCTCAAATTCTGAAGGCTGAGGCTCATCACTTCCCGACGAATCCTCCGGCGAGGTAGTTTCTCCATCGGGAGCCGTTGTTTCTTCTCCGGGTGCCGTTGTATCTTCAGGAGCAGTTGTATCTTCCTGGGGAGGAGTTGTGGTATCCTGGGCGGGAGGTTCCTTAACTATAATGTAATCAGATCGAACATATCCAACCTTACCGTCGTGCTCGGTCATATACCACACCATACCGTCTGTTCCCGTTTTCTCAGAAAATATCGGGATAACCTCTCCCTCGGTCAGACTTCCAACAATATTGAAATTCGTTCCGGCATCAGCTCGAATATTCAATCTGTTACCGCCGGTAACGTTTACAATTCCCTCTCGTGTTGTCTGCGCTCCTATTATACTGATGCAAACAGCCACAAGAAAAACTGCTGTGAACAGTACAGCCAAAGAGGTTTTTATTATATTTTTTTGACAAAAGTCAAATCTCATATATCTCTCCTAAGCAATAAATAATACGCCTTTTTAAAAAAACAGATATAAATATTATACAAAAAAAGTCGATATTTGTCAACCGAGCTCTCCTTATTATATAAAAACCAAATATTTCCTCACATATTTTCGGTGCAAGATGCAAACACTTTTATCGTAAAACAAAAAGCCGGCAAACAAAAAAATAAACGGCTTATTTACAAGGAGTATAACAATGGATAACAAGAACCAGAACAGATCAAACAAGTCAAACAATTCTAACAACAACTCTAACAAGTCTAACCGTTCCGAAAGCTCTAACAACAACGAAAATCAGTCTTCTGAAAACCAGAACTGACAAACGGTCTGAAAACAAAAAATGCCTGCCGTGTTTTATCGGCAGCATTTTTTGTTTTTACGTTTAATAATAACTGTCACTACTTGCAAATATTTTTTAAATATGTTAAAATTACGGTGTTTATTTTTCATTTGACAAAGGAGACTAAAAATGACAAAAAAAATTATCGCGATACTTATCGTAACGATTTCCGTGTTTTGTCTTTTTTCCTGTTCTAAATCAAACGGACTGGAGCACGAATCATACACAATTGAAATAGAAATAGAAGACTACGGCACCATAACAGCCGTGCTTGATGCAAAAACAGCCCCCATAACAGTAAAAAACTTTATCACACTTGCTGAAGATGGCTTTTATAACGGCATCGTATTTCACCGTATAATAGAAGGCTTTATGATGCAAGGCGGAGACCCTGACGGCGACGGCTTAAGCAACAACGGGACAGCCACCATAAAGGGAGAATTTTCCGCGAACGGCGTAAAAAACGAAATAAGCCACCTCAGAGGAACACTTTCAATGGCAAGACTCGGAAACGACTACGATAGCGCATCTACTCAATTTTTTATTATGCACCAGGATGACGTAAGACTTGACGGCGAGTACGCTGCGTTCGGAAGAGTTACAAAAGGAATTGAAATTGTTGACAAGATCTGCGAAGAGGCAGTCGTAACCGATTCAAACGGAACTGTACACAAGGATTACCGCCCCGTTATCAAAGAAATACGAGTTTTAACACCCGAAAGCGAGGAGTCAAAATGATTAATCTTGAAAAAATCAACAAGCTTTACGGAAAATACACAGGCAAAGATATTCTTTCTTACTGCGACCACACAATTCTTAAACAAGATGCGGTATGGGCTGACGTCAAAAAAATATGCGACGAGGGGCTGGAAGGCAACACCGCTTCTGTATGTATTGCTCCCTCTTTTGTAAAACAAGCGTACGAATACACTCAAGACAAGCTCCCTATCTGTACGGTAATCGGATTTCCCAACGGATATATAACAACGAAGACAAAAGCTTTTGAAACCTCAGATGCTGTCAAGAACGGCGCTTCTGAAATTGATATGGTAATCAACATAGGCGCTTTAAAAGAAAAGAAATACGAGCTCGTTTTAAACGATATAAAAGCCGTGAAGGAAGCATGTTCGGGTAAGCTTTTAAAAGTAATAATTGAAACGTGTTTACTTACAGACGACGAAAAAAGAAAAATGTGCGAAATTGTAATCAACAGCGGAGCTGAATATATAAAAACCTCAACGGGCTTTGCGGGTGGTGGAGCAACTTTCCACGACGCTGAGCTGATGGTAAAAGAAACTTGCGGAAAAATAAAAGTAAAGGCAGCGGGCGGTATTAAATCTATCGAAGACGCAGTAAACTTCCTCGACCTTGGCGTCAGCCGACTTGGAACAAGCTCCCTTTACAAAATGTTTTGCTGATATTTACATACTTGGAAGGTAAAAAATGATAGGACTCGGAACTATAATAAACGTAGGCGCGATTTTGCTTGGCGGAATTATCGGCGCATTGTTTGGAAAATTTTTAAAAGACTCTTTGCAGACTGCAATTATTAAATCAACAGGAATCTGCGTTATGTTTATCGGTCTCAGCGGCGCTTTGGAAAAAATAATGTCGGTTTCCGACGGCAAACTGACAAGCGGCGGAACTTTGATGATGATTGCAAGCTTTGCAATCGGAACATTGATTGGCGAACTGATAGATATTGACGGCAAAATAGAAAAACTGGGCGAATGGCTTAAGACAAAAACGGGAAGCGCAAAAGACACAACGTTCGTTGACGGATTTGTAAGCGCGTCAATTACCGTTTGCGTTGGAGCTATGACCGTCGTTGGCTCTATTCAGGACGGCCTTTTCGGCGATTACTCCATTCTCCTGGTAAAATCACTTCTCGACTTTATCATAATAATAGTTTTAACTTCATCTATGGGTAAAGGCTGCGTTTTTTCAGCTATTCCCGTCTTGGTTCTTCAGGGTGGTTTTACTCTTGCCGCAAAATTAATTCAGCCCTATATGACAGATATGGCACTCAACAACCTGTCGCTCACAGGCTCAATACTTATATTCTGCGTCGGACTTAATCTACTTAGAAAAAATTCTGTCAAGGTTGCAAATATGCTTCCTGCGATAATCGTCGCTGTAATCTGGGCATTCTTTTAATATAATTATTTTATAAATCATAACACGGGGGGATTAAGTTTGAAAATTCTTGACAAAATCACGGTTATATTTTTCACCGTATGTCTGCTTGTATGTTCAATAACTCTTCCCGCGATCATAATGGGCACGACCGATTCTTTTTACGTAAGCCAATTTAAAGATTGTAATATTTATCCCGACACCAGTCAAGTATTATCAGTAAATTATATCGGCGGAAAAACGTACCAAACGGCAGATTTTACACAATTACAGATTAACGAGATCATAAAGCATATTTCTTCTTTTTTATCGGGAGAAAAGGACAGCTTTTCCTTAAAATTGGATAAAGTAACGTTAAATGGACAAAAACATAACAACGTTGAAATATTTGGAGAAGAAGCTGTTTCCCATATGGAAGACGTAAAAAAACTTTTTGATACAGTCAGAATAGTAACCTCTGTTATTGTTGTAATAATTGTTTTGTGCGTCATTTGGATGATATACAGAAAAAAAGATATAAAACAACACATTTTCAAATATTCGCTACTCACTGTCGTTGGAATTTTAATTTCTGTAATTTTGTTTATTGCTTTTGTTTTTTTCAGAACACTTCATATCTACAACACTTTCTCGGCAGATAATTTCATAAACGAATTATGGACTTGTATGCACTATATATTTTTCCCCGCAGATCCATCGAAATTCAGCGGTTCATTTTTCAACGATACTTTGACTTCAATTCTGACTATCGATTTCTTTATGAATTGTGTAAAAATTATTGTTATAAACGTAATAGCAATCCTTTTCGCATGGATAATGTCGGGATATTTTATAGACAGAAAAAGAAAACAAAAAAAGCTGTAGAAAAACTACAGCTTTTTTATTTTCATAAAAATTTACTCTTGTTTGGTTTTTATAAGTTTGACAACCTCACGTATTTCCTTGTGCGACAAAAATCTGTCCTTATTCAAGTCAACAAGATAAGATGCAAGCTCGTCCGCAGTAATGAGTCCTCTTATGTGTTTGGAAAATCTTATACGCTTGCCTGTAAACACTACAACACTGTGAACCGGAACGTTTTCCACACCTTCGTTACGCAAAAACCATTTTACTTCCTTTACCTTCTGCGTATTCTTCACAACCGGATCATCAAAGGAATAATATTTGTCGTTAATAATGCGATGCCACGTTCCTCCGTCGGTTATATCAATATAACCCGAACCGGCAACCGTATCAATAACAAAAAGTCCGCCCTGATTTACAAACACAAGACCTATATCAGAAACGTATCTTCCGCCGCCCGTTGCATTATTCTTAACAATAAGACTCACGTCTTTTATAGTATTGATTCTGCTGAATCTAAGGCACAAATAGTTAAATATAAAGTTTCTTTTTCTTCTTCCGTTCTGCATTATCTTATTTGCCGTAATACGCGAATAAATGACAAATGCAACCCACAGCATAAAAACTATACACAATATTATTCCGATTGCAATAAAAAACTTTGCCACAATTTTTCACTTCCCATCAAATACACATAGAACAAGTAAAATCATAAACGCAAACCAGTGTAAATATATATTAGGACAGCCGACTCTATGCCCGCTGTCCAAAAAAATCCGTCATATACTGTATATATTTGATATACCGAACTTATTCACCCAAAGCCTCGGTAAGATAGTTTACAACGTCTCCGACAGTTACAAACTTGTGAATATCCTCGTCTTTGATTTCAATATCGAACTTTTCTTCGCAAGTAAGAACAAGGTCAGCAAGTTCAAGAGAGTTTATTCCGAGGTCGCCTACAAGCTCACTCTTCAATGTGATTTCTTCAGGATTGATCTGAAGGGATTCTTCCAACATTTCTTTTACTTTTTCAAACATAGCAATCTCCGTTCTCGGCGTGATGGTTTTTATTTTTAAAAGGGGAAACAGTTTTGCCGTATTTACGCCGAGCAATACGACATTTTTCAAGATTTTTCATTCTTTTTCGCGGAGTAGTTACATACCCCTACTTTATCACCAATTATAACAAACGATTTTTGTTTTGTCAACAAATTTTATACGCCTTATAAAATTTGTTTATTCTGACTAAATCATTATTTGCATTTCATACTAATAAATATTTACAACATACACAAAATATGATATAATTAAATCAGTACTTTAAGTATATTTTTTCAAAAGGAGAAAATATTATGTTAGAATATATGCCTTATATATGGGCAGCAGTAATACTTATTGCTATTTACGTTGAAAGTATTACCGCAGACCTTGTTACCATCTGGTTTATTCCTGCGGGCATCTTAGCGTTGGTTCTGTCGGTTTTGCCCTTTGATATTGCCGTGTGGGTTCAGGTGTTAGTGTTCTTTGCGTTGGCTTTGGTTCTCGTCACCCTATCCACAACCATATTCAAAAAGTCCTTAAAAAGATCACCTATTGTTCCCACCAATCTTGATTTAATCATCGGCAAAGACGCCATAGTAACGGAAACCATAAACAACATTGAGGGAAAAGGCGCTGTAAAGGTAGGCGGAAAGGAATGGTCCGCCGTTACCGAGGATAACTCTATTATTATAGAAAAAAACGAGCTCGTTACGGTAAAACAAATCCGCGGCGTTAAGCTTGTTTGCATAAAAAACAATTCAGATTATTCAGGAGGATCAGAACAATGACTGAAATTATTTTAATACTTGCCGTCGTATTGCTTGTAATAATCATAAGCAATATCCACATCGTTCCTCAGGCATACGGTTTTGTGGTTGAACGTCTTGGCGCATATCATACGACCTGGCATACAGGACTCCATTTTAAGATACCTTTTATTTTTAGAGTTGCGAAAAAAGTTACTCTTATGGAGCAAGTCGCCGACTTCCCGCCGCAGCCTGTTATCACAAAAGATAACGTAAGAATGCAGATAGACACAGTAATCTTCTATCAGATCACCGACTGTAAGCTGTACACCTACGGCGTAACAAACCCGATTGCAGCTATTGAAAATCTTACGGCAACAACCTTGCGTAACATTATAGGTGAGCTTGAGCTTGACTCTACTCTTACCTCAAGAGATATTATAAACACTAAAATGCGCGCTATACTTGATGAAGCGACTGACCCTTGGGGAATTAAAGTAAACAGAGTTGAACTTAAGAACATTATTCCGCCGAGAGAAATTCAGGACGCTATGGAAAAACAGATGAAGGCCGAGCGTGAACGCCGCGAGCTTATTCTTCGCGCAGAGGGTGAAAAGAACTCAGCTATTCTTGTTTCCGAGGGTAGAAAACAGTCTATGATCCTCGAAGCTGAGGCAAAAAAACAGGCAGCTATTCTTGAAGCGGAAGCTCTTAAAGAAACAAAGGTTCTGGAAGCTGAAGGTGAAGCCGAAGCTATTTTGAAAATACAGGAAGCTAACGCTACGGGTATAAAGATGCTTAACGAAGCTTCTCCTACAAAAGAAATCGTCGCGCTTAAAGGTCTTGAAGCGTTCGCAAAAGCAGCTGACGGAAAAGCAACAAAAATTATTATCCCAAGTGAGCTTCAATCACTCGCAGGACTTGCAACGTCGGCATCAGAGCTTTTTAAAGAAGATAACTAATTATTTCTTCAATAAGTACCGTTTTTTTAGCGGTACTTATTTTTTATTTAATATCTTTTGTTACGGTTTAAGCACAAATATTATTGAAAAATACAGAAACTATTTTAAAGAGTTCTAACTATTTTAGCTCCATCTGATGAGGGAGCTGTCAAAAACGAAGTTTTGACTGAGGGAGAGAAAAACAACCAATTTATAATCGGTTAACATCTTAATTTTCAAAAAAAACAGCGCTTGGTCAGAAAATCCAACCAAGCGCCATATAGCCCCACCGGGCCGTGTAAACGGAAATTAAGCAACCCTGCATGTGCAAGGCGGTGCCCTCTTCAGTAGTTTGTGCTACCAACTTCCTTTTATCTGCGTGTATAGCATATCAGCACAGGCAAATAGAGGGAGGTCTGCATTCCCCATACCGAAAGTCCGGGCTCCTTTAATGATTTGTGGGTTTAATTACCCGTTTATCACAAACAAAGCAGGAATATTATTATTCTACACCAAATTGAGCAATTTAATTACAGTAATTATTTTACAAATTACTGAGCATCATAGTCGATTTCATCGAAAAGCATATCCTCGAATATTTCGGCAACCTTCTCAAATTCATCGTCATCGTCAATAGTGATAAGAATATCTTCGCCGTTTTCATCAGCAACAAGCTTTAATACAACGTACTCCTGCTCTTCTGCATCAGCCTTACCCTCTTCAACAGGAACGAGCGCAACGTATGTTGTACCGTCAATTTCTTGACTTGCTATAAGTTCAAAATCACTTTCCTTACCGTCTTCGTCAGTCAATGTAAATATTTCATCACCGATAAATTCTTCTGCCATCACTTTTTACCTCGCATTATTATTTTTCACACTATAATCATAGCGTACTTAAACATAATTGTCAATGTGTAATTATTAGTTTTTTTCCAAAACTTCACTATTCTCAGTAGTACAAACGTTTTCCGCATTATCATTCTGCGGCTCGTCGGCATCTTGCGGGTCTACAATTTCAACTTTGCCCTTTTTTTGCAGATCCTCGCGTATCATTCGATATACAGCAGAGGTTAAAGGTACACCGATAAGCATTCCGAGTACACCAAAACAACCGCCGCCGATAGTTACCGCAGCCAACACCCATATTCCCGGAAGTCCAATTGAAGAACCGACAACGCGGGGATATATTATATTACCTTCAAGCTGTTGAAGAATAAGTATGAAGATCAAAAACACAAGTGCTTTTGCCGGGGATACCGTAAGGATCATCAAAGCCCCCGTTATTGCGCCTATGTATGCACCCGCAATAGGAATCAATGCAGTAAAACCAATCAACGTTCCTATCATAGTCGCGTATGGCAAGCGGAATATAAGCATACCCAGAATACATAATACCCCGAGAATTACAGCCTCGGTCAACTGGCCGACAATAAATTTTCTGAAGCTTTCTTTAAATATTCTTAATACGTAAAAAGTTCTCTTGTGTACCTTTTCGGGCAAGTAGGCTTCAGCCATAACCTTGAACTGTCTTTTCAGACTGTCTTTTCCAAGCAACAAATAAATTGAAAAAATAAGTCCGACAACAGTAGTTATAACACCAGATACAACACCTAATATAGTTTTTGCCACGGTGCTTACAACATCACCAACACCCGTTGACAACCAGGTTACAAGAGATGTTATTCTTGATTCCCAGTCAATATCAGCAAGATAATCTATAACTCCGCGAGGAATAAAATCCCATTCTCGAGCTTTTACAATAAAATCTTTCATAAGCTGAGGAATCTGTTTCAAAAACGAACTGATTACCTTAATACACGACCCAAGCTGAGGCACGACAAGCCATATAGCAAGTCCTAAAACCAATATTGCAGTCATAAATGCCCCAATCATACACAAAGGGCGTCTTATTTTTGCAACAATGCCGCTTTTCTTCTTCGGAAAGAACCACTTCTCGTAGCGGGACATCAGGATATTTACAATAAACGCTATAAATGCGCCCAAAATCAACGGTGTTGCCGCAGAAATAACTGTTTTTACAAAAGCTATAAACGGGCTCCAGTAAAAGATACATAAAAACAGCAAAAATATGCATAGACATATCTTAAGTATTTTTTTAAAATCATTTTTCATAAAACATCTCGCCTTTTTATATAATCTGCATTTAATTATACATTATTTAAATAATTATTACAATATCAATTTGTTATCAAAATTTTAAAGATTTTAAAAAGGCTCTGCACCCACAAAGCACGTCATTTTCCGTTGTTGTAAAATTCCCCGTATACCAAGGGTCAGCAACATTTCTGGGATCGTTTGTATAATCAAGCAAAAGCGAAATCTTGTTATCCTTATCTTCTCCAAAAATTCGCTTCATATTTCGGATATTGTAAGAATCCATTCCTATTATATAATCATACTTATCGTAATCCTCGGGAGTAATTTGAACCGCCCTCTTTTTTGAGCAATCTATATTGTACTTGCGCAAAACTTGCCTTGTCCCGTAGTGAACGCCGTTCCCTATTTCTTCTGTTGAGGTTGCCGCAGACTCAATTAGAAACTTGTCAGATATACCCATATCTTTTACGAGCTTCTTCATCAAAAATTCAGCCATAGGACTTCTGCAGATATTCCCGTGGCAGACAAATAAAATTTTTATCATATAATTATTTTCCTTTTAAACCTTGGCGTGTTATTTTCTTTTTCAATAATCGTACTTCTTTATCGGGATTATAACATAAATGTATAAATAAATCAATTATTCACTCCAAACTCAGTTTCGTTTAATGAATAACAAATGATGAAGAATGAAAAATGAATAACACAAACAAAAATCCGTCCTCTTACGAGAACGGATTTTTGTTTGGGGTGAGTAATGGGACTCGAACCCACGGCCTTCAGGGCCACAACCTGACGCTCTAACCAACTGAGCTATACCCACCGTATTAGTATCAAAACAAGTAAGAAATAAAGTTACTATTGAGGTTTATAAAAAACCTCAATAGTACTTCTGGCGCACCCTGGGGGATTCGAACCCTCGACCTACCGCTTAGAAGGCGGTTGCTCTATCCAGCTGAGCTAAGGGTACTTCTATACCTCGCTTTGACACCATAGGATTATAACATATCAATTTCCAATTGTCAAGCATAATTTGATATTTTTTAGCACAAATTTATTTTTATTATACTATTTTTTGTAATCCCATTGTAGTTTCTCTGACTGTATGGTAAAATACCTTTAATATTATGTTTTATATAAACAAAAAAACGGAGTTGATTGTATGGAATATATTTTGTCGGACCTTTTCTTTCAAAGCCATTTTCGTTATTTTGAGGAAATATGCGCTATACCGCACGGTTCGGGTAATGAATCACAGATTGCTGACTATCTTTGCGATTTTGCAAAAAAACATAATCTTGAATTTTACAGAGACAGTATAAATAACGTTTTGATAAAGAAAAATGCAACTGAAGGCTACGAAGACCGCCCTGCAGTTCTTCTTCAGGGTCACACTGATATGGTATGCGAAAAAAACGCAGATACTATCCACGATTTTGAAAAAGACGGTCTTAAGCTTTACGTTAAGGACGGCTGGCTTTATGCTGACGGAACGACACTTGGTGCTGACGACGGCGCGGCTGTTGCTATGATGATGGCGATTTTGTCTGACAACACCCTCAAACACCCACCGCTTGAATGTTTGTTTACCGTTCAGGAAGAAACGGGACTTTGCGGTGCTTATGAGTTTGACTATTCCAAACTGCAGGCAAAAAGATTTATAAACCTCGACAGCGAGACGCTACATACGGCAACGGTAAGCTGTGCGGGCGGTATAAGAACGGAAATAGAAGTTCCGTTTGATAACTACCCTCTCCAGAATTCAACAATAAAAATTACTGTAAAAGGGCTTTTTGGCGGACATTCCGGTGTTGACATAAATACAGGCAGAGAAAACTCCATTATACTTATGGCAAAATTACTCGGACGACTGTATCAAAAATCCCCCTTTAATCTTGTTTCAATTAACGGCGGAAACAAAGCAAACGCTATCCCCCGTGAATGTGAATGTATTATAAGCGTTTTTGACAAGATGACAGTAAAAGAAGAAATAAAAATAATCGCAAATGAAATCAAAAAACAGCTTATAAAAGACGATAAGAAGTTTACTGTACGTGTAGATAATGCAAACAATATTAATTCGGGTATGCTTTGCTTTAAAGATACGTCGAGAGTGCTCAGCGTTTTAAATCTTATCCCCAACGGAGTATATACTATGAGCAAATCCATGGAAGGCTTGGTCGAAAGCTCTTCCAACGTGGGTATAATTTCAACAAACGAAAAAACGGTTAATCTTACTCTTATGCCCCGTTCTTCAAACGAAGCAAAGATGGACGAGATTTTGATGAAAATTGAGATGTTATGTAAACTCACCGGTGCTCTGGTCAGCCACCACGACCGCTATCCCGGTTGGGAATACAGAAAAGACAGCGAGGTTAGAGAAATATTCTCAAAATGCTATGAAGAAAAATTCGGAAAGAAAGCAAAATTCGAAGCAGTTCACGCAGGTCTTGAATGTGGAATAATATGCTCGAATATGGGCGGAGAGCTTGACGGAATTTCAATTTGCGCAGAGGTTGAAGAAATTCATACTCCCAAAGAACGTCTTGATTTGCAATCCCTCTCCGATGCCTATGAAATAACGACAAAAATGCTTGAACAAATGTAATAATAATTAGGGGCGGATTTTTATCCGCCCCTGTTGGTTTAAGATTTATTATTTTAAGAAAAACGTGTTTTTTGAATTTGGGTATTGATTTTTCAAAAATATTATGATATAATCACGATGTTGTAAATAAGGCCTGTTGGTCAAGAGGCTAAGACGTCGCCCTCTCACGGCGAAAACAGGGGTTCGATTCCCCTACGGGTCACCATAAAAATCCCTATGGTTTTAAAACCGTGGGGATTTTTTTGTAAAACAAAACTCCTCTACAATCTAATGAATATTATTGACTTTCGTCGAAAAGCGTGTTATAATATACTAAATTTTATAAATCGTATAAACGATATCAACAAACGGAGGTTGCCATCATGAAACATATCGAAACTATCGAAACTCGTAATCTTTGTGAAAGCGCTAACAAGGGTGGTTGCGGCGAATGCCAGACATCTTGCCAGTCCGCTTGCAAAACAAGTTGCGGTATTGCTAACCAGCAGTGCGAAAACAAGGAAAGCAAGTAATATATAACCTTTCCTATAAAATGCCGCCTTTTTTGGCGGCATTTTTGATACAAAACTAAGGAGTGTTCACTTTATGATACATCAATACAAGCTTGGCGGTTATAACATCGTTCTTGATATCTGCTCAGGCGGTATTCACGTCGTTGACGATATTGCCTACGACATTATTTCCCTCTTCCAAACGGAGAGCCGAGAAAACATTATTGAAAAAATGGGTAAAAAGTACATATCAAACGACGTTACTGCCGAAGATATAGAAGAATGTTATGAGCAGGTTTCTCACCTAAAAAGCATTGGCAAACTCTATGCTGAGGACACCTTTGAAAGCATGGCAGGTAAGTTGAAAGAAAAAACGTCAGGGGTTGTAAAGGCTCTGTGTTTGCACATAGCGCACACCTGTAACCTCAACTGCGAATACTGCTTTGCAAGTCAGGGAAAATATCACGGCGAAAGAGCCGTTATGAGTTATGAAGTTGGCAAACAGGCTTTGGATTTTCTTGTTGCAAACTCGGGAACAAGAAAAAATCTTGAAGTTGACTTCTTTGGCGGAGAGCCTTTAATGAATTTTGACGTCGTAAAACAGCTCGTAAGCTATGCAAGAAGTATTGAAAAACAGCACAATAAAAATTTCCGTTTTACACTTACTACAAACGGTCTTCTTATAGATGACGACGTAATTGAATTTGCAAATAAAGAATGCAGTAACGTTGTTCTCAGTCTTGACGGCAGAAAAGAAATTCACGACCGTTACCGCGTTGACTATGCAGGAAACGGAAGCTGGGACAAAATTGTTCCGAAGTTCCAAAAGCTCGTCGAAGCGCGCGGCCATAAAGATTATTACATGCGCGGTACATTTACTCACGCGAACCCCGATTTTCTGAATGATATAAAACAGATGCTCGACCTTGGATTTACCGAGCTTAGTATGGAGCCCGTAGTTTGCGCTCCGGGAGATCCTTCAGAATTAACACAAGAAGATCTGCCTATCGTACTTGATCAATACGAAAAGCTTGCAGAGCTTATGCTCCAAAAAGACAGAGAAGGAAAGCCATTTACCTTCTATCACTATATGATCGACCTCACGGGCGGTCCTTGCATTTACAAGCGCATTTCGGGTTGTGGCTCTGGTACCGAATATATGGCTGTTACCCCTTGGGGTGATCTTTACCCCTGTCATCAGTTTGTAGGTGAAGAAAAATACAAACTCGGCGATATCTGGAACGGTGTAACAAACAAAGAAGCTCAGTGCGAATTTGCTTCTTGCAACGTTTATTCAAGAGAAGATTGCCGCGACTGTTGGGCAAAGCTTTACTGTTCCGGCGGTTGCGCTGCAAACGCTTATCACTCAACGGGTAGCGTTACGGGCGTATATAAATACGGCTGTGAGCTGTTTAAAAAGAGAATGGAATGTGCGATTATGGTAGAAATTGCTCGCACATTGGAAAGAAAAAATGAAAACTCCCATTTTTGATTTTGTAAGCAACTACGCAAAACAAAACGGTGTCAGGCTTCATATGCCGGGACACAAGGGTAATTCTTCTTTAGGTATTGAAGCTCTTGATATTACCGAAATAAAGGGCGCAGACAGTCTTTATGAGGCAGACGGAATAATTAACGAAAGCGAGCAGTATGCAAGTCAAATATTCGGTTCGGATACTTTTTATTCAACCGAAGGCTCGTCACTTTGTATTCGGGCTATGCTTTATCTCGTTACGCTTTTGGCTTCTGAAAACAGACAAAGACCGCTTATTTTTGCTTCAAGAAACGCTCATAAAGCTTTTTTGAGCAGTGTGGCTTTGCTTGATTTAGACGTTCAGTGGCTGACGTCTGAAAGAGATGATTCATATTTATCCTTTACTCTTTCGGCCAATGAGCTTGATGAAATAATAGAAAAAGCTGAAAGAAAACCTACTGCCGTATACCTAACCTCGCCCGACTATCTCGGAAACGTGCTTGACGTCAAGAAAATTGCAGAAATATGCCACAAACATAACGTATTACTTTTAGTAGACAATGCTCACGGAGCGTATCTGCATTTTTTGGGAGAATCAAAGCACCCAATTACACTCGGTGCTGATATGTGCTCTGATTCTGCGCACAAGACGCTTGCAGTCCTTACCGGCGGAGCTTATCTCCACATATCAAAAAATGCTCCGTCTTTATTTACAGAGCAGGCGAAAAACGCACTTTCCCTCTTCGGTTCAACAAGCCCCTCGTATCTTATTCTGCAATCGTTAGACCTTGCAAACAAGTATATTGAGGAGGGCTACAGAGAGAAATTATTACGCTTTTCGGTAAAAGCAAAAAACTTATGCAAAACTCTTAAAAATCACGGCTACTCGCTTATAGGCGACGAGGTTTTGAAAATAACTATTCAGACAAAAGACTACGGATATACGGGAAATGAATTTGCTGATATGCTAAGAGAAAAAAATATAGAATGCGAATTTTCTGACCCCGACTTTGTTGTTTTTATGCTGACTCCCGAAATTGACGACGGCATGCTCGATAGTTTTGAAAAAACATTGCTGTCTATTCCGAGAAAAAATATAATTACACAAAAACCGCCTATTCCCTCTTTACCGAAAAAAGCAATGTCTGTCAGAAATGCAACTTTCTCTCCAAAAGAATTACTCCCCCGAGAAGAATGTCTCGGCCGTGTTCTTGCTTTTTCGGAGGTTGGTTGTCCGCCCGCAGTTCCGATTATAGTTTCGGGCGAGATAATTGATGAAAATGCGCTGAAGTGCTTTGAATATTACGGTATTCAAAACTGCTGTGTGGTAAAATAAAACAACAAATAATACCGCTTATCTTACGTCAAAAAAGATAATGCGGTATTTTTTATTTATATACGACGATTATATTTGTATACCCATAGCATTTTACCTTGATTTTTCACAAAAATATGGTATAATAAATCTGTTGAGGTGTTTTTTGCACAAATTATATTTATATACAAGACGAAAGGACATAATCAATATGTTAAAGGGAAATGCAATAGTCGGTCAGTCAGGCGGTCCTACCACAGCAATTAATGCAACTTTGGCAGGAGTTATTAAAGGCGCTTTTGAATCCGAAGCTATCGATATCATTTACGGCGCACACAACGGCGTTGAGGGTATGCTTGACGGCAGAATTACAAACTTAAATGAAGTAATAAAATCAGAAATGGACTTTAAGCTTTTGGCTTCTACACCTGCTGCAGCTTTGGGCTCATGCAGACGTAAGCTTCCCAAGATGGGCGAAGACGATGCAGTTTATGAAAAGCTTTTTGATTTCTTTAAGGCTAATAATATTCACTATTTCTTCTATATTGGCGGAAACGACTCTATGGATACGGTTGCAAAGGTTTCTGCTTACGCTGAAGCTCACAACTACGAAATTAAGGTTATGGGTGTTCCGAAAACAATTGACAACGACGTTGTAGGAACAGACCACACGCCCGGTTACGGTTCTGCATCCAAATATATCGCTACGTCAATGCAGGAAATTCTTCGCGACTGCGCGGTTTATACAGTTAAAGCTGTTACTATCGTTGAAATAATGGGTAGAGATGCAGGTTGGCTCACTGTTGCAGCAGGTCTTCCCCGCATTATAAACGGAATTGGCCCCGATTATATTTATCTCCCCGAAAGAGCGTTTGATATTGATAAATTTATTGAAGACGTAAAGACAGCTCTTGAAAAGCATCCTAACGTTGTAATTGCAGTTTCTGAAGGGCTCAGAGACGCTGACGGAAAATACGTTGGTGAATCTGCTCAGAGCGGCGCTACTGACGTGTTCGGTCACAAATATTTGTCAGGAACAGGAAAGAGCCTTGAACTTATCGTAAAAGAAAAAATCGGTTGTAAGGTTCGTTCTATTGAGCTTAATCTTCTCCAAAGATGCGCTGCACACTGTGCTTCAAAGACTGATATCGAAGAATCTCTTATGGTTGGTGCTGCCGCTGTTAAGAATGCAACTGAGGGTATTTCAGGAAAGATGATGTGCTTTACACGTACATCAAGCAATCCTTATACAGTTGAAGCAACTTATGCTGACATCGAAAAGATTGCAAACCAGGTAAGAGAAGTTCCTGCTGAATTTATCAACGAAGCTGGAAACAACGTTACAGACGAGTGTCTCGAATACATTAAGCCTCTTATCAGCGGAGAATCGGAAGTGTTCTGGAAAGACGGTCTTCCCTCTCATTTTGCAATAAATTACCTTGGTTAATTTCGTATAATTTTCTAATATACATACAATACTACTTTCGTAACAAAAATTGTCAAGGGAGTGGTACTGTTTGTCAAACAAAAATATGAAAATTGCCTCGGGAGTTATCGCAGGTACTATGGCCGTTACGGTTCTCGGCATTACTATGAAATCGATGCGTAAGCCGAAATCGAAATTACAAAAAAGCACGGCACGTACACTGAATACGATAAGCTCGGTAACTCAAAGCTTAGCAGATATGCTCGATTAAAAATTACACGTCCACTTTTAGTGGGCGTGTTTTTTTGCCAAGTTTATTAGATACTATTATATAGATATAATCACCATAAATTCTGTGGGGTTATTGGTTATTTTATACATTTATTACTTGACATACATTTTTTATGGGTGTATAATGATAGGTAAAGTTAAAATCTATAAGGAGTGTTATATATAATGAAAAGAGTTTATAATTTTTCTGCAGGACCGTCTATGTTGCCCTTGTCCGTACTTGAAAAGTGCGCTAACGAAATGGTTTGCTACGGTGATTCCGGTATGTCCGTTATGGAAATGAGCCACCGTTCACCCGTATACGAAGAAATTATTTCATCGGCAGAAGCTCTCTTGCGCGAAATAATGAATATTCCCGAAAATTACAAGGTTTTGTTTATGCAGGGCGGCGCATCAACTCAGTTCTCTGCTGTTCCGCTTAACCTTATGACAGGTTCGGGTAAGGCTGATTACGTTGTATCCGGTCAGTTTTCAAAGAAGGCTTTCCAGGAAGCAAAAAAATACGGTGACGTTGTTTGTATCGCTTCTTCAGAAGACAAAAACAATTCGTATATTCCCGTAATCAAAAAAGAAGACATTCGTCCTGACGCAGATTACGTTCACGTATGCTTCAATAACACAATTTACGGTACAAAATATTACTACATTCCCGATACTGGTGATATTCCTTTGGTTGCAGATATGTCTTCGTGTATCATTTCCGAGCCCGTTGACGTATCAAAGTTTGGTATGATCTACGCAGGCGCACAGAAAAATATGGCTCCCGCAGGTCTTACTGTTGTTATTATCCGTGAAGATCTTCTTGGCAAGGAAAGAGACATTACACCCGTAATGCTTAACTATAAGACTATTGCCGACAACAATTCTATGTACAATACACCTCCCTGCTACCCCATTTACGTATGCAAGCTCGTTCTTGAATGGATCAAGGATATGGGCGGCTTGGAAGTAATGAAAGAAAAGAACGTTAAGAAAGCAAAAGTTCTTTACGATTATCTCGACTCACAGGATTACTACATCGCTCCCGTTGAAAAACAGAGCCGTTCTATGATGAACGTTACGTTTGTAACAGGAGATCCCGATCTCGACAAGAAGTTTGCAAAGGAAGCAGATGCAAACGGATTCAAGAACATTAAGGGCCACCGTTCAGTTGGCGGTATGCGCGCTTCTATTTACAACGCTATGCCCTATGAAGGTGTTGCTGATCTCGTAGAATTTATGAAGAAGTTCGCAAAGGAAAACCCCAAGGGTTAATTTTTAGGGTGATTTAAATGAAAAACATTCAGTTATTAAATAAAATTGCTCCCTGCGGCACAGACCTTTTTGATAAGGAAAAGTACGCTGTGGCTGAAAATATTGAAAATCCCGATGCTATAATGGTTCGTTCGGCTGTTATGCATGAAATGGAATTTGGTTCAAACCTCAAGGCTATCGCAAGAGCCGGTGCCGGTGTAAACAATATCCCCCTTGACAGATGCGCTGAAGAAGGTATCGTTGTATTCAACACCCCCGGTGCTAATGCAAATGCCGTTAAAGAGCTTGCAATTGCAGCTCTTATGCTTGCATCACGTGATATTGTTGGCGGAATTGAATGGGCAAAAACATTGGAAGGCACAGAGAACGTTGCAAAACAGGTTGAAAAAGGCAAGTCAAAGTTTGGCGGTGTTGAAATCACAGGAAAGACTTTGGGTATAATCGGGCTTGGCGCTATCGGTGGTATGCTCGCAAATGCCGCAGAAGGTCTTGGAATGAAGGTTATCGGTTGCGACCCCTACCTCAGCGTTGACGCAGCTTGGAACATCAGCTCAACAGTTGAAAGAGTTGCTACTTTTGAAGACGTATTCAAAATGTCTGATTATATCAGCGTTCACGTTCCCGCAACTAACGAAACAAAGGGATTCCTTAACGAAAAAGCTTTCGGAATGATGAAGAACGGTGTAAGAATAATTAACCTTGCAAGAGCTGATTTGGTCAACGTTGCTGACCTCAAAACTGCTCTCGAATCAGGAAAAGTTGCATCTTACGTAACAGACTTCCCCACCGAAGAGACAATTTGTGTTAAAGGTATAGTAGCCATCCCCCACCTTGGTGCATCTACCGAACAAGCAGAAGATAACTGCGCTGTTATGGCTGCTAAGGAACTTATTGATTACCTTGAAAACGGTAACATTAAAAATAGCGTAAACTATCCTAATGCAGCTACTCCCAGAGCAAAGGCAAACAGAGTTTGTGTTCTTCACGAAAACATTGAAGGATTGGCTTCAAAGATAACCTCTCTCTACAACGGCGATTTTATGACGAAGACCCGCGGAAAATACGCTTATACTATCATTGATACTGATGTAGTGTCCGATGATGCATTAAGTGCCACAAAGGCTTTTGAAGGCGTTTATAAGGTTAATATTATATAAAGCTATATACAATAAATGCTTCGCGTTTTTATAATGCGAAGCATTTTATATTGCAGAAAAGTATTGAAAAAAAGATACGGATATTGTATAATATAAGGGTAGAATACTATTTTTTAGTCTATGAGGATATATTTTATGAAAGACCGCGTAAAATCAATTATTTCAGAAATACTTAATATTCCTGTCGACGTAATCGATGACAACAGCGATATTATTGAAAAATACGGCGCCGACTCACTCGATGCTGCAGATCTCGTTCTGGAATTTGAAAAAGTTTTTGAGGTTACAGTTCCCGATGAGGAAGCTGTTGAACTTCGCACGGTCAGCAAAATCGTAAACTATATTCAAGACAATAAATAAAATTATTTGGAGTGATAACTATGAACAAAAAGGCAGTAATGTACGGTGGCGGAAACATCGGCAGAGGATTTATAGCACAGCTTTTTAACCTCTCCGGTTATGAAGTAGTATTTATCGATGTTGTTGATGCATTGGTTGAAAAGGTTAACACCGATAAGGAATATCCCATTTACATAACCAATGGCGATTCCTACGACAAATACACCGTTACAAATGTAAGAGCAGTTAACGGTAAGGATGAGAACGCAGTAGCTGAAGAAATTGCAACCGCAGACGTTATGGCAACGGCTGTTGGAGTAAATATACTCAAGTTTATTGCTAAACCTCTTGCAGCAGGCGTAGAAAGAAGAGCTTCTATTAACGGCAAGCCTCTTAATATTATTATTTGCGAAAACAAAATTGATGCTGATAAGTATCTCCGTTCGCTTGTAAATGAACATCTCTCAGACGCCGGAAAGAAATATTTTGAAGAAAGCGTTGGATTGGTTGAAGCATCGATAGGCAGAATGGTTCCCGCAACACCTGATAACATCAAGGCGGAAAACTTCCTTGCTGTATGTGTTGAACCTTATTGCACACTCCCCGTGGACAAAAACGGATTTAAGGGTGAAATTCCTGAAATAAAAAATATGGAGCCCTTTGCTCCCTTCGAATTCTTTATTCAGCGCAAACTCTTTATGCATAACATGAGCCACGCGGTTACAGCATATCTCGGCAATCTCTGCGGATATGAATACATTTGGGAAGCTATTGATGATGCACGAATCAGATACGTTGCTCTTCGCGCTCTCCTCGAATCAGCGCTTGCTATGCACAAAGAACACGGTGTTGCTATAGAAGAATTGCTTGCTCACTGCTATGACCTTCTTGAACGCTTTACAAACAAGCTTCTCGGAGATACAATAGCAAGAGTAGGAAGAGATACTCAGAGAAAGCTCAACAAGGAAGATAGAATCGTCGGTGCACTTAACCTTTGCAAGAAAATGAGCGTTGAACCTAAATATTTGTACGTTGCAGTTGCTGCAGGTCTTCACTTTGCACCTGATGGCGATGACTCGTCTATTGAAATTGCAAATTACACGAAAGAAAATGGTGTAAAGGCTGCTCTCGCTAAATATTGTGATATTACAGATGAAGCTGATGTTGCATGCATTGAATCCTACTATGAAAACCTTAAAGGCGGTATTGACTGCATAAAATAAGGATAAAACAGTAGATGAAAAGAACAAAGCTTATCGATAGAAAGCTTCCCGGATACACAAAGGGCGAAGAAATATTCAATATGGTTACACACATAGTAGGTGGTGGGTTCGGAGTTATCGCACTCATCACCTGCGTTATATACGCCATTCTAAAAAGTGATGTATACGGAATTGTTGGATCAATCATATACGGTCTTTCTATGATATTACTTTACACAATGTCAAGCATATATCATGGACTGACAAACCAAACAGCAAAAAAAGTATTCCAGATAATAGACCATTGTACCATCTTTCTTCTTATTGCAGGAACATATACACCGATAGTACTCTGTTCAATAAGAAGAGTAAATCCCGCACTCGGTTGGGGTATCTTCGGATTCGTATGGGGTGTATCGATACTTGGAATAGTTTTAAATGCTATTGATTTAAAGAAATACGCAACTTTTTCAATGATATGCTATCTGTTGCTTGGTTGGTGTGTAGTGTTTGGCGGGAAAGCAGCAATAGAAGCAATACCTTACAGAGGATTTATATACACTCTCGCAGGTGGTATAGCGTATACAGTAGGAGCAGTATTCTACGCTCTTGGTAAAAAGAAAAATTGGCGTTACATTCACTCTGTATTCCATATATTTGTAGTACTCGGAAGCATATTGCAGTATATTGCAATTATATTTTACATATTATAATATCAAATATAAAAAACAAAGAACCTTACAGTAAGGTTCTTTGTTTTTGTAATTAATAAAAAAATATAACAAAGCAAAAAGCACTTCATAACGAAGTGCTTTTTTGTGTTAGCATCGACCTATTTTACCGGACCGTCGCCAGTCGAGTATCGTCGGCACAGTACAGCTTAACTACCG
>SVQI01000003.1 GCA_015065455.1 Oscillospiraceae bacterium | reverse complement strand
AGAAAAAGGCGGTCAAATCCCCCGAAAAACCGCGCGAAAAGACCAAAATTCACTCAATATAATGCTAATTTAAGCGAGTGGGAATAATACAACACAAAAAAAGGAACTTATATAAGATATAAGCTCCTTTTTTATAAGTTTTTAACATAATAAAACACAAGAGGTTTTTATGGATATTTTGATACAACTTATTTTACTGGCTGTTGGATTTTTTATGCTCGTAAAAGGAGCTGATTGGTTTGTTGATGGCTCGTCAGGTATAGCATCTAAATTTGGCATCCCCCAGCATGTAATAGGACTGACTGTTGTTGCTATGGGTACAAGTGCTCCGGAAGCAGCAGTAAGCATAACTGCCGCATTAAACGAAAATGCAGATATTACTGTTGGAAATATTGTTGGCAGTAATATTTTTAATATTCTTTTTGTTGTTGGTCTTTCATCGACAATAATTCCCGTCCCCTTTGCTTCGGGATTTGTTTTTGATACAATAGTAGCAGCTGCTGCCGGCGTTTTACTCTTGGTTTGTTCGATAAAAAAGCGTATGCTTAAGCGGTGGTCCGGTATAGTGATGTTATTGGCTTATGCAGTGTATTTTGCTGCAATTTGGTAATAAACAGGTATTGATATGTACTCACGTGTGTATGTTGAAATTACAAATATCTGTAATATGAACTGTTCTTTCTGTCACGGACATTCCAGAAAACCCAAAAGTATGTCGGTTGATGAATTTTCTGTAGTCCTCGAACAACTCTCGGGACAAACAGAATATATTTATTATCACCTTATGGGTGAACCTCTGATACATCCTGATCTTCCGTTGTTTATGAAAATGTCTGCACAAAAAGGATACCGCTCCATAATTACAACAAACGGTACACTTTTATCCGATAAAGGAGATCAGCTTCTCTCTGCCGGTTTGCACAAGATAAATATTTCACTCCATAGTTTTGAAAAAAATGATAATAATATGCATAGGGATTACTTAAAAGGGGTATGTGAATTTGCAGATAAAGCATCAAAAAACGGTACAATAGTTGTTCTAAGGTTTTGGAATAACGGTTGTGAAGATGAGAAAAACAATTATGCATTGAAATTTCTTCATAATTATTTTTATGGTGAATGGACCAACAATACCAAGGGTATACGTATACGCGACAAGTTGTATATTGAATGGGGAAATAGATTTGAATGGCCGGATAAAAATGCACCTATCCAGTCAGATAAAGTGTTTTGTTACGGTATGCGTGATCATTTCGGCATACTCAGTGACGGTTCTGTGGTTCCCTGCTGTCTTGATAGCGATGGAATTATCAAATTGGGCAATATTTTTACCCAGAATATATCAGATATATTATCAACAGAACGCGCAATACAAATAAAAAAAGGATTTGACAATCGTGTTGCTGTTGAGGAATTATGCCGTAGATGTGCTTACGCGCAGAGATTTGTATAAATTTTATTTTTTAAAAAACAAAGACATACGCTTTACACTGTTACAATGTTCGGTAATTAAGTGTAAGCGTATGCTTTTTTTTACCTCAATTTCTAAAAAATTAGATAAATTGAAACAAAAACTATTGATAAATTCCAAAATAAATGATATAATATTTTGAATAATTTTTTTAATCTTTTAACGAAGTATAGATTAGGAGCAATAAGGATAAATCGCTATGATTAACTTCATTAGAAAACAATCCCCCGTAAGAATTATTGCTTTCGGTTTTATGTTTACAATACTAATTGGATCGATTTTACTTATAATGCCATTTAGTGTACGGGACGGTGTGAATTTAAAATATATTGACTCTTTATACACCTCAACAAGTGCCGTGTGTGTTACTGGTTTGATTGCTGTTGATGCGGGATCAACGTTTACACCGGTTGGACAAACAATAATAGCTATACTTATTCAAATAGGCGGTCTTGGAGTAACAACAATAGGCGCCGGTGTAATATTGGCTATGGGACGTAAGATGAATCTAAAAGGTATGAATATTATCAAAGAGGCATCAAATTTGGATTCCGGAAAAGGCCTGATTCGCTTCATAAGAGATATTTTTATCACTACTATAATAATTGAACTTGTAGGAGCTGTTTTTACTTTTATAGTTTTTGTAAAAGATATGCCTCTACATACAGCCATTGGAGCCAGCATCTTTCATAGCATTGCTGCATTTAACAACTCAGGTTTTGATATACTTGGCGGAATTGACGGTTTTGAGCCACTAAAAAATTTTATTCCCTATCAGAACAATTTCATAATAAATATGACAACTTCGATATTGACGATACTGGGCGGAATTGGTTTTCTTGTCATAAAAGAAATCTGCACAAAAAAATTCAGGTGGAAAAAGTTATCTATGCACACTAGAGTTGTTCTGGTAATGAGTTCTGTGTTATTGGTTGTTGGAACTCTACTCCTAAAGCTTACTGAGAATATTTCTTGGCTTGGAGCATTTTTTTTCAGTGCTTCCGCAAGAACAGCCGGTTTTTCAACATATTCTCTCGAATCTTTTTCTACAGCCGGATTAATCGTACTAATAGTTTTGATGTTTATAGGTGCTTCTCCTGGTTCTACGGGGGGTGGCGTTAAAACGACAACTGTTTTCTCGATTTTACAGGGAGTTAAATCTGCAGCCACCAATAAATCAGAAAAAGCTTTTAATTATTCTATGCCGAAGGATGCTTATAGGAAGGCATCGGTAATTACCTCGATAGCTATATCGATTATAATTATAGGGACTTATGTAATGTCCATTCTTGAACCCGACTTAAATCTCAAGGATATATTATTTGAAATCACGAGCGCATTTGGAACTGTTGGACTTTCAACTGGGATTACCCCTAATTTAACAGTCGGCAGTAAATTGTTATCAATTATTATTATGTACATAGGAAGGCTTGGTCCTCTCACCGTTGCTTCCCTTTGGTATTTCTCGCGCGGAGACCGTTTTTCGTTCCCTGTTGGAAATATAGCAATAGGATAAATTAATGGACAAAAAATTTTAGATACATCAAAGAGGTGTAATAATGGAATTACAATCATTTTTAAATCAAATCGCTGCCAATCCATTGATGGCTACTGCAGTTGTTTTGACTCTGGGAGTTATCCTTGTAAACGGTTGGACTGATGCTCCGAACGCTATTGCAACATGTGTATCAACGCGTTGTATGTCCGAAAGAAGCGCCGTTCTGATGGCAGCTGTGTTCAATTTTTTGGGCGTATTTGTTATGACAAAAATCAACGCTACTGTTGCAGAAACTATTACAAAAATGGTGGATTTCGGTGATAATGCAGAAGAAGCTATTATTGCATTGAGCGCAGCTATGTTCGCTATTGTTTTATGGGCTACTCTTGCATGGGTTTTTGGTATCCCCACAAGCGAAAGCCACGCTCTTATAGCAGGCCTGACAGGAAGCGCCATCGCTTTGCACGGTACACTTGAAGGAGTGAACGGCGGTGAATGGATCAAGGTTATATACGGAATTGTAATTTCCATATCACTTGGCTTTATATTCGGTTGGTTGATTTGCAAAGGGGTTTCCATTCTCTTTAAAAATGTTGAAAGAAGAAAAGCACAATCATTTTTTAAAGGAGCTCAAATAACAGGTGCCGCATCAATGGCATTTATGCACGGAGCTCAGGATGGTCAAAAGTTTATGGGTATTATATTCCTCTGTTCGTTCTTCGGAAGCGGAAATACAGGAACCCCCCAAGCAATTATACCTCCCGATTGGTTGATGCTTCTCTGCTCTGTTGTTATGGGGCTAGGAACCGCTATTGGAGGAAAGAAGATTATAAAATCCGTTGGTATGGATATGGTTAAGCTCGAAAAATACCAGGGATTTTCTGCTGATATTGCCGCTGCATTTTCGCTCTTTCTTTGCTCAGTGTTCAGCTTACCTGTTTCCACTACACACGTAAAAACTACTTCTATCATGGGTGTTGGTGCAGTTAAAAGATTATCCGCAATAAACCTTGGTGTTGTAAAAGAAATGGCTTTGACTTGGATTCTTACTTTCCCGGGATGCGGTCTTGTTGGTTTTTTAATGACCAAACTGTTTATGTTCATTTTCTAAAAATATAAATAATGTATGTCAGGAGATAACTATTATGTCTAAAAAAACAGATGCTTTTTATTTTGAAAATCTTATGAGCGTTGCTAAAATCTGCGAAAATGCTGCTGATTATTTGGTTAAATGTCTCACCAACTATGATCCTGCTTCAATCAAAGAAAATTTGATCAAGATGCATGAATACGAACACTCAGCTGATATTAAAAAACATGAGATGCTTGAATCTCTTTCGAAAGCTTTTATTACACCTCTTGAAAGAGAGGACCTTGCTGAACTCAGCTATAACCTCGATGAAGTTGCAGATAACATCGAAGAAGTATTACAACGTTTTTATATGGACGAGCCTAAAGCGGCTACAAAAGAAAGCGTAATTCTTGCTGAAAAAATTTCTGCTTGTTGTAAAGCTCTTGAAAATATGTTTGCAGAATTACACAACTTCAAAAAGCCCGAAAAACTTCAAACTGCCATCGTTATAATAAACGATCTGGAAGAAGAATGCGATAAAATATATCTTGAGGCATACAGACAAATCAAGAAAGAAAAAGACGATGTTCTTGAAGTTATCGCTTGGAGAAAGATTTACGATTATCTTGAAAAATGTGCAGATGCATGCGAGCACGTTGCAGATATCGTTGATATGATCGTAATGAAAAACACATAAAATCAACGCAATTTTTCAAAAGGAGCTGAATTTATATGAAAAACAATAAAAAATCATACGGGATTATTGGACTCGGTAAATTCGGTACTGCCCTCGCAACAAAGCTCACTGATATGGGGGCTGAAATTATGGTTGTTGATAAAGACGAATCAAAGGTTGCTGAAATCCGCGACTTAACCGAAAACGCATATATCGCGAGTGTATTAGAAAAAAAGACCTTAAGCGACATGGGATTTCAAAACTGCGACGTAGTTATAGTTTGTATCGGAGAAGCCCTTGATGTGTCAATTCTTACTGTAATGAAACTCCAGAGTCTTGGTGTGAAGCGCATTATAGCAAAAGCAAACAGCGAAGAACACGGAGAAATATTAGAAAAACTTGGTGCTGAAATAGTTTACCCCGAGCAAGATATGGCAATCAGACTTGCAAACAGACTTGAAATAGGTCATGCTATGGATTTTATTGAATTAAGCGAGTCTATAGACGTTGTAAAATTTAACGTTCCTTCTGAATTTATTTATAAAACTATTCAAGATGTTTCGATAAGAAAAAATTTCGGACTCAACATTATTGCAATTGAAAATAAAGGAACAGTAGTTGATACAATTAGACCTAACTACGTTTTCAAGGAAAATGATACCCTTTATTTGTGTGGTAACAAAAAATGCATTACAGATTTTTCTGTATGGATGGAAAGCCGCAAATAAATATAAAATACATATTTGTCACCTTGTAGGATATACTTCCTACGAGGTGAATTTTTTTGAATAACAATAAATCCAAAAAAACAAAGCAGGCAATTGACTCATACACCGACAAAGAGGGTCTTCAATTCGATCCTAACGGTAGTTGGACAGGATTGCCGTCCGATAAATACGAAAAACCTATTCAAGATGCCGACGATCTGTAAATGGTAATTTATATTCTATCGCTTTATTAATATTATTTCCAAAAAAATGTCAAATTCTATTGATTTTTTATATAAAATGGTTTATCATAATTAGGAGTTAAAGATATTTTCGGAGGGTAATATTATGAGTGATATGAATATTGTGTGCTTGGATATGGAAGGTGTTCTTGTTCCTGAAATTTGGATTGCATTTGCAGAAGCAACAGGAATTCCTGAACTTAAGAAAACCACAAGAGATGAGCCCGATTATGATAAGCTTATGAAATATAGACTTGATATTCTTAAGCAACACAATCTTGGCTTGAAGGAAATACAGGAAACGATCGCAAAAATTGATCCTATGCCCGGCGCAAAAGAATTCCTTGATAAGCTTCGCAAGATTACTCAGGTAATTATTTTAAGTGATACATTTACGCAGTTCGGAATGCCTCTCATGGAGAAACTTGGATGGCCTACCCTTTTCTGTAATACTCTCGAAGTTGCAGAAAACGGAGAGATCACCGGATACAGAATGAGAGTTGAAAAATCAAAATATTCAACCGTAAAAGTACTTCAGTCCGTTGGTTTCGAGACCATTGCTGCAGGCGACAGCCATAACGACCTTGGTATGATCAAAGCAAGTAAAGCAGGATTTCTTTTCAAAAGCACCGAGCAGATAAAAAAAGATAATCCTGATATACAAGCATTTGAAGAATACGAAGAACTTCTTGAAGCAATAAAGAAAGCGCTTTAAAAATAATTTAAGTCATTCTTTCAGGAGAATGACTTATTTTTTTGTGTTTTTTTGGAAAAAATTAAAAAAAAGTCTTAAAAGCACTTGAAAAAATCATAAAAAAGATTTATAATAATGGGTGGTTTATTATATGTAAATTTTATTTAACATTTCTATTTTACAAAAAGATGATTTAAAATAATCTTATTTCTAGAACACGCCAAGAAAGGATAATCAGTATGGAAAAGAAAGAGCGTAGAATTGGTACAGTATCAAGAGGTATCCGTTGCCCTATTATCAGAGAGGGAGACGATCTTGCTACCATAGTAACAGATAGTGTACTGGAAGCGGCCGAGATTGACGGTTTTTCTCTTAACGACAGAGATGTAATATCTATGACAGAATCTATAGTTGCAAGAGCTCAGGGTAACTATGCATCAGTTCAGGATATCGCAGCGGACGTAAAAGCAAAGCTCGGATCTGATACAGTTGGTGTCATATTCCCTATTCTTTCAAGAAACAGATTTGCTGTATGCCTTCGCGGTATCGCTATGGGTGTAAAAAAAGTAATACTTATGTTAAGCTATCCTTCAGATGAAGTTGGTAACGAGCTTGTAAGTATTGATATGATTGACGAAAAAGGAATCAATCCCTATACAGATATTCTTTCTCTCGAAAGATACCGCAATCTTTTTGGAGAAAACAAACACGAGTTTACAGGTGTTGATTACGTTGCATATTACGGCGACCTCATTCGTGCATGCGGCGCAGAAGTAGAGATAATATTTGCAAACCAAGCAAAATCCATTCTCCACTACACAGACTACGTTATTAACTGTGACATTCATACACGTGCACGTACCAAAAAAATACTTAAGGCTGCAGGAGCAAAAGTTGTATTGAGCCTTGATGATATTTTAACATCACCCGTTAACGGAAGCGGATGCAACGAAAGATACGGTCTTTTGGGTTCAAACAAATCAACAGAGGACAAAATTAAGCTCTTCCCTCGCGAATGCAAAGATCTGGTGCTTGATATCCAGAAACGCATTCTCCAGAAAACAGGTAAACACGTTGAAGTTATGGTTTACGGAGACGGCGCATTTAAGGATCCTCAAGGAAAAATCTGGGAGCTTGCTGACCCTGTTGTATCACCTGCATTTACAGACGGACTTATCGGCACACCTAATGAACTTAAGTTAAAATATCTTGCTGATAATGAATTTAAAGATTTGTCAGGCGATGAACTCAAAGTTGCTATTTCCAACAGCATTAGGAGCAAACAGAACAACTTGGTTGGTAGTATGGCCTCGCAGGGTACAACTCCCCGCCAGCTCACTGACCTTATTGGTTCACTTTGTGACCTTACAAGCGGTTCAGGAGATAAAGGCACACCCGTCGTACTTGTTCAGGGTTACTTTGATAACTACACAAACTAATTATTTAACAAAAAAAAGCTTTTCGAAATTTTCGAAAAGCTTTTATTTTTTTATGTTATTTAAAGGATTATTGCTCATCGCCTTTTCCATACTTTCATCGCTTACATGAGTATAAATCTGTGTGGTGTTTAACTGCTCATGTCCTAATATATCCTTTAAAACTCTCACGTCAACCTTCCCTGTTTGGTACATCAAAGTTGCAGCTGTGTGTCTGAGTTTATGAGTTGAAAAGTGTTTATATTCAAGCCCCGCAATTTTTAAATATTTGTATACAATGTGTTGCACCGTCTTGTTGCTTATTCGTTGATGTCTTGAGCTTAAAAATAAAGCATTTTTATCTTTAATTTCTATTTGGTTATCACGCGCTCTGACAGTCAGATATGATTTTAATGCATCCTTACAAGCATCGTTAAGATATACCACTCTTTCCTTGCTTCCCTTTCCGACCACTCTGAGTGAACGCAAGTCTCTGTCTATATCATTAAGCGATATGCCAACCAATTCGGAAAGACGCATACCACAGTTTAAAAACAAGGTGATGATAGCATAGTCTCGTTCTCTCGTTTTAGTTTCAGGGTCAGTTTTTACAGCCTCAAGAAGCATCAAACATTCATCTATTGTAAGATACTTCGGAAGTGACTTATTCCCTATGGAGGGGGATTCAATATTTATAGCAGGATTTTCGTCTATCAATTTTCTGTTTGTAAGATATTTAAAAAATGATTTTATCGCAGAAAGTTTGCGCGCTCGTGATTTTGCTTTATTATTTCGATATTCTACTGTGTAGTTAAAGAATTCATAAATTTCATCAGTTGTTACACTTTTAACAAAATCAAGATCAATATTACTAATATTTATACTGTCAAATTTTTCTCCTTCAAGCTCTATACCTTCTCTCGATGCAATAACATACCTAAAAAACAGATCCAAGTCAAGCAAATACTCTTCAACTGTCTTTAATGAACGGTTTTGGATGGTTAATTTATATGATTTAAAATTCCTGAAAACTTCCGGTATTTCTCTCATTCAATTAAACTCCTTTCCAAATTATCTTGTATTATTATATCACACTTGTAAAAAACTTTCAATAATTTGCTAAAACTTCTTGTATTGTTAATAAAAATAATATAAAATATATTAAGTAAATAAAAAGCAGGAGTAAATGATGAAAAATTTTTTTAAAGACGGAATTGATACTATTGTAAAATTTTTAGTTACACAGCTTGGAATGACTATGTTTGGTACGATGCTTACTCTGACCATAGCCGGAAAAGCACTCGAAAAAGATAATAAAAACACATTTATGCTTATTTTAGTAAGTCTTGTAGCTATTATTTTGTATCTGTACTTGATATATGTTCACGTTTGGGAAAAAGGCGCAAAAGACAGAATTAAAGTCGACACAGGCAGAATGGAGCGTCAAAGCTTAAAAGGACTCTATCTTTCTCTTGTGGCTAACTCTTTGAATATTCTTCTTGGTTTAATTATGGTTATTTCCCGTCCTTTTTGTGATTTTGTAAACAACTCAAAATCCATTGCGTGTCAAATTTTTGGCGCATCGAATGATATAGCAAGAATCATCCAAGGAATGTATAACGGGTTGCTTATATATATCTCACCGAACGGAATGGAATTATCTCCGATATTCTTTTTGTTAATTCCGATTCCCGCTATTGCGGTTTCAACGTTTGGTTACCTACTCGGATATTCTAACAGAAAAATTTCAAAATTTTTTAAATCCACCGATTCAAGAAAATAATGAATTTATCACCCATCCAAAGCATATATTTTACAAAAAATATGTTTTAAGATGGGTGATTTTATTATGCAAAATAAAACAATGGACAAAACAGGAAGTACAATAATAAAAATTTGTATTTTTTCAATTATTTTGTCATTAACAGCTTTGGTCTTGTGTGCAATATTCCAAAACTGGACAGACAATTCGTCAGATACGTGGAGTAAAAATGACAAATACGTAATTGTAATCGATGCAGGACACGGCGGAGAAGATGGGGGTGCTTCATCAATTGATGGAACACTCGAAAAGGATTTAAATCTATCTATTGCATTGACGCTGGGAGATATGCTTAAATCAGGAGGCTATACGGTTGTTCAGACAAGAACAGAAGACAAACTTCTTTATACAGAAAACAAAAAAGGGTCTCTTAAAATGCAAGACTTAAGAAATAGACTTGAGATAGCCAAGTCACACGAAAACGTGATATTTGTCAGTATACATATGAACAAATTTACTCAGGAAAAATACTCAGGTCTTCAAGTGTTTTTTTCAAGAAACGATAATAAAAGCATTGAATTAGCAAATACAATACAAAACAACGTAAGAAATACAATTCAACCCAATAACGATAGACAAACGAAGGCTGCGGGAAGTAATATTTATTTGCTTGACAAAATAAATTCTACCGCAGTTCTGGTAGAGTGTGGCTTTTTATCCAATTCCGACGAATGTAATAATCTCAAAAACGAAACATATAGAAAAGAGCTTTCGTCTGTTATTTATTCATCTATTGTTGAATTTTTATCGAATACGTGATATAATAAAAAAAATAATATAAAGGATTAATAAAATGGCTGAAAAAAGTTTTTACGTCTGCACAGAATGCGGACACAAAGCTTCAAAGTGGACCGGACAGTGCCCTCTTTGTAAATCCTGGAACACAATGGAAGAACAGGATTACGTACCCGAACCAAAAGCCTCTGCCCGTCTTATTCTGAATGATTACAACAACGTCGCAGAAAAAGTAAACAACCTTGAGCTTCCCAATTATATGAGAAGCGAAACAGGAATGACAGAGCTTGACAGAGTGCTGGGCGGAGGACTTGTGCACGGCTCCGTTGTTTTGCTTTCAGGTGAGCCCGGAATCGGTAAATCTACATTACTTTTACAGATTTCATCCTCGCTTGGACAATCAAAAAAAGTATTATACGTATCAGGTGAAGAATCAAGAGGTCAGCTCAAATTACGCGCTCAAAGACTTAATATAATATCCGATAATCTCTATATTTTAACCGAAACCGATATTGATAAAATTCTATCGGAAACAAAAAGAATACAACCAGACGTTCTGATAGTCGACTCAATCCAAACTATGTACGACAGACGCTTCCCTTCAGCTCCCGGAAGTATAACGCAAGTCAGAGAGGGGGCATCAAGATTTATATCTGTTGCAAAAAATGAAGGTATCTCTGTTTTTCTCGTTGGCCACGTTAATAAAGAGGGTGGAATCGCCGGACCAAAGGTTCTTGAACATATAGTTGATACTGTTTTGTATTTTGAAGGAGAAAGAAGACAGGTTTATAGAATCATTCGAGCTGTAAAAAACCGCTTTGGTTCGACCGATGAAATCGGCGTATTTGAGATGACAGGTTTAGGTCTTGAGCAGGTACAGAACCCCTCAGAAGCTTTACTTGCCGGAAGACCGCAAAACGTATCCGGAAACTGCGCTGTTTGCGTTATGGAAGGCACAAGACCTCTTATTGCAGAAATACAGGCTTTGGTCTCTAAAACCACATTTGCTACACCAAAAAGAACTGCAAACGGCTTTGATTATAACAGAATATATCTTTTGTTGGCTGTGCTTGAAAAAAGACTCGGTTTGAGGTTTTCCATGAACGATGTGTATATGAACGTTGTCGGCGGTATAAGACTTGTTGAACCCGCAGCCGATCTTGGCGCAGCGTTGGCGTTGATATCCAGTATAAAAGAAATTCCATTACCTGATGATTTTATTGCAATAGGAGAGATCGGACTTGCCGGTGAATGTAGAGCGATCCCTGCTATTGAACAAAGAATCAACGAAGCTGCGAGAATCGGTTTTACACAAATTATGGTTCCTTACAGAAATACAATCAACAAAAAAATTAAGGTCGAAGGAGCCGAAATTATACCGGTAAAAAGTATTTTTGATGCATTAAAAATTATAAAATAAATAAATTTTACAGCATATATTTATTTTTATGAATATATGCTGTAATTTTTATGTTAATTATTGATTTAGTTAGAAATTATTACTTGATTTTTGCCTATTATATTAGTATAATATAATAGTATTATTGTATTAATAGACAAACGACGAGGAAAAGATATGAGTATATTTAATAAGATTTTCGGAACATACAGTGATAGGCAGTTGAAACCTATTATTTCTATCGTTGACAAAATAGATGCGCTTGAATCTGAATACTCTTCTAAATCAGACGAAGAACTCAGAGAAACAACCGACAAGTTAAAAAACAGACTCCAAAACGGTGAAACCCTTGACGATATTTTAGTTGATGCTTTCGCTTTGGTCAGAGAAGCTGCAGATCGTGTTTTAGGTAAAAGACCGTTTAGAGTTCAGCTTATGGGTGGTATAATACTGCACCAAGGCAGAATTGCTGAAATGAAGACCGGCGAAGGTAAAACCCTTGTTGCTACCCTTCCCGCTTATCTTAATGCCCTTGCAGGTAACGGTGTACATATTGTCACCGTAAATGAATACCTGGCAAGACTTGGCGCAGAAGAGATGGGTAGAGTTTACGGATTTCTTGGTCTGACAACAGGTCTCATTTGTCACGATCAGTCCAAAGCAGAAAAACAGGAAGCTTACGCTTGTGATATAACGTACGGAACAAACAACGAATTTGGATTTGACTATCTCCGTGATAATATGGTTGTATACAAAAACCATATGACACAGAGGGGTCATGCTTTTGCAATAATTGACGAAGTTGACTCTATTCTCATAGACGAAGCAAGAACACCTCTTATCATATCGGGAGAGGGAGAAAAATCCACTGATATGTACGACCGCGCTGATAAACTCGTAAGGAGTATGCGCGAATTCAGAATAAAGGAAATAGACCAAAAAGAAAGTACCGACGATGTTGATGCTGACTACATTGTTGATGAAAAAGCAAAATCAACCGTACTTACTGCATCGGGTGTTGAAAAAGCCGAAAAGTTCTTTGGTATAGAGAATTTATCTGATCCTGAAAATTCTGAGCTTGCACACTACATCAACCAGGCAGTCAAGGCTCACGGCACGATGAAAAGAGACGTTGATTACGTTTTAAAAGACGGTCAGGTTATAATAGTTGACTCATTTACCGGTAGACTTATGTTCGGTAGAAGATATTCTGACGGCTTACATCAGGCAATCGAAGCCAAAGAACACGTGCAGATACAGAAAGAAAATAAGACTCTTGCTACAATTACGTTCCAGAACTATTTCAGATTGTATAAAAAACTCTCGGGTATGACCGGTACTGCACAAACAGAAGAGGTCGAATTCCGTGAAATATACAACCTTGACGTTGTTGTTATTCCTACAAACAAACCTATGATCAGAATTGATCATAACGATGTTGTATATAAGAATACCAAAGGAAAATACGACGCTATTGTTAAACAGGTTATAGAATGTCACGAAAAAGGACAGCCTGTACTTGTAGGTACTGTATCTGTTGATAAATCCGAAGAATTGTCAAAAAGACTTAAACGCGAAGGTATTCCCCACACAGTCCTGAATGCAAAATATCACGAAAAAGAAGCGGAGATTGTTGCTGGTGCAGGTATGCCCGGAAGAGTAACCATCTCTACAAATATGGCAGGTCGTGGTACAGATATTATGCTTGGCGGTAACCCTGAGTTTTTGGCAAAACAAGATATGTCGAAAATGGGATACGATGATGATACTATCGGTCTTGCCGTAGGCTCTTCTGTATCAGTAAGTCAGGAAATTCTTGAAGCAAGAAAAGTTTTCAGAGAACTTTTTGAAAAACACAAAAAAGAAATCGCTCCGCTCGCAAAACAAGTTTGCGAAGCAGGTGGTTTGTTTATAATCGGAACCGAAAGACACGAAAGCAGACGAATTGATAACCAGTTGCGCGGTCGTTCGGGAAGACAGGGAGACCCCGGTGAGTCAAGATTCTTTATTTCCTTTGAAGATGATCTTATGCGTTTGTTTGGAAGTGATAGAATCATAGATATGGTTGACAGACTTGGACTTGAAGACGATCAGCCTATCGATGTAAAAATCATTTCTAATTCAATAGAATCTGCTCAAAAGAGACTTGAAGCACAAAACTTTGCGCGTCGTAAAAACGTATTAACATACGACGACGTTATGAATCAACAAAGATCTGTTATTTATAAACAGCGCGGTGAAGTTCTCGACGGTCTTGATATAAAAGAAAAGATACGTAATATGATCTCAGGTATTATAAACAATGCAGTTGATGCATCACTCCAAGGAGATAATCCTGAAGAATGGAATTTTGATGAAATAAGAAATTATTTCTTTGGAAGTCTGTGTTCTAAAGATGATTTCAGATTTTCAAACGAAGAACTTAGCAACGTTACTCCATCAGATATAAAAGAACAACTGGAACAAAAGGCATATTTGCTTTATGCAGAAAAAGAAAAAATGTTTGGCGAAGAACAAATGAGAGAAATTGAACGCGTTCTTTTGTTGCGGAGTGTTGATAGGCGTTGGATGGATCACATTGATGCTATGGATGATCTCAAAGGAAGTGTTGGACTTTCCGCGTATGCACAACGCGATCCTTTGAAAGAATATCAAATCCAAGGCGGAGAAATGTTTGATGATATGATCGCTTCTATTTGTGAGGATACAGCAAGAGCCGTACTTTCTGTTGTGCCAAGACCTCAGGAAATTAAGCGCGAGGCTGTAGCCAAAGTTACAAATGCGGGCTTTGTGGGTGCTGAAGGAAAAACACAAAAGAAGCCCGTAAAGAAAGACGTTAAGGTTGGAAGAAATGACCCCTGTCCTTGCGGCAGTGGAAAGAAATACAAAAAATGTTGCGGAGCTAACGACAGCATAGCAGAATAATAAGCTCTGTATTTAGGTGTAAAAATGGGATTTGGTTATTTATTTCTTGGATATCTGTTTTTATTTAGTTTCCCGTATAAAGGGCTTGATATAACAATCGATATCATTGGTTTTATAATTGCATATTTAGGTCTCAGAACTCTTTCTGAATACGGCTGTGGTTTTAATAATCTGAAGAAATACGTATTACTCCTCTTGCCCGTTTCGACACTTACTCTTACTCTGCAATTAATTAATTACTTTGGAGTAAAAGTTGTATTTCTATCAATATGGAATTATATATATACAGCATTTTTGCTTGTGTATAATGTAATGCTGCTCGTTTCCGTATACAAAATTGCAACAAGCACTGAAATGACAAGCATACAGGCGAAAGCACAGAGAAATCTGGTTATATGCCTTTTATACTATTTTGCAATTTTGTTTTTTGAAACTCCCTTTCCCGGAATACAAACACTCGAGAATTACCTTATTGAAAAATTTGCATTTGGTTTAATAATATATTTATTGGGATATATCTGGATGATACTAAACGCTTCCCTTTTGTTCTCATGTTATATGTGGATATGCAAGGAAGGCGATGAAGATATGCCCGAAAAGCAAAACAAAAAAAATAAGGCTAAGGAGGATTAAATATGGGAATTTCATATTTGATTGCAGGATTTGTATTCTTCTTTTTGCCGAACCTTAGTATTATTGACCTAATGCCTGATTTTATAGGATGTATTCTTATAATGAGAGGCTTATATAAATTGGCTGATTTAACTCCCGGGCTTATGATAGCAAAAAATGCCTTCAAAAAAGCGCTTTATGTTTATTTAGCAAAGTTTGTCCTAATGTTTACAGCTCCCTATTTTGGCAATACAAACGGTTCATTTTTAACGATTTTCTCTTTTGTCTTTTTTGTTCTTGAGCTTATATACGTATTGCCCGCGTTCAAAGCGCTTCTTGACGGTTTTTTATACCTTGGAAACAGAACGGAATCTTCTGTATTGTTTCTAAACCAAAGTGAATTTTCCACTCTGACCTCAATTTTTATTTTTGTAAAGTCTGCACTTCCCTTGCTTGCCGATTTTTCATATATTTCAACACCGGAGTATTCAAACAATGTAACGTCGGGCAGAGGTTTTTACCTTTCGGATTACAGAACACTTTTGGTTGTTATTAATTTATTAGTTACAGGAATTATCGGAGTAGTTTGGTTATATTACGCTTTAAGATATTTTAAAGGCATAAAAAACGATACAAAGCTTATTTCTCACCTTGATGAACAATACAGGACAACCGTCCTTCCAAACGAAGGATTATTTATCAGAAGAAGCGTGAGTCTAGCTTCATCATTCTTGATGATAAGTGGAATATTTGCTTTTGATGTTTTTGTTGACTCAGTAAACATTCTCCCCGACTTTTTAAGCGGTTTGTTTATCGTATTTATCTCTATATTCCTAAAAAAATACTGCAACACAAAACTTTTATTGATTACTTCTGTAATTTACACTGTTTTTTCGGCAATTTCATGGGGGACATTATGTTATTTTGCAGTAAAGTTTCCTGCTGTATATATTTGGAACAATTTTGAAGCGTATGAATTATTTATGATTCATACTGTAGCTAATGCAATCAAATATATATCCTGTATCATAGTGTTTGTTGCTCTGTTTAAAACACTAAAAGAGATAATAATAAAACATTCGGGAACATCAATTAATGAGTTGAAATCTATTTCGCGTTTTAATTCACAAATGCAAAAATATATGATAAAGTTGAATAATATTTGTTTAATTCTCGGTATTATCTGTTGCGTTTCAGGCATAATCAGAATTGTTTTATTATATGATTTTGCGCAGTTTATGTTATTCGACTATGCATTCAATTTTATATGGTATATATACCTCTCAAAACTTTTAACATCAATAAACGAAACTGTTGAATATAAATATTTATAATCTTTTACAGGTATATCTTATGAAAACAAAAAAAGTTTCTATGCTTGATGGGCCGATACTTCCAAATATAATACGATATACTATTCCGATCATTCTAACAAGTCTTCTGCAGGTATTTTACAACGCTGCAGACTTGGCCATAGTCGGAAGGTTTTGTGGTAGCTTATCGGTTGCCGCTGTTGGTGCTACAGGCTCTATAACAAATCTGATACTGAATTTATTTATAGGTTTATCTGTAGGCTCGGGTGTCGCCGTCGCACACGGTATAGGCTGTGATAATAAAAAAACTGTACATCGAACAGTACACACCGCTGTTCCTGCCGCTATAATCAGCGGTGTAGTTTTAACAACAGTTGGGGTACTACTATCAAATACTTTACTTCAAATGATGGACACGCCGGAGAATATTCTTCCGTTGTCTACACTGTATATGAGAATTATTTTCTGCGGCAGTACGTTCAGTATGGTGTATAATTTCTGTTCTTCCATATTGAGAGCCGTGGGAGACACAAAGAGTCCTTTGATTTTTTTATCAATTTCCGGTTTAATAAACGTTTTATTGAATATTATTTTTGTCACTGTGATTGATATGAACGTTGCAGGTGTTGCGTTAGCTACTATTATATCACAAGCAATTTCAGCTGTTTTGGTTGTAATGGCGCTAATGAAACGCCAAGATGCCTGCAAGCTTGTTTTAAAAGAAATGAAAATTTATAAAGACGAGCTTTTACGAATAATCAAAATAGGTCTTCCGGCAGGCATACAAGGAAGTTTATTCGCAATATCAAACGTTGTTATTCAATCATCTGTTAACTCGTTCGGTGATATTTTTGTATCGGGAAGCTCTGCTGCTTCAAACTTGGAAGGTTTTGTCTATGTTTGTTTGAACTCATTCCACCAAACTGCAGTTAATTTTATTGGACAAAACTTAGGTGCAAAACAGCACGATAGAGTAAAAAAGATATATTGGACTTGCCTTGGGTGTGTGGCTTTTGTTGGATTGTTTTTAGGATGTACTGTAAGGCTTTTTGGACGACAACTTCTCGGAATCTACATAACAGACTCCGATCTTGCTATAACCTATGGCTTAATAAGAATAACGTACACTTGTATACCTTATTTTCTATGTGGTATGATGGACGTAACAACGGGAGCGCTCAGAGGGCTCGGTTCATCTCTTCCGCCAATGATTATATCTATAATTGGAGTGTGCGGAATTCGACTGTTTTGGGTTTACACGATTTTTCAAATTCCTAGTTTGCATTCACCCGAATGTTTATTTACATCGTATACGATTTCGTGGCTTACTTCATTTATAATACAACTATTTGTATTTCTTTCATTACACAAAAAAATCAGCAGTACTTCTGTTTGATTATTATATAAAAATTATAAAAAAAGAGGTTATTATATGTATATTGAAAAGACTGTTCTTGATAAAATTTTACTTAATGCACTTGAAGAAGATTTAGGCAACGGAGATATCACAACTTTATCTGTAATACCTAAAGAAAACAACGCTCACGGCAGATATATTGCAAAAGAAAACGGAGTTCTATGCGGTGTTGGTATTGCAGAAAGAGTTTATCAACTGATTGATTCAACTGGTGAAGTTAAATTTACTACATATTACAATGACGGAGATTACGTAGAAAAAGGCACTGTTATAGCTGAAGTCGAAGGTCCGGCAGTTACACTTTTGTCCGGTGAAAGAGTTGGACTTAACTTGATGCAAAGACTTTCGGGAATTGCAACGCGCACTGCAGAGGCGGTAAAAGCAGTTCAAGGGACAAACGCGAGAGTTACTGATACACGTAAAACTACCCCCGGAATCAGAGTTCTTGAAAAATACGCCGTAAGAGTCGGTGGTGGCTCTAATCATAGATTTAACCTTGCAGACGGCGTACTTATAAAAGATAATCATATTGCAGCTGCAGGCTCTATAACAAAGGCTGTAGAAATGGCAAGAAAAAATGCCCACCATATGCTTAAGATTGAAGTTGAGATTGAAACATTCGAGCAGTTGAATGAGGCGTTGAATGCGGGCGCTGATATTATTATGCTTGATAATATGAACGAAGAAGATATGGAAAAGGCCGTTAAAATTATAAATGGACGAGCAATTTCTGAAGCATCCGGAAACATGGGTGAAAGAGATTTGACAAAGGTTGCAAAGACAGGTGTTGATTTGATCAGCATCGGCGCTCTTACACATTCTGTACACTCTATGGACATAAGCCTTAAATTTAATTTAAACAAATAACTGATTGGAGTAAAATATGAGACGTTATTTATTTGGGGAATCACTGGAAAATCTTGAAGTATTACACTACGACGTTTTGATTTGTGGAAGCGGTATTGCAGGTCTCTATTCAGGACTTAATATTGATGAATCAAAAAAATGTTTGATAATCACAAAATCAAACATAGAACACAGTAATTCATATCTTGCTCAGGGTGGTATAGCAGCAGTTATTGCGCCCGATGACAAATTTGAATCTCACGTTCAGGATACTTTAAGAGCGGGAGCAGGTCTTTGTAACGAAGAAGCCGTTAAAGTTCTTGTTTCAGAAGGACCTGAAAATATAAAAAAATTAGTTGAAATGGACGTTCCCTTCGATGTAAACCCCGAAGGTGATTTGCTTATTACACTTGAGGGCGGTCACACTCACAGAAGAATTGTTCACTGCGGCGGAGACTCGACAGGTAGAGAAACAACCCGCAGACTTGGTCAGATTGCTCTTACGAAAGAAAACATAGACGTACTCTTTGATACATATCTTGTGGATATTATTACAGATAACGGAAAGGCTGTTGGAGCTGTAATTTATGATAAAAAGCCCAAAATCGTTATAGCTCCCAATATTATTCTCTGTACAGGCGGTTGCGGTGCTCTTTATGAACTTACAACCAACCCGAAGGGCGCAGTAGGTGAAGGCATTGCCGCTGCATTCCGTGCCGGCGCTGCTATTGTAAATATGGAAATGGTTCAGTTCCACCCCACAACACTCGTCGGAAATACAGAAAAAAGCGAAAATCTGTTCCTTATTTCCGAGGCTGTACGAGGAGAGGGTGGAAAACTCAAAAATTCAAAGGGCGAAAGATTTATGACAAACCAGCATGAGCTTGGCGAACTTGCCCCCCGTGACATAGTAACAAGAGGCATTTTGAAAGAACTTGCGAAATCGGGCGAATCAAACGTATACCTTGACGTCTCATCAATGACAGAAGAGTTTTTCTCACATAGATTCCCCACTATTTTTAAAGTTTGTCGCGAAGTTGGAATCAATGTTCCCTATGAAAATATACCCGTACGCCCCGCTCAGCATTATCTTATGGGTGGTATTAAGACTAACATTGACGGAATGACAAGTATTGAAGGTCTGTATGCCTGTGGCGAAGTTGCATGGACAGGCATTCATGGCGGTAACAGACTTGCAAGTAACTCAATGCTTGAATGTCTTGTTTTTGGTAGACGTGCAGCTCTTGATATAAATAAAGCTAACAGAAAGACAGATAAATACGTATTACCCGTAACGTCAGACCATAATACAGAATCCCTTACTGATAAAAAAATCGAAGAATACGAAGCTCTTATACGTCGTACAATGACCGAAAAAGTAAGTGCTGTCAGAACGGTTTCCGGACTCACTGAGGCTAAAGAGCTTATTGACGATATATTTGATGAAATCAAAACCAAGCACTTCTCAACACCTAAACAATATGAGCTTTATAGCTTAGTTGAGGTTGCACAGCTTATCATAACTCACGCGCTCGGCAGAAAAGAAAGCATCGGAGCACATTATATCGTTCCTGAAGAAAATATATAAACTGCGAGGAAATATGGATTCTATTACCGTAAACGCATATGCTAAAATAAATCTATTTTTAGAGGTTTGCGAAAAAAGGCCCGACTCCTATCACGATATTGACAGTGTTATGCATTCTGTTTCTCTTTGTGATGTTGTAAGCATTTCTAAAAACGATGAGCTTATACTGACAAATTCAGCAGGACTGCCAAATGATGAAAATAATATTGCATACAAATCGGCAAAGTTATTTTTTGATTTTAGCGGTATTAAATCAGGAGCAAAAATTCACATACAAAAAAATATTCCGATATCCGCAGGTCTTGCAGGCGGTAGTACCAATGCTGCGGCTGTTCTGATGGGTCTTAATTCTATTTATAATACAAACATAGACATTGACACCCTTTGTGAATTAGGAGCTAAAATAGGCGCTGACGTGCCCTTCTGCATTATGCGCGGATGCTACGTCACAAAAGGTATAGGAAATATTTTTACCCCCTGCCCTGCATTGCCTGATTGTTATATTGTTATATCAAAATCAGGGGAAGGAGTATCTACCCCCTTTGCCTACAAAGAGATTGATAATTTAAGACTAAACCAAAAATACAACTTCAGAAAAAGCGATGAAGTTGTAGACGCTCTGAAAAAAGGAGATCTTGAAGAAATCAAGAATTGTATATTCAACGCTTTTGAATCTGTGGTTTGTCCCATAAGACCAAAAGTAAATGAACAAAAGGATATACTTAATTCCTTTTCGGCAGTATGTTCTATGATGAGCGGGAGCGGACCTTCTGTATTTGGTATATTTAAGACAAAAGACGATGCAGAAAAAGCACTTAAATCCTTAAAGATTTATGGCGCAGATGCTCATTTGTGCACACCTGTAGAACTGTAATTAAATAATAAAGCCCCTCGTTACCATAAAAGGTAATGAGGGGTATTTTATGTGTTTAAGTCAACTAAAAAGCGGTGTTGAGAAATATCTTTCTGCTGTATCAGGAAGAACTGTTACCACTGTTTTCCCTTTACCAAGTTTTTTTGCAAGTTTTATTGCTGCGGCAACGTTTGTTCCACTCGAGATACCGCACATAAGACCTTCATAAGTTGCGAGATCCTTTGCGGTTTGTATCGCTTCTTCATCAGTAATTACACAAATATCGTTATAAATCTGTGTATTCAATACATCAGGAATAAGACCGTCACCTATTCCCATCTGCAAATGAGTTCCAATTGTTCCACCCGCCAGAATTGCCGCGTTCTCAGGTTCAACAGCCCAAATTTCTATATCAGGATTTAAAGCCTTTAATGTTTCGCCAATACCTGTAATGGTGCCGCCCGTACCGATGCCTGAACAAAAGCCATGTATAGGTCCTGCTACCTGCTCAAGTATCTCAAGCGCGGTAAAATGCTTATGTACCATAGGATTAGCAGGATTTTCGAACTGCTGAGGAATAAACACATTTTTATCTTTTTTAGCCATCTCAAGCGCAGTGTCAAGACACTCTTGGATACAAGCGCCTATATTTCCTGCATCGTGAACTGTAATCACCTCAGCTCCGTAATGCTCAACAAGCTTCTTTCTCTCCTCGCTTACCGAGTCGGGCATAATTATTATAGTGCGGTATTTTTTTACAGCGCCTACCAAAGCAAGACCAATGCCCTGATTTCCGCTGGTGGGTTCAACTATTATCGAATTCTCATTCAATATACCCTGTTTTTCAGCTTCAAGGATCATATTATAAGCAGTTCTTGTTTTGATAGATCCGCCTACGTTTAAACCTTCGTATTTTACAAGGATCTCTGCTCCGTCTTTATCACCCATGTGGTTTAATCTTATGATCGGAGTATGTCCCATAGCTTCCAGTACGTTATTGTAAATCATTTTGTTCCTCTTTCAAATGATAATTCCCTTATATAATACAATATTATGCAGAAAAATTCAATAGGTACATTAAAAATACATAAAAAAGCCGAATAGCTTTTACCATTCGACTTTTATGATAACGTATAGTTCTGATAAATATAATTTGCATCTTGGGCGTGTTGAACACCTTTGTTTGAAGAACCGGAACCTGCCCCCACTGTTACTAATATATATTCCTTGCCGTTCTTTTCTCCAAGCGTAGCTAAACAAAGTCTTGCCTCTCCGGTAAATCCTGTTTTGCCGCCTTTAACATAATTGTTTGTCAAACCGCCGCGCTTAAATGCATTAAACGTGGTATTGCTGAAAGTAAGACCGTATTTATGTTTATTTGTAGCGGGTGTTGTATATGATTCCGTAGTGAAAAGTGTTCTGAATGTCTCATTTTCTAAAGCATATTTTAATATAATTGACATATCACGTACAGTCGTATAGTGATTATCATCATGCAGACCCGTACTGTTTGTAAAATTGGTGTTTACCGCTCCTATCTGATGAGCTTTATCAGTCATTTTTTTCGCAAATGCTTGTTCATTTCCCGCAACAGCTCTTACCAATGTAAGACAAGCATCAGCACCCGACGGAAGCATAACTCCGTACAAAAGATCAATTACTTTAACTTTTTCATTAGCTACAAAACCTGCGCAAGAGGCATTTTCCTGAATCAGATATGCATAAATATCGGCGGGTACCTCAAGCATAACATTGACATCTTCAAAGTGTTCAAGAACCACAATTGCTGTCAGAATCTTTGTCAATGATGCAGGATATATTTTTTCATCAGGGCTCTTAGCTGCTATCACTTCTCCCGAACTCAAATATACAAGGATTGCATTTGAACTGTAAACTTCAGATGATATTTCTTTCACCAATGGTGAATTATCAATAACAGCAGTAGCGGGTACTATCTTCTCAGATTCAAGAGATGACGGATATATACCCGTAATATCAGCCAACGAACTATTGCCGGGAATAAAAATCAAAGCAGAAATCGCGCCAAATATCAAAAGAAAAACAACAACTTGCAAGATTATAAGGCGATTTCTTGCAGTTTTTTTAGCTTTTTTTCTATTCATTTCTTTTCTATATTGCTCATAACGAGCATTATTATTGTTCTGCATTTTTTTAAATCCTCGTTCTTTTTCAAGATAAGATTACTTAAATATTATAACATTTTTGAATATAAGTGTCAATACAACAACTATTAATGCCCTCACTTTTAGATATACAAATACACTTGATTTTTTTGTATATTTTGTATATAATTAATCAGCAATATTTGTGGAATGGAGTAATAAAATGTCAATAGAAAACGTAAGATTATATTTTAGAGAAAAAGGAATCGAAAATAGAATTCAGGAATTTGATATATCAAGTGCAACAGTCGAACTTGCCGCAAAGGCTTTAAACACGGAAGAATGTCGAATCGCAAAAAGTATGTCTTTTAAGATAGACGATAAAGCGATAATTATTGTTACTGCGGGTGACGTAAAAATAGATAACGCTAAATATAAAGCATTCTTTCACACGAAGGCTAAGATGTTGTCCTTTGACGAAGTAGAAGAAATGATAGGACACAAAGTTGGCGGTGTATGCCCCTTTGCAGTTAAAGACGGAGTTAATGTTTACCTTGATGAGTCCTTAAAAAGATTTGAAACAGTCTTCCCTGCTTGCGGCAGTTCAAATTCTGCAATAGAGCTTTCTATAAACGAGCTTGAGATATACTCAAATTATATTGAATGGATAGACGTTTGTAAGTCTATGATATAATATAAATCAAGGCTATTTATCAGTATATACAGCAATAATTTTACTCAATATTTATTGACATTACTAACTAATTATGATATAATGCATTGGTAATGTTGGGATGTAGCCAAGCGGTAAGGCACCAGACTTTGACTCTGGCATTGCGCTGGTTCGAATCCAGCCCTCCCAGCCAGAAAAAAGCACGCTTACGCGTGCTTTTTTCAATGAAGCGCGCTGACGCGCATGAAAAATGAAGCAGTGCTTGGCCCTATTAAGCGTGCCTTCGGCACACGGAGAGGTTACCGCGCGCTTCGCTTCTTGGCGGCAACGCCGCTGCTTCATACAAGCCGCAAGGCTTGCGCTTCATATTCGCGAAGCGAATGCTTCGTTTCTCGACTCTGAAGCTTTTCAAAATTATGTAGATGCATTTCAGACATTTCGGGTCTGTAGACAGATTTGAACCGGCGAAATGCATTTTTTCATATAGATTCCTCGCAACATCAAATCCGTGGACAGATTTGTACTACCACAGAGACTAATTCAAAATTTATGATATAATATTCTAAAATCCACCTAATATTTCTATAAACGCGCGGACTATATAAGTGAAAGCATTGATCAATCGCTTGGAGAAACAAATGAAAAAAAGAGACTTGCTGAAATTTTTTGATGACGACTTGCTTGACAAGCTATTTGGTTTTTGTTATGCAAGAACAAATGATAGCTACGAAGCAGAGGAGCTTTGCTCAGATATTGTTTACGCTCTCGTAAAAGCTGCAAATAGTGACGGAGAGATAGAAAGTATTTATCCATTTATTTGGAGAGTTGCACGTAACGTCTATGCTGACTTTTCAAACAATCGCAGAAAGCGCACAGAGACTATATATGAGGGTGATTCCGAAGAAATCTTGCTCCAAATTGCAGAAGAAGACTATTCGGATGATACGACCGAGCTTTTAAGATCTGTATATCGCAGAATGGCTTTCTTAACAAAAGCATATCGAGAAGTAATGATTATGTTCTACATAGACGGTCTTTCCACGGCTCAGATAGCTAATGCACAAGGAACAAGTGAAGGTGCTGTTCGTCAGAGACTATTTTCGGCAAGACAAAAGATCAAAAGCGAGGTAGAAGAAATGGGAGAAACTTATAATAAGCCCGTGGCGCTTGATAAAATTGATTACGTGATTTGGGGAACCGGCAGCCCTGCATGGGGAGATCCGCGTAATGTATGCACGAGAATGTTTTCAAATCACATCGTATGGCTTTGCCACAAGAAACCGATGAGTGCTTCTGAAATCGCAGAGGAACTAAATGTTCCTACCGTATATGTTGAAGAAGAACTTGAAATCCTCCGTAAAGGTGAAAACGGAAAGTATGGTTTTCTTCGCCGCTTGGATAACGGCAAATATGCGCTTAATTTCATTTTGCTTGACAAGGATGTATTCGAAAAAGCAAATGCAATTTATACAGAGCAGTTACCAAAGATCTGCGAAACCATATCAAACTATATTGAGGAACATAAAGCCGAATATCTTGCTTTCCCGTATCTGAACAAGAAAGTTGACATGAATCTTATCCTTTGGCAGCAGGTATTCAATATTGCAGATGCCTTTTCGTACTGCGTTCAATGTGCATTAGAGAAAAATCATTTTGCTGATGTTGAAAAAACGGATCGTCCGTTTAGTGTGTTTGGATATGTGGACAACGGTAAGTATTACGGTGGCGGATGGGATGGTGTTGATGCCCAAAATGTGTGTGGCTTCTCTAACGTTCATCTTGATAATATCTATATCACACGTATTAAGAAACACTTTAATTGCGGTCTAAACGTTTCTAAAGAGCCTAAGATTCAACTTGCACTTCGTGCGATTGAAGGCCTTAATATTACCTCGTTGTCAGAAACGGAAAAAGAGCACGCAGCAAAAGCCATTGAGTGTGGTTATTTGTACCGTGACGGAGATATGCTTTACACCAAGATTCTTGTAAGCTCTCTTTCCGATAGAAACAGACTTTTTGATATAAGCAACGCTTTGCAAAACGGACATTTTAATGCGGATGCGGAAATCGTTGCTGAGAAAGTTGCAACGCTGATTAAGAAATCTGTTCCTGATTATCTCCTTGGAGAATGGAGATTGGCGAATAATCTTGCGAGTATGCCGATTCTTGACGCAGTTGTTGAATGCCTCATTGAAAAAGGCGTATTGACACCGCCCCAGGACGGAATTGGTGCAGAAGGCTGTTGGATGAGCGTAGAAAATTAAAATATCCATGTACAAAGGACTCGTTTGCAAGCATGGTGTTAAAAGTCCGGTAGAACGCGGAACCTTTTAACTCCCATCATCGCCAAGGGGTTAGTCTACCCTCTGCAAAATCTGTGCGCATCTAAATCGGACACACGTCACAAAAATCCTGCGCGGTAAGCGTGGGATTTTTCTTTTCATTAACAAAGTATAACTTATTGAAAAATTAATTATTTCGTGATATAATAAAATCAAGAAAGGATAGTGGTTGTATGAAAAAGACAATAAAAATAATAGCTATAATAATTGCTTCTTTAGTTGCGCTATACCTTTTATGGCTTGGGTTTTTCTTATTAAGCTTAAGAGGGACGTTTGATGTTTTTAACCGAAAAGAAATTTCTACATATACAAACCCTGATACTCATTACGTTGTTGTTTTCGAACAAATTGGAGATCCTGACTGGCCTTTTGGTTCTACAACCGTTCAACTGACCCTAAAAAACAGCAAAGGTAAAAAAATTGACAGAATAGAAACACGAATTGCAAACGACGGAAAACAAACAACAGAACGTAATGTAAAAGATGTATCATGGAAAGATAATGAAGTTATCATAACACTTACAGCGGAAGAAATGAGTGATTATGACGTAGTCTTAAAATATAATCCATAAACAATTGTATTCTCTATATAAAACCAAAACCACTTCGATTAATGAAGTGGTTTTTCTGTTATTCGTTTATTCTAAATAGTCTGCACGCATTTTGTCTTGTAATATTACAGACGTCTTCGACTGACATATTCTTTATTTCTGCAATTTTTTGCGCTGTATAAACCAAATTTGCAGAATTATTTCTCTTGCCTCTGTTTGGCACTGGAGAGAGATATGGTGTATCGGTTTCTATCAACATTTTATCAAGAGGAAGGGTTTCTACCACCTCGATAAGCTTTACAGCATTTTTGAACGTTACAACGCCTGATATAGATATATACCAACCGAGCTTTAACAATTCTTCTGCAGTTTCCCTGCTTCCGCTAAAGCTATGAAGCATTCCTTTTGCATTCTTGTGTCTTTTCAAAATTTCTAAAACATCACCGTGCGCTTCTCTATCATGTATACACACGGGCATATTCTTTTGTTCAGACAAATCAAGCTGAAGCTCAAACCATTTCTTCTGTATATCCCTTGGTGTATCATCGTAATGATAATCAAGTCCGATTTCCGCTATAGAAACAACCTTTGGATGTTTAGTGATCTCGTCGAGAATATTCAATGCATATTTCTCATCGGTAATATTTATACAGTCGTGAGGATAAAACCCAACACCCGCATAAATACCGTTATATTTCTCTGCTAACTCTATACTCTCTTTTGATGTCTGAATATTTGTACCGGCGTTAAGAATAAACTTAACGCCGTTTTCAAATACGTATTCAATTACTTCATTACGCTCAGCATCCGAATATAATTCATCATTATAATGAGCGTGAGCATCAAAAATAATTTGTTCCATTATATATTACCGTAAATTTTATCTAATTCTTGCGCCGTTTTCTGTTGTCGGGTCAAGGAATATAACCTTTACGTCTTCTTCGCCCGATGCTAAAATCATACCGTTACTTTCAACACCGCAGAGAACAGCAGGCTTGAGGTTAGCAACCAAAGCAACCTTCTTGCCGATAAGTTCTTCGGGTTTGTAGAACTTAGCAATTCCGGAAACAACCTGTCTTTTTTCATAACCCAAATCAAGCTGAAGTTTAAGAAGCTTTTTAGCCTTCGGAACAGGTTCGCAAGCTATAACCTCCGCACAACGAAGTTCTACCTTCATAAAGTCTTCAAAAGCAATCTCACAAACGTTTGCATCTTCGGGTTTTTCAATAACTTTTTCTTCTGAAGCCTTTTTCTTAGCTTCAATCTCTTCAAGAAGTTTCTTTTCGTCTATACGTTCAAAGAGAACAGATGCTTCTCCAACCTCGTTACCGGACACAAGATTTCCAAACGATAATACAGATTCGTAATTGGTAACGTCTGTGTTGATAAATTTAAATATTTTTTCGCTGGTTTCGGTAAGGAAAGGATTGAGCAAAACTGCCGCAATTCTGATAGTTTCGAGCAAGTTGTACATAACCGTACCAAGTCTTGGCTTGTTAGCCTCGTCCTTAGCCAAAACCCACGGAGTAGTTTCGTCAATGTATTTATTTGCGCGACGAAGAAGATTAAATACACAGTCAGAAGCATCAGCAATATGATAGCTGTCCATATTCTCGCGCACCTTATTTACAGCATCTTTGCAACATTTTTTAAGGTCAATATCCACATCAGCTTCAGTTGATTCGGGAGTAGGAACGATACCGCCAAAATACTTCTTTGTCATTGCAATCGTTCTGTTTACAAGGTTACCAAGATTGTTTGCAAGATCACTGTTGTAACGAGCAATTATATTTTCATAAGATATACTTCCATCAGACGCGTAAGGCATTTCAGCTAAGCAATAATGTCTCACAGCATCTACACCGAACATATCAACCAAATCGTCAGCGTAAATAACGTTACCCTTTGATTTACTCATTTTGTCTGTTCCGAAATTGAGCCAAGGATGACCAAAAACCTTCTTAGGTAATTCTACGTCGAGTGCCATAAGCATAATAGGCCAGTAAATAGTATGGAATCTCAAAATATCCTTACCAATTATATGAACGTCAGCAGGCCAATACTTCTGGAACAGTTCGCCTTGTTCATCAACATCATAACCAAGTGCAGTAATATAGTTTGACAAAGCATCGATCCAAACGTAAATAACGTGCTTCGGGTCAAACTCAACGGGAACACCCCATTTAAACGACGTTCTTGAAACACAAAGATCCTGCAAACCTGCCTTAAGGAAATTATTTACCATTTCCTTCTTACGTGATTCGGGTTCGATAAATTCGGGATGCTCGTCTATATATTTCATAAGTCTGTCTGCATAAGCGCTCATTCTAAAGAAGTATGCCTCTTCCTTTGTCTTCTTGAGCTCTCTTCCACAGTCAGGACATTTGCCGTCAACTGCCTGTGTTTCTGTGAAAAATGATTCACAAGGAACACAATACCAGCCTTCGTATTCATTCTTATAAATATCGCCCTTTTCATAAAGTTTATTGAAAATATGGCTTACGACCTTCTCGTGATAGTCGTCAGTCGTTCTGATAAACTTATCATAGCTTGTATTCATAAGATCCCATATATTACGGATCGTACCGGCAACACCGTCAACGTATTCCTGAGGTGCTACACCTGCTTCATTTGCGCAGTTTTCAATCTTCTGACCGTGTTCGTCTGTACCCGTTAAAAAGAATACATCATACCCCTGCTGTCTCTTGTAGCGAGCAATAGCATCTGTAAGAATTACTTCGTAAGTGTTGCCTATATGAGGCTTTCTGGATGCGTATGCAATCGCTGTTGTGATATAAAACTTTTCTTTCATTTTTGTCAACCTTTCTGCCTGAATGGAGGCGAATGGAATATTATACTAAACAGTTTTCAATTTTATTTATTAAGTCTGCAATAGCGCCCTCGTTATTTGAACAAAGATGTATACTGCAGATCTTCTTTACAATATCAAGTGAATTTGACAGACAACACGCAAAATCTGCACGTTTCATCATGTCAATATCGTTTTCGTAGTCTCCTACAGCGTATATCTTAATCTTTTTCCCATTTTTTATGTAACTATCTTTAACATAATCAAGCATAGCACCTTTTGAGACACCCTTTGCCTGAATTTCCAGAACAGTTTTCCAAGATTTATAAATTTCAAAAAGAGAACTGTATTTCTCTTCGAGTACACTTCTTATCTCAGAAGCTTTTTCGGCATTAACGCAAATTGTAATTTTATTAATATTATCAACCGGGATATCTTCAAACGTATATATCTTTACGTTTTCCATAAATCCGGTGGCTATTTGTTTTTTTATCTCTTCATTTTCATCGGGGGTAAGATATTCATATCCTCTTACGATTCTGATTCCTGCATCCGAAGCTATGTCTCTTACAGTATAAAGAACTTCCCTTATGTTGTCAGATGGAAGACATTTCTCAAAATATCTTTTATTATCTTTGTAATCATATAAGTAACTACCGTTTGATAATATACAAGGCACGTTCACAAGAGTTTTAGCTATAGGTGAGACTGAATCAAGAACAAACTCTGCTCTTCCAGATGCAATCATAAAACTTCCGCCGTGAGAAGTAAATCTCTTAATTGCAGAAATGTTTTTTTCTGAAATATTACCGTCATCACCGCGCAAGGTGCCGTCAAAATCTGAAACTATAAGAATGTCGGAAAAACAGTCGTTGCTTAATTCAGCTATATTCATTATCTTTAATCCTTAATTTTGACAAAATATCCTTGAAATAATCAGGAAGCTCACTATCAAAGCTTAATAGTTTATTTGAAACAGGGTGAACAAATGAAATCGTTTTAGCGTGTAAACACTGCCCTTCAATTCCAAGCTTATCTCTTGCGCCATACAGCCTGTCCCCAACAAGTGAGTGACCTTTGCTTGAAGCGTGTACTCTTATTTGATGAGTTCTTCCTGTTTCAAGTTTAAATCTGACGTGAGAAAAGCCGTCATATTCAGTAATAACCTCGTAATGCGTTACAGCATTTCTACCATCGCTCACGATCGCCATCTTTTTTCTATCCTTTGGATGTCGACCTATCGGCGCATCTATCGTTCCCTTTGTTTCTTTAAATCTACCGCAAATAATTGCTTCATAAAAACGGTCAAACGAGTGTGATTTTATCTGTTCAGCAAGAGAAACGTGAGTTTTGTCGTTCTTTGCTACAACAAGAAGTCCACTCGTATCTTTATCGATTCTATGCACTATACCCGGTCTTATAACACCGTTTATGCCTGACAAAGAGTCTCCACAATGATAAAGAAGCGCATTTACAAGGGTGTTGTCGGGGTTTCCCGCAGCAGGATGAACTACCATACCGCGCGGCTTGTTTACAACAAGAAGATCTTTATCCTCGTATACAATATCAAGCTCTATATTCTGCGGAATATTTTCTGATTCAACGGCTTTTGGAATTTCAAACTCAATAACATCATTAATCTTGGTCTTGTAGCTTTTTAAAATTACCTTTCCGTTTACTTTTACAAGTCCGTCCTTCAGTAATTTCTGAGAAGCGGAACGTGTTATATTTCCACGTTCCGCCATAAATACATCTAAACGCTTGTCGATATCTTTTTCATCGGTCGGTATCAGTATCATCATTTCTATCCTTTTCGGAATCAATAATTTGTTTTTTGTCGTCTAAAAACGAGTAATCGCTTTTCCCGAGCAAAATATCAAGAAATATTAGTCCAACACCTATACATATAAAAGTATCAGCAAGATTAAAAACAGCAAAGTCAATAAGGGTAAAATCAAAGAAATCAACGACAAATCCGTTCACGGTTCTGTCAATCATATTTCCAATACCGCCACCAACAGTAAATGATAGTCCGGTCATCAAAATCGGATGAAAAAATCTCTTATATTTAAACATCACGTAAATAATAACTACCATCACAACGGTTGATAAAACCATAAACACCCATCTGTGATTTTGTAAAATTCCAAATGCCGCACCTCTGTTCTCAACATAAGTCAAATGAAATACGTCTTTTATAAGAGGAAATGAACTAATCGGCATAAGATATTTTACAGCCAACATTTTTGTAATCTGGTCAAATATGACCACAAACACAATACAAAGTGAATACAATAAATAGGACACAGCTATTACCCTTTTGTTACTTATCTGTTATTTTATATTTTTATCTTAACCCTCTATAATAGACTTACAACGAGCACAGATATGAGAACCGTCAACATCCTCTCCATCAGTTGTAAACATCCAACATCTGTCGCACTTTTCTCCGTCAGCTTTCATAACCTCAACGGAAATCAAGCTTCCTTCTTCGGTGTATGCATTTTCGGGAGCCGAACCGTTTACAACCTCAACCTGAGATGCAATGAAGATCGTCGGCAGCTCGCTTCCAAAGCTATTAAGCAACGAAAGCATTTCGTCAGATTCGGTGTAGATTCTGATCTTTGCTTCAAGAGATTTACCGATCGTCTTTTCTGCTCTTGCAAGCTCAAGTGCTTTCATAACATCATCTCTGATTTCAAAGAGTCTGTCATAATGCTCTTCAATCTCTGTAAAGTTGTATTCAGGATTATATTCGGGAATATCGTTAAACAATACGTGTCTTACGTCATCTGATTTGCTGTGAGGCATATAAGACCATGCTTCATCAGCCGTAAAAGTAAGAACAGGGGCAAGCAAACGGAGCATAGAATTAAGAACAATATACATTGTTGTTTGAGCAGATCTTCTTGCTTTGCTTGTTGCTTTTTCTGTATATACGCGGTCCTTAGTAATATCAACATAAAGCTTAGACATCTGTACTGTACAGAAATTATTAAGCTCGTGATATACAATATGGAATGAGTAGTTGTCATAAGCGTCACGAACGGTCTTAACAACATTGTTAAGGTGGTAAAGAGCCCATTTATCGATCTCGTAGAGCTCGCTTACACCAACCATATCTGTATCAGGATTGAAATCTGAAAGGTTAGCCATAAGAATACGAATAGTGTTACGAATCTTACGGTAGCTTTCTGAAAGCTGTTTAAATATCGGGTCAGAAACACGCACGTCAACCTGATAGTCGGACGATGCAACCCACAAACGAACCAAATCAGCCCCGTATTTTACAATTACTTCTTCGGGAGCAATTGAGTTACCGAGCGATTTATGCATCGCTTTGCCTTCACCGTCAACAACCCATCCGTGAGTAAGAACCTGCTTAAAGGGAGCGCCTTCGCCTTTAGCACCTACAGCAGTAAGCAACGATGACTGGAACCAACCTCTATACTGGTCAGCTCCCTCGAGATAAAGATCTGCAGGCCATTTTGCATCAGGGTTATCCTCAAGAACTGCAAAATGTGTAGAACCGGAGTCAAACCAACCGTCAAGTGTATCGGTTTCCTTAGTAAACTTTTCACCGTTACAGTGAGGACACTTAAAGTCCTTAGGAAGAATTTCGGAAGCTTCAAGCTCATACCAAGCATTTGAGCCTCTTTCTCCAAAAAGTTTGGACACAGCTTCAATAGTTTCTTCTGTACATACGGGTTTACCGCAATCAGCACAGTAGAATACAGGAATAGGAAGTCCCCAATGACGCTGACGTGAAATACACCAGTCTGCGCGTTCCTTTACCATCTGTGTAATTCTGTCGCCACCCCATTCAGGTATCCATTCAACGTTTTCACAAGCTTTTACAGCCTGATCCTTGAATGCATCAACAGAACAGAACCACTGAGGAGTAGCACGGAATATAATCGGCTTTTTACATCTCCAACAGTGAGGATATGAGTGAGTAAATTCTTCTGATGCAAAGAGAGCTCCGCTCTGCTTCATATCTTCAAGAATTGCATTATTTGATTCAAGGTAGTGCATTCCTGCAAACTTACCTGCTTCTTCAGTCTGATAACCTCTGTCATCAACAGGAACGATAATATCAATGTTGTATCTGCGGCAAGTTACATAGTCGTCAGCACCAAAACCGGGAGCTGTATGAACACAACCTGTACCACTGTCCATAGTTACGTATTCTGCATTTACAACAACAGAAGAACGATCAATAAATGGATGGTGGGCTGTCATAAACTCAAACTCATTACCAGCCATCTTTTTAACAATTTCATATTCTGTAATGCCTGCCTGAGACATTGTGTTTTCAATAAGAGCTTCAGCAACTATGTAATAGTTACCATCGGAAGCTTTTACAACAGCATAGCTATCTCTGGGATGAAGAGCAATAGCAAGGTTGCCGGGAAGAGTCCATGTAGTCGTTGTCCAAATAATAAAGTAAGTCTTAGACAAATCGCAAATATCAGCCAATTTGCCATTATCATTTTCAATAAGGAATTTAACGTAAATAGAAGTACAAACGTCGTCTTTGTACTCGATTTCAGCTTCTGCAAGCGCTGTTTCATCGTTCGGACACCAATAAACAGGCTTAAGACCTTTATAAATGTATCCCTTTTTATACATCTCACCAAAAACTTTAACTTCTCTTGCTTCAAAAGAGGGGTTCATTGTAAGATAAGGATTTTCCCAGTCAGCTAAAACGCCCAAACGCTTAAACTGACCCATCTGAATATCAACAAAATTCTGTGCAAACTCATGACAAGCGTTACGGAATTCCGGAATACTCATTTTCTTTCTGTCAAGCTTACTCTTCTTTATAATTGCACTTTCAATGGGCATACCATGGTTATCCCAACCGGGTGTAAAAGGAACGTAGTTTCCTGTCATAGACTTATATTTGTTGATAAAGTCCTTAAGGATCTTATTTAAAGCAGTTCCCATATGAATATTTCCGTTAGAAAAAGGAGGTCCGTCATGAAGAATAAATGCAGGCTTTCCCTTATTCTTTTTAATAAGCTCCTCGTATACTCCCATTTCAGCCCATTTTTCAAGATACTGGGGTTCTTTCTGGGGAAGATTTGCTCTCATAGAGAACTCCGTAGAGGGCAAATTAAGCGTCTTTGTGTAATCAGTAGCCATATCTGTATTTTAACTCCTTTTTGTTATTGTCATAAATTTACTGAAAAACGTCATCAGTTCTTGTTTTTTCTTTTTATTGTATCACCGTAATTATCCGGTGTATGATATATTTTATCAAATTCATCTTCGCCGGCACTAGCATTTTCAGAATCTTTAAAATCAACAGATTCTGTAGCGCCCAAGATTTTTAACATTTCACCGTACTCTTTTTCGGCTTCATTCTCGATTTCATTTGTATCTTTTTTATCAGACTCCAAAGAATCAGATGAATCAGCACTTTCATCGAGAAAACGTTTATTTAATTCTTTTATTGTATCTTTAACACTGTTCAAACGCATAACAGGTTCTTGAGTAACAAGTTCTGCTTCAACAAACCCTTCTCCGTTCTTTTCTTCTAAATCCGGAGTAGCATCCTTTGTCATAGACATAATTTCTTGTTTTATGTTTTGAACAACCGCAGATGTATAACTTTCATCAGAAAGAGAATATTTTATTATCTCATCCTCATCAAGAAGCTCAATTTCTTCAACATACGATATATGGGTATGATAAATTTTAAATAATTTATCTTTAAATTCAGCTATAGCTTTATTAAGCCCAACAAGTATAGCGCGTTCTTCCTGTATTTTCTTTTTAAAATCAGACAGAATTCTATCACAACTTTTGCGGGCAGTATTAATTATAATATCTGCTCTGTCGTTAGCCTCGGTCATGATCTTTGTGCTTGCGCGCTGAGCATTTACCATTGCATTTCTGATAGATTCTTCTTCGTTCTTTATTTCATCAAGCTTTGCATAAGCTGTTTTCAGCTTTCTTTCAAGCTCGTCATTTTCTCTGTAAAGTTCTGTATATTTCTCAATTATAAAATTAAAATGCTCATCAACTTCCGAGGGATTATATCCACGCATAACCTTCGAAAAGTCTTTATTTTTCAACTCATACGGGGGTATCATTATTGCACCTCTGTTATTTTTTTATAAAAACAATAAGAGAATATTCAACAAAATACACGAAAAGAAAAGTGACAAATCAATAGGAATATCTCTTAAAAAACGGACTCTGTAAATTATACTTCCAACAAAACTGACTAAAGGCTCTGTTACAGTATAAACAAAACTTCCGAGAGCTCCGTCAGCACTCCCGGGAAACCACGACATAATCGCCCTTATAATAACAAGATAATTCATCACTATCACAGTGCTACGAATTATTGCTATCAAAAAATATATTACCTGCTCCAAAACCGTCTAATTCTCCGCAAATAAATATTTTCTTTAAAAATAACTTTATCTACCCGACTGTATTTATATAAATATAATCGGGTAGAATGTCATTTTTATAAGCTTATTTAAAAATTATATTAGATGTTATCGTAAATATCTGCGCTCTGTGCCTTAGGCTGTGCCTTCTGAGCTTCCTGAACGTCGTTAGAAACATCAACGTTGCAAGGAGTAATAACAAAAGTGTTGTTAGCAACTCTCTTGAGGTTACCGCTGATTGAATATGCAACACCGCTCAAGAAGTCAATAATTCTTCTGCTTGTTTCCTTGTTTGTAGCTTCAAGGTTAAGTACAACTGTTCTCTTGTTGAGAAGGTGGTCAGCAATCTGAGAAACACTCTCAAAACGGTCGGGACGAATAACCTTAAGTTCAAGAGAATTACCGTTAAGGCTCATACCTGCTCCTCCGGAAACGCTCTGGAATGACTGAGACTGATATGACGAATCGTTGTAGCTTCCCTGAATATCGCCTTCCTCGTCTATATAATCATAACCGTCATCGTAGCTCTCATTGATGCTGTCAGGATTTACAAACCCCTTGATTTTGTCAAAAATTGCCATAATATCCTCCAAATTTTTATATATATTTTTTTAATTATATCTTGATCCGAATATTGCAGAACCGATTCTGACAATATCACTTCCCTCTTCGATAGCAATATCAAAACTATCGGTCATGCCCATGGACAAAAACTCCATACTTATATTATGCTGTTTATTTTGCAAATTGTCAATAAAAATCGAATAAGTTTCTTTAAAATATTTTCTATAATCCGATTTTTCAATACAAACAGGGGCAATCGTCATAAAACCTTTGATTTTTATATTCTCAAAAATTTCAAGCTCTTTAAGAAAAGAAGACACGTTTTCAGGAAAAACCCCCGACTTATTTTCTTCCCTACCACTGTTGATCTCGACAAGCACATCCATAACTTTTCCGATTTTTTTAGCTCGGGCGTCTATCTCCTTAGCCAACTTAACACTGTCGAGCGAATGGATCATATCAACTTTATCTATTATGTATTTAACCTTGTTGGTCTGAAGTTTTCCGATAAAATGAAGCTTTACTCCGTCCAAATCAAGCTCATCGTATTTTTCAAGCAGCTCCTGAACTCTGTTTTCACCAATATCAGTAACCCCAAGCTCCTTTGTAACATAGTTTATAACCGTAGCGGGAACAGTTTTTGTTGCAGCAAGCAGAGTAATATCCTTTCCCTTTATATGTTGTGATATAGACTTTCTTACTGAGTCAATATTGTTTTCAAGAATTTGTTTTGTCTCAGAATTTAATTCCTGAATCGTCATGAATCTCCCCCCGACATACTGATGATCTTTCCGTCATACAATGACTTACCCGATACTATTATCATATCGTATAATCCAAGTTTCTTTTTATAATCCTTATCGTCAACATAAGACGGCTGTTCTTTAACAATAAAATATCCGTCTTGCTCAACAAGGACTTCTATTTCCTTAAACGCGACCTTGTTTCCGCTCAGAACGTATACACCCATAACACCGTCAACAACACGAACTGCGTTAGAAGGAACCTTATATCCCGTATTACTCTCTTCGATTATCTGGATGTTCTGTTTTCTGAGATAATTGAAACCTGACGGCATAACATTGGTCTTAAATACCAGAACAACCCTATCGTCGTCATTTTCTTTTATAATTTTCTCAAGTCTCATTTTAACAGAAACGTCAGAATTGTAAGGAAATTTTATATCATAACTGTTCCCCTCGGTAAATCTTTTCACCTGATCTGTATTGATCTCTGATAAAATATACCATTCGTTTGAGTTAACGATTTTACCCACAGCAGTACTGTTTGATAAGTCATACGGCTCTGAGTCAACCATTTTGTGATACTCATCTATAGTTAGGCGAGAAATCTTAGAAACATCAAACACTTCTTCATATCCGTCAGCACTGGAATAGAAGAAGCCTGCATTGGGAACTATTACGTCACCTTCAAAATTGACAAGTTGCTGCGAAAGTTTATTTCTTTCTGCCTTTAAAACAGTTATCTGATCATTGTAATTCGAGATATTTTGAGTTAATATCTGTCTCTTGTTCATGTACGTGATCAACTCATCTCTCTTATACAGAGCATATTCTATATCACCGTCTTCAATCTTATCGCGTATTATAAACAGAAGCTCAGATATTTTATTGTCAATAACGTTGGTATCGATCTTGGTTGCATCTTCAGCAATACTACTGTTTTCTAAAATATTTATTTTTTTATCGATCTCAAGGATTCTATTAGAAGCCTCTTCTGCACCAAGTCCCGAGTAAATCTTGGCGACAGCAGCGCCAACACCAACCCTTTCTCCGTCTTCATATAAATAGTTAACTCCGCCTTTGTTTTTTGCATAAATCAGGGTTTCATCTCTCATTACATATGCATCAAGCAATAGACTATTGGACTTCGTCGCAAGAATAGCAGGTGTTGTTTCAATTTTTTTATCAAATGCTCCAAACAGGTGATAAACAATATACCAAATCAAAACAATTGAAAGCAGAGCGCTGAATACATAAACAGACGCATTTTTTATATGTTTATTTGTAATTTCCCTCGCTCCTTTCAAATGTATAACTATATATTTATTTAATTATATCACAATTATAAAAAAATTTCAATTGCATAACGTCATTTTTGCAATATTTACAATCTCGTCAAAATTCTTGCATTCATCTACGTAAATGCGATTACAATTATCATATCTTTTGAACCATGTAAGTTGTCTTTTAGCGTAATTCCTTGTGCCTTTTTTTATTTTTTCGATCGCGTCTTCAAGAGAAATGTCACCGTTTAAATATTCAATAATCTCTTTATACCCAATCCCCTGGCCGGCAGTATTCGAAAGCTTATATTTTCCATCAAATAACAATGAACGAACTTCTTCAACAAGACCCGCTTCAATCATTAGGTCTACCCTCTTGTTGATCCGCTCATATAGCTTGTCTCTGTCTCGAAAATCAAGGCATATCATGGTTGAATCATAAGGTGTTTCATAACCTTTTGATTCTCTGTCCCATTCGGTTTTTGTTTTACCGGTAACGTGGAAAATCTCCAATGCCCGAATCACCCTTTTTGTATTATTTTTATGAATAGACATTGCGCTTTCAGGATCAATAGTCTTCAAAAGATTATATACTTCTTCTATTCCTTCTTCGTTTATCTTTGTTTCAAGAAGTTTTCTGTAATCTTCATCTCTACCCGCATCCGAAAATGTTGTATTTGACAAAACGTGGTCAACATAAAGCCCCGTTCCTCCGCAAAAAATAGGTAATTTCCCCCTATTATTGATTTCCTCTATTTTTGCCTTGGCAAGAACAGAATAATCAGCACAAGAGAATTCAACATCGGGTGTAATAATATCAATTAAATGATGTGGAATATTACTCATTTCTTCTTTGGTTGGTTTAGCAGTTCCTATATCCATAAATTTGTAGATTTGCATTGAATCGCATGAAATTATTTCACCGTTCATTTGTTTTGCCAACTCAATAGATAAAGCAGTTTTTCCCGAAGCTGTAGGACCCACAACTGCTGCAACTTTAGTTTTCATATCTAAAAAACCTCAATAAAACATCTTTTTTATAAGATAAGCATTGCATCACCGAATGAGAAAAATCTGTATTTTTCTTCAACAGCAACTCTATAAGCATCTAAAACCGTTTCTCTGTTAGAAAAGGCAGAAACAAGCATCATAAGCGTACTTTCAGGTAAATGAAAATTTGTTATAAGCTTGTCTACAACTTTAAATTTATATCCCGGATAAATAAAAATCCCGGTGTCTCCCGACATAGCTTTTACGGTTCCGTCATTATCCGAGGCACTTTCGAGTGTTCTGCAAGATGTCGTTCCCACAGCAATAACTCTGCCACCGTTCTTTTTGCAATTATTAATTATATCTGCACTTTCTTTCGATACTGAAAAGTACTCAGAATGCATAACGTGGTCCATTATTTTTTCTTCTTTTACAGGCCTGAACGTTCCAAGTCCAACGTGCAGCATAACAGGAGCGATTTTAACACCCTTTTCTCTTAGTGCTGCGAACAATTCTTCTGTAAAGTGAAGCCCTGCCGTAGGCGCTGCAGATGAACCGTCATATTTTGCATAGACCGTCTGGTACCTAGAGCTATCTTCAAGCTTTTCTTTTATATAAGGCGGCAAAGGCATATTACCAATCTCATCAATCAACGCCATCAGAGTATTGGATTTATCATAATCAAATCTGACAATTCTGTTTCCGCCGTCAACAATATCAATAACCTCTGCACGAAGCTTACCATCCGCGAATACTATACTAGTACCAATCTTAGTTCTTCTTCCGGGATAAGTCATAACCTCCCAGACATCGAGCTCTATATTTTTCAGCAAGAAAACCTCAACGTCAATCCCGCTATCGCTTTTTTTGCCAATCAGTCTTGCGGGAATTACTTTAGAATTGTTTATAACAAGAACATCACCTTCGTTAAAGTAGTCGACAATATCCTTGAAGATACGATGTTCTATGATTCCGTTATCTCTGTTTAAAACAAGGAGTCTTGACGAATCCCTCTGTTTCAGAGGAGTCTGTGCGATCAATTCTTCGGGAAGGTCATACCAAAAATCACTTTTTTTCAGATCAGTGTTATGCAGTTTGTTTACAATCATTTAAATATGCTTATCCTTTCGTGTCGATATATCGAAAAATCTATTGACAAAAACAATATGAAATGATATCATATATGTTAGATAGAGGTGCGAATTCAAAGAATAGGTATGTACAGGCTCCGCTGCCGTTTATACGTACCGAAAGGTGAACTCGCCGAAGTCTTTCGCATATAAGCGGTTTAATGCGTAGGGCTGGGCCGGCACTCAATAAGTGTCGGACTGTCATCAGCGTATCTGATGGAGGGCTATCATGTATTATAATCAACACGACGACCCGTAGTTTTGAACATCGTTTATATTATATTACATGGTAAGCTGGTTTTCAACCGGTTTTTTTATTTTTTATCAAAAAAAGGAGTATTACCATGAAAAAATTAGTATTTGAAGGCGCTGCAGTAGCAATCGTTACCCCATTTAAAAACGGAACAGTCGATTACGACGCACTTGGAAATCTTATTGATTTCCAAATCAACAACAAAACTGATGCAATTGTAATTTGCGGAACAACAGGTGAAGCATCAACATTAACAGACGACGAACACCGCGGCTGTATCAGATTCGCAGTTGAAAGAACTGCAGGCAGAGTTCCCGTTATTGCAGGCACAGGAAGCAACGACACAGATTATGCCATCGAGCTTTCTAAATACAGCTGCGACGTTGGCGCTGACGCTGTACTCGTTGTTACCCCCTATTACAACAAAGCTACACCCAAGGGTCTTATTAAATCATTTACAGCTATTGCTGATTCGATCACAAAACCCGTTATACTTTATAACGTTCCTTCACGTACCGGATGCAACATTTCCCTTCCCGTGTACAAGGAGCTCGCTAAACACGAAAACATAGTTGCTGTTAAAGAAGCTTCGGGTAATATTAGCGCTATTGCAGAAATTGCTGCAGAACTTGGCGATAATCTCCCTATTTACAGCGGAAACGATGACCAGATCGTTCCTATTCTTTCTTTGGGCGGCAAGGGCGTTATCTCTGTTCTTTCAAATGTAATGCCTAAAGAAACACACGATATATGTGAACTATACTTCAAAGGTAAGGTTAAAGAAAGCGCGGCACTTCAGCTCAAACTTCTTGATCTCGTTAATGCTTTGTTCTGTGAAGTGAACCCCATTCCCGCAAAAACAGCGTGCGCTCTTATGGGTATGTGTACTGACGAAATGAGACTTCCCCTCTGCGAAATGGAAGAAAACACAAAAGCAAGACTCACAGCGGCTTTGAAGAAGCACAACTTGATATAATTAAAACGGACAATAAAAACAAAGGAATTGAAAAATGGTAAATATATTACTTACAGGCTGTAACGGCAGAATGGGCAACGCTGTCGTGAAATCAGTTTCAAACAATCCCTCATGCAATATAGTTGCCGGTATTGACGTAATAAACAATAAAAATTCATCGGAATTTCCTACGTTTACGTCAGCAGATGAATTTAACGGCAATTGCGACGTTATCGTTGATTTCTCGTTTCATACCGCAACAGAGGGTTTACTTAATTATGCAATCAAAAGAAACCTACCTATCGTTGTATCAACGACAGGACACACCCCCGAGGAAACAGAAGCAATAAAAAAAGCCTCAGAGGTTATTCCTGTATTTTACTCAAGAAATATGTCTCTTGGTATAAATCTTCTTATTGCATTGGCAAAAAAAGCATGTCTCTCTCTCGGAACGGCATTTGATATTGAAATAATCGAACAACACCACAACCAAAAGCTTGACGCTCCCAGCGGAACTGCTCTTATGATTGCAGATGCACTAAAAGAAACAAGAGAAATCGAAACCGAATATGTATATGACAGACATACGGAGCATAAAAAGAGACAACAGTCAGAAATCGGTCTTCACGCTATCAGAGGTGGAACAATTGTTGGTGAACACGAGGTCATTTTTGCAGGAAAAGACGAGATCATAAAGCTTTCTCACTCAGCATCGTCGAGAGATGTTTTTGCCGAAGGAGCAATCAGAGCCGCTCAGTTTATAATCGGCAAAGAACCAGGTCTTTACAATATGAACGACATCGTTAATTCCATTCTTTAAGCATCTAATAAGTTTATAATAAATTTACCCAAAAATATAAAGGAGACACAAACAGAAATGACACAAGTAAAAGATTTTATTGTTGAAATGGGTTTCGGTAACCTTTTTGAAATCCGTTGGCAACACTGCGTTATGTGGTTGATCGGTGGACTGTTGATCTATCTTGCAATCAAAAAAGATATGGAACCTACCCTTCTTCTACCAATGGGTTTTGGTGCAATCCTCGTAAACCTTCCCCTATCAGGTGCAATCGGCGAAGAAGGTGCTATTGACATCTTGTTTAATGCCGGAATTGCAAACGAACTTTTCCCGTTGCTTTTATTTATCGGCATTGGCGCTATGATCGACTTTGAACCGCTATTGACAAATCCTAAGCTGTTCTTATTCGGCGCTGCAGCACAGTTTGGCATATTCTTTACATTAACAATGGCATCACTCTTTGGATTTGAAATCAATGATGCTGCATCAATAGCTATTATTGGAGCAGCTGACGGTCCTACATCTATTTTCGTGGCAAACGTACTCGAATCAAAGTATATAGGCGCAATTATAGTTGCCGCATATTCGTATATGGCGCTTGTTCCAATTGTACAGCCCCCTGTTATCAGACTTCTTACAACGAAGAAAGAAAGACTTATCCGTATGAACACAAAGGGTAAGAACGTAACAAAGCTCACAAAAATTCTTTTCCCTATCGTTGTAACAATAATTACAGGTCTTGTTTCTCCCCAGTCACTTGCACTTATTGGATTCCTTATGTTCGGAAACCTCATCCGTGAATGTGGAGTTCTCAATTCCCTTTCAGAAACAGCACAAAAGGTTCTTGCAAACCTTATCACTTTGTTGCTTGGCTTGACCGTTGCTACCAAGATGCAATATGGCCAGTTCTTGACATGGGATACATTTTTGATCCTTTCTCTCGGACTTGTAGCATTTGTATTTGATACATTCGGCGGTGTTTTGTTTGCAAAATTCCTGAATCTTTTCTCAAAGAACAAGATCAATCCTATGATTGGTGCTGCAGGTATATCCGCATTCCCGATGTCTGCACGTGTTGTACACAAAATGGGACTCAAGGAAGACAATCAGAACTTCCTTCTTATGCATGCTGCAGGAGCTAACGTTTCAGGACAGATTGCATCCGTTATTGCGGGTGGCTTGATCCTTAACTTCTTTGGTTAATAGATATATGGAGGAAGTATAATGTTTAGTATTGATAATTTTTTGTATACACTGCCCTTTGCGCTTAAAGGTATGGTTGGTATTTTCGTTGTTATTTCAGCAATAATAGCATCGGTTTATCTCCTTAATTATTTTACAAACCTAAAAAAATAAATTTAATACAAAAAAGTCTGCCACAAAGGCAGACTTTTTTGTTTTTACAGTATTTTATCAATATTGTACATGGAATTTAATACAAGCCAATTTTGCGGGAACCACTTCATTACGTTCCAATACGATGCGCCGTATAAGTTGTATTTTGATACTAAATTCAACTTTTCTTCAATGCTTCTTGCATCGTCAAACCATACAACATGCCTTACACCATCAAGATTATAGAAAAAATACGGAGTTTGCATATACTCATCAAACATAATTACAGAACCGGTTTTAACAGCAAGATTTACAGCATCAACGTTTGTCAATGATTCCGCCTTTGTTTTACCTCTTTCATAAGGTAAAGGCCAATCGTATGCATAATTCGGAACACCTAAAAAAATCTTATCAGAAGGTATTTCAGTCACTGCATATCTCACAACTCGTTCAACCTCATTCAACGGAGCTACAGCCATAGGAGGTCCGAAGGCATATCCCCATTCATAAGTCATAAGCAACACGTAATCACTTACAGCACCTATTCCGCCGTAATCGTGGGATTCATATAATGCTCCCGGTTGATCGGATGAAGCCTTAGGTATTAACGCTGTGATAAGTATAAATCCGTTTTCAGACATAGCCTGCTGAACACGGCTTAAAAATGTTGTATATAGGTCTCTGTTTGCTGTATCAAGATATTCAAAATCTATATCAAGACCGTAATAATTTTTTTCGATCATTTTGGAAACTATGTTCTGAATCAATACGTTTTGTGCTTCGGGATTATTCAACAAAGCATTACCTAGCTCACTGTTAAAAAGGCCGTTTTCGCCCAAGGTAGATAAATGCATAATCGGGGCTGCGCCGTATTCTCTTGATAAAGAAATAATTTCATCCTCATTTAAACCAAACTCCGTAATTCCTCTATCGACAAGCTCTCCGTTGGGCATAAAACCATATGTAAAAAGCGTAAGATACGTTAAATAAGGCAATGTTCGGATTAATGTATCTCTATCAACAAAAGGATAAATATATCCATTTACGGCAATATTTCCAAGCTTTTGTGTATCATAAGAAATAATAAGTGTCTGTCCTTCAAAAACCTCAGTTTTCCCCATAAGCTGAGGATTATTCTGAAGCAAGTTATTTATTGTAGTTCCATAGGAGTTTGCTATGCTTGCTAACGTATCACCGCTTCTGACCGTATAAACTTCTTCCGCATATAATATCACAATAGTCTGACCGACAGCGAGATTTTCTGTATCGGTAAGCTCGTTTTGTGAAATCAGTCTGGACAGTGGCACACCGTATTCCCTTGCTATCGATTCGAGCGTGTCACCAGGTTGAACAACATATATAACCATATAATAGCCCTCTCTCATAAATATACTGTTATATATTATTCTCAACAAACACAAAAGGTGAGTAGAAAACCTACTCACCTTTTATGATTTTATTCAGCTTTGTTTAAATAATCGATCTGTTCTTTACTTAATTCGTCTATTGTAATTCCAAGAGATTTAAGCTTAAGCTCTGCAACCTTTTTATCGATATCAACAGGCACACTGTATAATCTGTGCTCCATCTTGCCTTCGTTTTTTACGAGATATTCAAGACATTTTGCCTGAAGACTGAAGCTCATATCCATTATTTCCGCGGGATGACCGTTTCCGGCTGCAAGATTAACAAGCCTTCCCTCTGCCATAAGATTCAGTACTCGACCATCCTTCATTCTGTATCCCATAATATTGGGCTTCCTATGGAACACCTCGACAGCACATTCAGCTAAAGCTTTCTTATCTATTTCACAGTCAAAATGACCTGAATTTGATATAAGCACACCGTCTTTCATAACTTCAAAGTGTTCTTTTCTTATTACGTCGCAGCAACCGGTAACCGTAATAAACAAGTCCCCGATTTTTGCAGCATCGTCCATTTTCATTACAGCAAAGCCGTCCATAACAGCCTCAATAGCTTTAACGCTATCGATCTCGGTTATAACAGGGATTCCACCCATACCCTTTACACGCATAGCAATTCCTTTGCCACACCAGCCGTAACCGGCAATTACAACCGTTTTTCCTGCAATTATGAGGTTTGTGCTGTTCATTATGCCATCAAGCGTAGATTGACCCGTTCCGTATCTGTTATCAAACAGGTGCTTACAGTCGGCATCGTTAATATTTATCATCGTATAATCGAGTTTACCCTGAGCTTCCTTGGCTTTAAGTCTGTGAATGCCTGTTGTTGTTTCTTCGCAACCACCGATAAGATCCTTACCGTATTCGCGACATTCCCCTTGAAGCAAGTTTATCAAGTCGCCCCCGTCGTCTATCATTACGTGAGGACAAAGAGATAGGGTTTTTATAAGGTGTGCTTTGTATTCTTCTTCGTTAACACCTCGCCATGCGTTAACCTCAAAACCGTCTTTAACGAGCGCCGCCGCAACATCATCCTGTGTCGAAAGAGGATTACAACCCGTAACGTATACCTCAGCACCGCCGGCTTTCAAAACCTTTGCCAAAAATGCTGTTTTAGCCTCAAGATGAATAGACATCGATATTCTTTTGCCGGCAAAAGGCTTTGTCTGTTCAAATTCCTTTTTTATTATATTCAAAACGGGCATATAGCTTTCGACCCATTTTATTTTATCCTCACCCGACTGCGCAAGCGAAATATCCTTAATATTACTCATTTAAAACTCCTATGTATTTATCTCACTTTGCGTTAGTAATTCCGTTTATGATTGTGCTGACGTCATCAGAACCAACGTAAGTTTCGGGAAGTTTACCATCCCATTCCTGAATATAATAATACTTAATCAAATACTCTGTCAAGCTCTTTGCAATAGCATCGTTTGCAGCAGCTTCTTTTTGACCTGCATATTCTGATGCATCTGCCTGAATCTTCGTAACCTCAAGCTCTGCCTGAGCCTGAATCTTTGAGGTTTCAGCAGCTGCATTTGCCTGAATAACAGCCATTTCTGCAGCAGCCTTTTGCTCCATAACCTTCTGGGCTTGTTCTATCTCAGCCTGTAATTTATTCTGTGCTGCAACCTGTTTAGCTTCTACAGCGTTTGTAAATGCATCAGTAAAGTCCATATCTTCAATAGCTGCTGATACAACCTGAATATTATAATTTGATAAATTATCAGTAAGAACCTTCTCAATTGCTTCCGCAAGCTCTGCTCTTGCGCTTACTAATTCTTCAGCGGTATATCTTGCTGTAACTACCTTAACAGCTTCAGCAATATTGGGGACTATAACCGTATCGTAATAAGCTATACCAACGGTTTTATAAAGCTCTTGCGCATTAGCCTTATCAATCTGATAGTTAAGTGTATAAGATACTGTTACTTCCTGAATATCAGACGAAAAACAAGACAACAAAGTGTTAGCCTTCTGTACACGGTTATCCATTTTTACAACTGCCTGCCAAGGCGCTTTTATGTTAAAGCCTGCATCAAATGTCGTTTTTTCAACACGACCAAAAGTCGTTACAACACCTGTATGTCCTGTGGGAACAGAAGCAATACAACCGAGGAAAACACATACAATGCACAAGAGTGCTCCTACCACCATTGCAATAACAGAAAATTTCTTCAAACGGATATTATTACGTATTATAATACCGCCACCTATACCTATCACCAATGCAATAAGTCCAAAAACCAATCCTACCATAATATTTTTCTCCTTAAATCATTTTAATAAGGGGTAGTCCCTTGAATTATGTCTTTAATTATATCATAATCGTATTTGACAGTCAATTATTTATATATAATTTTAGGTATATTTTTAATTGTAATTAGCGCTATTTTGTTAATATTGTAATTTTTTGCTAAATTAACAAAAAAATGTTGTAAAATAAGTTGCACTGTGTTATAATATCTTAGATAGGTATGTGATTAAATCCTTTTATAACCGAGATTTACTTATCATACTAAAAATTAAAAATAATTTTAATAAAAATATTTTTTGAGGTGAAATGATGTACAACAAGAAATCCATTGAAGATATCGCTGTTGCAGGTAAGAAAGTTATTGCAAGATGCGATTTCAACGTTCCTATGCAGGACGGAGTTATCACCGACGATAAGAGAATTGTAGGCGCATTGCCCACAATCAAGTACCTCCTTGACAACGGAGCAGCAGTTATTCTCTGCTCTCATATGGGACGCCCCCACAACGTTATGAACGAAACTCTTAAGCTCAACAAAAAAGACAAGAAGAAAATCGACGCTCTTCCCGAAGAAGAAAGAGAAGCAGCTGCGGCAAAAATTCTTGAAAAGGCTAAAGATGACGTTACAAAGCTTTCTCTTGCTCCTGTTGCAAAGAGAATCTCCGAGCTTCTCGGCAAAGAAGTTATCATGGCTAAAGACGTAATAGGCGAAGACGCTATGGCTAAGGCTAAGGATCTTAAGCCCGGCGAAGTTCTCCTTCTCGAAAACGTACGTTTCCACGAAGAAGAAGAAAAGAACGAAGAGAATTTTGCTAAGAAGCTTGCTTCAATGGCTGACGTTTACGTAAACGATGCTTTCGGTACAGCTCATAGAGCACACGCTACAACAGCAGGTATTGCTCAGTATTGCCCCGAAATGCCCGCAGTTTGCGGCTATCTTATCCAGAAGGAAATCTCCGTTATGGGCGGTGCTCTTTCCGATCCTAAGCGCCCCTTTGTTGCTATTCTTGGCGGTGCTAAAGTTTCTGACAAGATCGGTGTTATCGAAAACCTTATTAACAAGGTAGATACACTTATTATCGGCGGTGCTATGGCTTATACGTTCAACAAAGCACTCGGTCACGAAATTGCAGACTCTAAATACGAAGAAGACAAGCTCGAACTCGCTCTCGAACTTATAAAGAAAGCAGAAGCTAAGGGCGTTAAGTTCCTTCTTCCTCTCGACAACCGCGCAGGCGACAAATTTGCTGAAGACTGCCACGTAATTGTTGTAAACTCCGACGATATCCCTGCAGGTTATATGGGTCTTGATATTGGACCTAAGACAGAAGAACTTTTTGCTGATGCTATTAAGAGTGCAGGAACTGTAATCTGGAACGGTCCTATGGGTGTATTTGAATGGGAAATGTTTGCAGGCGGCACAAAAGCTGTTGCAACTGCAGTTGCTGAAAGCGGCGCTATTTCCATAATCGGTGGCGGTGACTCAGCTGCAGCTATCGAACAGCTCGGTTTTGCTGATAAGATGACACACATCTCTACAGGCGGCGGCGCATCTCTTGAATTCCTTGAAGGCAAGGATCTTCCCGGAATTTCATGCCTTAACGATAAATAAATCAAATATATTTAAATATAAACAGAAGGTAGATAAAATGAACAGACAGACAAGAAACACAGTTATCGCTGGTAACTGGAAAATGAATCTTACTCCCTCTAAGGCAAAGGCTGTTATCGAAGAACTTAAGCCTCTCGTTGCAGGTAAAGATAACTGCACAACAATTCTCTGTGTTCCCTTTGTTGATATTGCAACAGCTGTTGAAGCTGCAAAAGGCTCTAACATCAAAATCGGCGCTCAGAACGTTCACTTCGAAGAAAAAGGCGCATTTACAGGTGAAATCGCTGCTGATATGCTCCTCGAAATTGGCGCTGAATATGTAATTATCGGCCACAGCGAACGTAGACAGTATTTCGGCGAAACAGACAAGACTGTTAACCAGAGAGTTTTGGCTGCACTCAAAGCAGGACTTAAGGTTATCCTCTGCGTTGGTGAAGTTCTTGAAGAACGCGAACAGGATATTACAGCAGAAATTGTTTCTATGCAGACAAAGATTGCTCTTCTCAATGTAGATGAAGAAATGATGAAAAATATAATTATTGCATACGAACCCGTTTGGGCTATCGGCACAGGAAAGGTTGCTACTGCTGAACAGGCTGACGAAGTTTGCGGAATTATCCGTAACGTACTTTCCGCTAAATACGGAAACACTGTTGCTGAAGCTACTACAATCCAGTATGGCGGTTCTATGAACGCTGCTAACTCTGCTGAGCTTCTCTCTAAGGTTAACGTTGACGGCGGACTCATCGGCGGCGCTTCTCTCAAGGCTGCTGACTTTGCTGTTATCGTAGGTAACGCTCAGTAATGATTTCTTTATAAAACCAATAACGCACTCATTAAATATGGGTGCGTTTTTGTTATCTCTTTTTTTACGATACTCATATAATGTATTGAGTATAAAAAGAAAGGAGGTAATAAAATGTGTCCAAATAACAACAACTTCTATCTCAAAATTGCATTGGCAACACTTTTCGGAATTATCGTTGGTATAATTGCCGGAATAATATGGCCCGCATTTTTCACAAATGCAGTTACACTTCTGACAATTCAATTAATTACAAGCATATTGGTTCTCGGTTTTCTTGCTGAGTATTTTATTTTCAGAACTCAAAGAAACAACCAACTTTCACAAAACAGCAGATATTATCTAAGATTTTTACTGTTCGGTTCAATAGGAAGTTTTATAATTTCAACAATCGCTCTTTCTACAACACTGACATCTTCACTTCTCAGTTCTATAATCTTCGGTATTGCAGTTGCTTTTTTTGTAATATTGATTATTGGAGTTATATTCATTTTTAATAATGCAATCAGAAACAGTTAATACAATTCAGAAATAATAATAATAATAAAACACAGGCGCTTTTTTGCACAAACAACGCAAGAAAGTGCTTGTTTTATTTTTGTTTTTGTTTACAATGTTTATTTTTGTTTTTTTAGAGAAATTATGTACAAAACCTATTGACTTTATCACTTTAGTGTGTTAAACTATTCGTTGTTCTTATTAATTATAGGAAATAAGATTTATAAAAGGTGATAAATATGAAAAACATCCACAACGAACTGACAGATAAATTTTTTAAGGTTATTGTGAATCTTGATACACCTGATGAGTGCAGACGTTTTTTTGAAGACATCTGCACAATTAAAGAAATTCAGGATATGTCACAAAGACTTGAGGTTGCATTTTTGCTTGATAACGGAAAGAGTTATCAGGAAGTATTATCAAAAACAGGTGTCAGCACTGCAACGATAAGCCGTGTAAACAAATGTTTGAACTACGGAAGCGGTGGGTATAAGGCAGCTATTGAAAAATATTCTGAAATTGAGGAAAAATAACAATGGATATAAACACAAATGTTCTGAAAAATGAAGAAAAAGCCATATTTAAGCTTCGCCAATTATACGGCAAGTACGGCTATGCTCAGTATAAAATGAGTAAATTTGAAGAGTACGACCTTTACGTAAGAAATAAAGATTTTCTTGTGTCCGACAGCGTAATCACGTTTACAGATACAAACGGAAAGCTTTTAGCTCTGAAGCCTGACGTTACTTTATCTATAATAAAAAACACAAAGGACGAAGGAAATTACGTAAAAAAGGTTTATTACAACGAGAACGTTTACAGAATTTCCAAGGGCTCTCACTCATACAAAGAAATTATGCAATCAGGGCTTGAATGTATCGGCGCTATTGATATATACAACATATACGAAGTACTTATGCTTGCTGCTGAAAGTCTTGTAAGCATTTCAAACGACTGTGTTCTTGATATATCTCACCTTGGTATTCTGTCTGATGTTATAGACAATATAGGAATCTCCGATGAAAACAGAAAAAATATTCTGAAATGCGCAAGCGAAAAAAACACTCACGAAATCTATAATATTTGTAAATCAGAAAATATTCCTGATGATAAATGCGAGATTTTGAAAAAACTTGTTTTAACCTATGGAGACCCCAAAAAAGTTATCAAAACACTTGAAGAAAGCATTTCTTCTTACACAAGTAAGGACAAGATCGAAGAACTTAAAACTATTGCCGAAAATCTTGAAGCAAACGGTTATGGGAAGTATATAAGAATAGACTTCTCTGTTATAAACGATATGAACTACTATAACGGAATCGTTTTCAAAGGCTTTATAAATAGTATACCGACCGGTGTTTTGTCAGGCGGACAGTACGATAAGCTTATGCAGAAAATGGGTAGAAGATCGGGTGCTATAGGCTTTGCCGTATACCTCGACATGCTCGAAAGATTTAACGAAACCGAAAAAACATTTGATATAGACACGATTATTCTGTATAAAGACGGGGACGATCTCAACTCTCTCAATGATGCGATAAAAATGCTTACCGACAACGGCAAAAGCGTTATGGCTCAAAAAAGTGTTCCCTGTGATATAAAATATAAGCAACTTCTTAAATTGAACGACAAAGGGGTGATAATCATTGAAAACCATGCTTAATATTGCACTTCCCAAAGGAAGACTCGGAGAAAAAGTATACGATATGTTTGAAAAAGCGGGTTTTGAATGTCCCTCTATAAAAGAAAATAACAGAAAGCTGATATTTGAAAACGACGAGCTTTGTGTTAGATATTTCTGGGTAAAACCCTCTGATTCTGCAGTTTACGTAGAAAGAGGAGCTGCTGACATCGGCGTTGCAGGCAAAGATATTCTTCTTGAATACAATCCCGACGTTTATGAGCTTCTTGATCTTGATATAGGTAAATGCAGAATGGCGGTTGCCGCAAAAAAAGAGTTTAAAGACGATACACAGAAAACTCTTAAGGTTGCTACCAAATTTACAAATATTGCTCAGAACTTCTATTCGTTAAAAGGACGCGAAATCGATATGATCCATCTTAACGGTTCTATTGAAATCGCACCTATTTTAGGTCTTTCTGACGTTATCGTTGATATAGTGGAAACAGGTACTACGCTGAAAGAAAATAATCTTGAAGTCAAAGAAACTATTTTCCCTATCAGTGCTCGTCTTATAGCGAATAAATCCAGTTTTAAATTTAAAAATGCTCAAATAGAAAAGATCGTGCAGGAATTGTCTGCACAGATAGAGGCAAAGAAATGATAAAAATATTAAAATACGGCGAAGTTGAAAATAAAGATATCTTCTCCAGAGCGGTTCCCAAAATTAACGTTGAATCAATTGTTACAGAAATTATTGACAACGTTAAACGAAACGGTGACTCTGCCCTCTTTACTTATTGTGAAAAGTTTGATAAAGCAAAATTGACATCGCTTGAGGTTTCTGAACAGGAAATAGAGGAAGCTTTTGAAAGCGTACCCACGGAATTTATTGAAATATTAAAAAAAGCCGCAAACAACATAAGAAAATTTCACGAAAAACAAGTCAGAAACAGTTTTATTATAAACGACGAAGATGGAATTGTAGTTGGACAAAAGGTTATTCCCGTTGACAGAGCGGGACTCTACGTTCCGGGAGGAACAGCAGCATATCCCTCCACTGTTCTGATGGACTCAATTCCTGCTAAAATTGCGGGAGTAAAAGAAGTAGTAATTACTACCCCGCCCTCTCAAAAAGGAAAAATCAATCCCGTTATTTTAGCTGCCGCTAAAATTGCAGGCGTTGATAAAATATTTAAAGTTGGCGGCGCTCAGGCTATTGCAGCGCTGGCGTTTGGTACTGAAACTATTCCGAAGGTTGATAAAATTGTTGGACCCGGAAATGCATTTGTTGCAGAAGCAAAAAAACAGGTATTTGGAAACGTATCTATAGATATGATTGCAGGTCCCTCTGAGATTCTTGTCGTTTCTGACGGAAAAACCGATCCTAAATTCACTGCTGCAGACCTTCTTTCTCAGGCGGAACACGATAAAATGGCAAGCGCAGTTCTTGTTACGGACTCTATGGAGTTTGCTATTGCAGTACAACAGGAAATTGAAAACCAGCTTCCTATGCTTGAGAGACAGGAAATTGCAAGAGAATCTATCGATAATAACGGAAAAATAATTGTTGCCGACACTCTTGGTATGGCAATAGAAATAGCAAACGAAATTGCCCCAGAGCATCTTGAACTATGTGTGGATAATCCTTTTGACTATCTTGATAAAATCAGACATGCAGGATCTGTGTTTATGGGCAGATACTGCCCCGAAAGCCTTGGCGATTATTACGCGGGCCCAAACCACACACTTCCAACGAGCGGCACAGCAAAGTTTTCAAGTCCTTTATCAGTCGATGATTTCGTAAAGAAAACACAATACACATATTATACGGAAAATGCACTGAAAAAAGTTGCTGACGACGTCGCTTACTTTGCAAAAAAAGAAGGACTTACCGCTCACGCAAAAAGTGCTACAATACGATTTGAATAATATCAGGGAGAAAAATAATGAGCAGATTTTTCAGTGAAAAATATAAAAATCTTGTTCCCTACACCCCCGGAGAACAACCTAAAGACACACAGTATATAAAATTAAATACAAATGAATCACCTTTTCCGCCTTCTGAGAGAGCAATGATTTGCGCATTAGAAGAATCAAGGAATTTACAGTTATATCCCGACCCCGAGTGCCGCGCTTTGACTGAAAAAACAGCTGAGCTTTGCGGCGTATCTTACAATGAAGTATTAATGACAAACGGTTCGGACGAAATTCTTAATTTTGCATTTATGGCATTCTGTGACGAAAATCACCCTGCAGCATTTCCCGATATCTCTTACGGTTTTTACAAGGTGTTTGCAGAATTAAATAACGTTCCATATACAGAAATTCCTTTAAAAGATGATTTTTCAATTGATTTAAACGACTATAAAAACATAAACAAAACGATTTTTATAGCAAACCCCAACGCACCTACAGGTATAACCCTTTCTTTAGAACAGATTGAGGAAATACTTAAATCCAACCCTAATAACGTTGTAGTAATCGATGAGGCATACGTCGATTTCGGGGCTGAAAGCTGTTTACCACTTATTAAAAAATACGATAATCTTCTCGTTTGCCAGACGTTTTCGAAATCACGTTCAATGGCAGGTGCAAGACTTGGGTTTGGTGTGGGAAACAAAAATCTTATTGCTGATTTGAATACTGTAAAATATTCGACAAATCCTTATAACATTAACAGAATGACTATGGCGGCGGGCCTCGGAGTTTTGTCTGATGAACTATACACTAAAACAAACTGCGAAATAATTGCCGAAAACCGAGAAAACACATCCAAAAAGTTAAAAGAAATGGGATTTACACTAACAGATTCCAAATCAAACTTTATTTTCGCCAAACACCCAAAGATAAACGGCGAATATATTTATCAAAAATTAAAACAAAAAGGTATTCTCGTACGTCATTTTTCTAAAGACAGAATAAACGAATACGTAAGAATAACCGTAGGAACAAAAGAACAAATGACAGCGCTCATTTTTGCGCTGAATAAGATTCTGGAGGAACAAAATGATCAGAGTTGCTGAAGTTTGCAGAAAAACTGCAGAGACTGACATTTATTTAAAAATTAGACTTGACGGCAAAGGTGAATCAAAAATAAACACCGGATGCGGCTTTCTTGACCACATGCTGACACTTTTTTCGAAACACAGCCGTTTTGACCTTGAAGTAGTATGTAAAGGAGACACACACATAGATTATCACCACTCTGCTGAGGATATTGGTATCTGCCTTGGTATTGCTTTTTTTGATGCAATAGGCGACAAAAGAGGAATTAACAGATACGGAGATATTACGTTACCTATGGATGAAGCGTTAATATTGGCAGCAGTTGATATTTCAGGCAGAGATTATTTAGGATTTGATCTTCAGATCCCCACAGAAAAAGTGGGTGATTTTGACACCGAGCTTGTTGAAGAATTTTGGCTCGGTTTTGTCAGAAATGCAAAATTAACACTTCACATAAAGCAATTAAGCGGTAAAAAAGCGCACCACATTATTGAAGGAGCTTTTAAAGCTGTAGGCAGAGCGCTCGGCAGTGCTGCAAGAAAAGACCCTCTGTCAGCTAATGAAATACCGTCAACGAAAGGGATTCTCTGATGATTGCAATAATTGACTATGGAGTAGGCAATCTATTCTCACTAAAAAGCTCTCTCGCCTGCGTTGGCGCTGATGCTATAGTTACAAACGACGCTGAAACAATAAAATCAGCAGAAAAAATTATACTTCCCGGTGTTGGCGCTTTTAAAGATGCGTCGGACAAGCTTTTTTCATCGGGACTCGCAGACGTTGTAATTTCCGAAGCAAACAACGGAAAACCCCTTCTTGGAATTTGTCTGGGTATGCAAATGCTTTTTGAAAAAAGCTATGAATACGGCGAATCAAAAGGCCTCGGTCTTTTAAAGGGTGAAATAAAACCGTTATCGGACGTTATTGACAAAAACTTAAAAATTCCGCACATCGGATGGAACAGTCTTAAATTCCATGGTGAAAAATCGCCACTTTTTAAATATATAAACGAAAACGATTACGTATATTTTGTTCATTCTTTTTTTGCATCGGGTTGTGACGATTCACTTATTGCAACAGCTGAATACAGTGCTGATATTACTGCGGCTGTAGGCAAAAATAATATATTTGGATGTCAGTTCCATCCTGAAAAAAGCGGAAACGTTGGACTTAATATTCTTCGCGCATTCTGTGAGAAAGGCGGTATTTGAGTTATATGATAATCTACCCTGCTATTGACTTATATGACGGAAAAGCTGTCAGACTTTTTAAAGGTGATTATGCACAGATGACAGTTTACAGTGATAACCCTACAGAGATCGCACGAGACTTTCTTTCACAGGGGGCTACACATATTCACTTAGTTGACCTCGAAGGAGCAAAGCTAGGCACAACACCTAACCTCGAAACAGTATGTAAAATCAAAAAGGATACCAACCTTTTCTGCGAAGTTGGTGGCGGTGTTCGTTCTATTGACGTAATAGACAGATATATAGATGCAGGACTTGACAGAGTAATACTCGGAACGGCCGCTGTAACTGACAGAACCTTTGCTGAAAAAGCAGTTAACAAATACGGCGAAAAAATAGCTATTGGTGTTGACATAAAAGACGGTTATGTTGCTGTCAAAGGTTGGACAGAGAAATCTAACCTCGACGCTTTTGATTTCTGTCTGCAAATGCAAAACATAGGTATAAAAACGCTTATTTGCACTGATATCTCCAAAGACGGCGCTATGAAAGGTACAAACCACGAGCTTTATAAAGAGCTTTCAAAAAAATGCAATATGCAAATAATTGCATCTGGTGGTGTATCAAGCATTGAAGACGTAAAAAAACTTGCCGAACAAAACATTTACGGAGCAATAATCGGTAAAGCATATTACACTAAGGCAATTTCAATAAAAGAAGCGATCGAGGTGGCACGATGACTACAAAAAGAATAATTCCCTGCCTCGACGTAAAGAACGGTAGAGTTGTAAAGGGAGTAAACTTCCAAGGCTTAAATGACGTATCATCTCCCGTTGAACTTGCTAAATATTACAGTGATAACGGCGCCGATGAGCTTGTCTTTTATGACATAACAGCATCATTTGAAGAAAGAAAACTTTTTTCCGATATTCTTTGCGAAGTTGCAAGTACAATATTCATTCCTCTCACTGTCGGCGGCGGTATAAATACTGTAGAAGACTTTGACAGAGTTTTAAAATGCGGTGCCGATAAAGTAAGCGTAAACTCTGGCGCAATTAAAAACCCGTCGCTCGTATACGAAGCCGCAAAACTATACGGAGATCAGTGCGTAGTTTTATCCGTTGACGTAAAAAGAGTTGACGGAATATTCCGAGTGTTTGCTAAAGGTGGCAGAGAAAATACAGGTATAGAAGCTATTGAATGGATAAAAAAGTGCGTTTCAAACGGCGCCGGAGAAATTGTTGTTAATTCCATTGACACAGACGGCGTAAAGAAAGGATTTGACCTTGAAATGCTTGATGCAGTTTGCAACGCTGTTTCCGTTCCCGTCATTGCTTCCGGTGGAGCAGGAAACAAACAGCACTTCGTTGATTTATTCAAAACCTTACCCAAGGTTGACGCAGGACTTGCTGCTTCCATCTTCCACTTTGGAGAAGTTGAAATTAACGATCTTAAACAAGAACTAAAATCAAACAGAATTTGTACGAGAATATAATTATCAATTGAAAGGACATAAATATGCTTAACATTAACGAACTCAAATTTGACGAAAAGGGTTTGATTCCCGCAATAGTTGTAGATGCAAAAACCAAACAGGTTCTTACTCTTGCATATATGAACAAAGAAAGTCTCCAGATTTCTATGGAGAAAGGTCTTACATGCTTTTTCAGCCGTTCAAGACAACAGCTTTGGCTTAAGGGTGAAACAAGCGGTAATTACCAGCACATCGTTTCTATAACGGCAGATTGCGATAAAGATGCTCTTACAGTTATGGTAGAACCTGATGGACCCGCTTGCCATCTCGGAACAACCTCATGCTTTGAAAACCCTGTATTCCAGAGCGATGACTTACACGAATTTTCATTACAGTCTCTTATGAAGCTTATTGAAGGCAGAAAAACTGAAAAAAAGGAAGGATCATACACAACCTATCTTTTTGAAAAAGGTATCGATAAGATCCTTAAAAAAGTCGGAGAAGAGTGTACTGAAGTTATAATAGGTGCTAAAGGCAACGATAAGAAAGAAACTATCTATGAAATTGCCGATCTTACCTATCACGTGATGGTACTTATGATAGAAATGGGTATTTCCCTTGAAGATATTCATAACGAGCTTGCATCACGCCACGTAATTGATCACAAGGTTAAGCAGGAGAAAATGACAAAATGATTCTTTGTGATCTGCATATGCACACAAGCTTTTGTGACGGAAAAAACACTCCCGAACAAATGATTGTTGCAGGTATAAATAAAGGGCTAAAAACAATAGGTATTTCCGGACACTGCAATACAGGTTTTGATGAAAGCTACTGTATGACAAGACCCGTTATGCAGAAGTATTTTGAGGAAGTTAACAGACTAAAAGAAGTCTATAAAGACAAAATACAAGTGCTTTGCGGAATCGAACAGGATTATTACGCAGGTGTTCCCTACCTCGATTTTGACTATTCTATCGGAAGTGTACACTACTTGTGCAAAAATGACGAATATATCCCCGTTGATGAAAGCGAACAGATTACGGTAAATGCTGTTAATAAGCATTACAACGGAGACTACTATGCATACGCTGAGGATTATTATAAACTCATAGGCGACGTATTGAATAAAACAAAAGCTGATATTATAGGTCATTTTGATTTGATTACAAAGTTTAACGAGGGTTATAAGCTTTTTGATGAGACAAATCCACGATATGTAAAAGCATATAGAGATGCAGTAGATAAACTGCTTCCCTACGGTAAGCCCTTTGAGATCAACACGGGTGCAATTTCAAGAGGATACAGAACCGAAGCATATCCTTCTCTTCCGATTTTACAGTATATAAAAGAAAAAGGCGGAAAAGTTATCCTTTCAAGCGACAGTCACTCGGCAGATAATATTTGTTATAAGTTTGACAAATACGAAGAAATCGCTAAAAATATTGGTTTTGAAATATAATCAATAAACAAACTCAGTCCAAAGCATCATGTTCTTATTGGAGAATTCAAAAAACGAAAAGGTGTTACAATTTTTAACATATATCGAATAAGGAGTTTTTACAATGAAAAGGATATGGTATACAGCGCTTGTATGCACTTTTATAATTATTTTTGCTTTTGTTTTTGTTTCGTGCGCTGAGTCAAGACCTAACGCTATTTTGCACGATGATTCAGACGAGTATGCTATCGCATACAGCAATAAGCTTTGTAAAATAAATATAAAATCGCCGCAGGGATTTGTGTACGATGTGCAAAAAGACTGTTTCGTTTTCGCAAAAGGCAAGAACAAGGTTGTTTATCCCGGAAGCACATCGAAGCTTATAACGGCACTCTATGCGCTTTCTGTGCTTGAACCTGAAAGTGTTGTGACTGCGGGAGATGAACTTGACTTTGTGAAAACCAACTCGTCGATTGCTTATATAAAAAAGGGACACAAATTGACAGTAGAAATGCTTGTAGAAGGAATGATGTTGCCTTCGGGAAATGATGCCGCGTACGTGCTTGCTGCGGCTGTAGGCCGCGAGTTCAAGGGAGAGAACGCATCAGGTACGGAAGCACTTAAGTCTTTTACAGATGGTGTTAATACTTATACGAAGACATTAGGACTTTGCGGTACATTTATTACCGCGCCCGACGGCTATGCGGACGAAACACACTATACTACTACAGAAGATATGGCACTTGTCGCTAAAGCCGCAATGGCAAATCCGTTAATTGCAAAATATGCTGGAATGTACAGCGACGACGTGCTCTATGCGAGCGGTGAAATAAACACTTGGGTAAACACAAACAAACTTCTAGATGAAGATAGCAAATATTATTCTCCATATGCGATCGGCTTAAAAACAGGATCTATAAGCGGAGAATACTCACTCATCTTCGTCTTTAAATTTGAAGACGGTAGAGAATATATTGCCGGCATTTTCGGTGCAGATGAAAAAAACGTACGCTTTGAAGATGCAAATATAATTATAAATTATTTTGAATAACTATTTAATAAAACACAGAAAGAGAAAACATGGTAGATAACCAATCAAGTTTTCTCTTTTTTTCATTGAAAATTAATGATCATTTTTATAAACAAAAAACTGGCGTGATATCCCGATAAGATTATCACGCCAAAAAAATGCAATTATTTCACAAAATCAAATTCAAAGTCATAAAGACTGACCGTGTCACCGTCTTTTACGCCGTATTTTTCAAGTTTATCAAACACGCCTGCATTCTTCAAAACTTTCTGGAAGTACATAAGAGATTCGTAATCCTCAAAATTGATTGAACCCATAAGATTATATATCCACTCAGCTTCAACCACGTAAACACCGTTCACGTTCTTTATAAGAATATCGTGATTGTTCTTATCGTCAAGCACGTCATCTTCGGGGAAGTAATCTGCCTCATATACCTTCAACGGAGGAAGTTCCTTTAATTTTGCGGCAGCCCTATGAATAAGCTCCTTAACGTTACTTCCGGTCAAAGCTGAAATATACATCAGCTCATAGCCTTTACTCTTGATGTATTCTTCGAAGGCATCTTTATCAAAATTCCCCTCTTCAATCATATCAGATTTATTTGCTGCAATAATCTGCGGTCTGCTTGCCAGATCCTCACTGTAATCAGCAAGCTCAGCATTTATTTTTTCAATATCTTCAACAGCATCTCTGCCCGTCATTCCCGATACATCAACTATATGAATAAGTAATCTGCATCTGTCTATATGTCTTAAAAACTCGTGTCCAAGACCCGCCCCCTCCGATGCACCCTCAATAATACCGGGGATATCAGCAACGACAAAAGAGTTTTCTTCTCCCGCATCAACAACACCCAAATTAGGTGAAAGTGTTGTAAACTCATAGTTAGCTATCTTAGGTCTTGCGGCGCTGATCTTCGAAAGAAGCATTGATTTTCCTACGTTAGGAAAACCAACCAAACCGACATCTGCCAACATTTTAAGCTCAAATATAACTTCCCTTTCTTCACCCTTCATACCGCTTTTTGCAAATCTCGGTATCTGTCTTGTTGGCGTAGAAAAGTGTCTGTTCCCCCAGCCGCCTCTGCCGCCTTTACAGAGAACAAAAGGCTCTTTATCCGACATATCCTTAATTATTCTTCCGCTTTCAGCATCCTTAACAACGGTGCCGAGCGGAACCTTAAGTATTAAGTCCTCTGCGGTTTTGCCGTGAAACTTCGACTTCATTCCGTCTCCGCCGTTGTTAGCAACAAATTTTTTATGATATTTATAACGAAGAAGTGTGTTCTCCCCTTCATCAATTTCAAGAATAATATTTCCGCCATTACCGCCGTCTCCACCATCGGGTCCACCGTGAGATACGTATTTTTCACGTCTGAACGACACACACCCGTTACCGCCGTCTCCGGCTTTTACATACAATTTTACCTTATCTATTATCATTTTTTCACCTACTTTGAGCTTTCTAACATATTCATTAATTCCTGCTCATCAATAATCTTTATGCCGAGAGTCTGAGCCTTTGTTAATTTACTTCCCGCATCATCTCCCGCAAGTACGTAGTCTGTCTTCTTGGATACAGAGCTTGAAATTTTCCCGCCATAGCTTTCTATCAATGCCCCTGCTTCATCACGGGTCATTGTCGGCAGTTTTCCTGTCAATACGAAAGTTGAGCCATCAAAGATATTTCCTCTTTGTTCCTCTGCCTCATACGTCATTTTTACGCCGCTCAGCTTTAATTTTTCAATAAGCTCACGCGTTTTTTCATGAGCAAAGAAATTAACGATATAGTCTGCAGAAACCTCACCTATATCATCAATCTGCGTAAGTTCTTCTTTTTTTAAATCAAAAAACACGTCTATATTTCTGTATTTCTTTGCAAGAGATGTTGCCGCAACTTCACCTACTTGCCTGATACCCATAGCATATAATACTTTGTCCAGTCCTGCGTTTTTAGAATTTTCTATTGACTGTATAAGATTATCCGCAGACTTTTCTCCCATTCGTTCAAGAGATGCAATTTTTTCTTTTTCAAGAGTATATATATCTGAAATACTGTTTAACATTCCGTTTTCGTAAAATAGAGATATAATCTGGGGCCCCATTCCGTCAATATTCATAGCGCCCTTCGATGCAAAATGCTCTATTGTTCTGAGAAGCTGTGCCGGACAATCGGAATTTGTGCATCTATGGTCGGCTTCTGTTTCTTCATGAAATACAGGTTCACCGCAAGACGGACATTCTTTCGGCATATCATAAAGTCTTGCATTATAGGGTCTTTTTGAAACTACTACTCTGTCGACTTCGGGGATTATATCCCCTGCCTTGTGTATTACTACCGTATCACCGATACGTATATCTTTTTCACGAATATAGTTAAGATTATGAAGTGTCGCACGGCTTACTGTGGAACCTGCAATCCTAACAGGCTCAAGCACTGCATTAGGTGTAAGAACGCCCGTTCTGCCAACTTGAATTATAATATCAATAAGCTTAGTTTCCTGTTCTTCGGGCGGATATTTATAAGCAACTGCCCACTTAGGTCTGCCACCTACTTCACCGAGCTCATCTCTTACCGAAAGAATGTCAGACTTAATAACTGCTCCGTCAATATCAAAAGAAAGACTGTCTCGCATTTCTCCGATCTTCTTAATATGATCCTCTATAGCGTTTATATCATCAGTTACAATTGTAAACGGAAGAACCTTAAATCCTAAATCTTTAAGAAACGCAAGAGACTCACTGTGTCTTAAAAATTCTCTGTCGCATTTCTGAACGTTGAAAACAAAAATATCAAGCATTCTCTGCGCTGTAATTTTCGAATCAAGCTGTCTTAATGAGCCTGCCGCTGCGTTTCTCGGGTTTGCAAATCTTTCCTTTTCAGTGCGTTCTTCGTTTATTTTATAAAAAGCTTCGCGAGGCATAAACACCTCTCCGCGAACCTCAAGGTGTCCTTTATAGTTAATCGTCAGAGGAATTGACCTTATCGTTTTTATATTCTGCGTAACGTTTTCTCCAACAAGTCCGTCTCCTCTGGTTGCTCCTCTTACAAGATATCCGTTGTCATACACGAGAGAAACTGAAAGTCCATCGATCTTCGGTTCAATTGAATATTCATTTTTTTGATTTTTATTATAAAAAGCCCTTAGTTCATCAAAAGAAAAAACGTCTGTCAAGCTTCCCAGCGATACATCGTGCTTTACTTTTTCAAATTTATCAAGCGCCTTACCGCCTACTCTTTGAGTAGGTGAATTATCACTTTTAAACTCTGGATACTGTTCCTCTAAATTTTCAAGCTCTCTGAATAGCATATCATACTCATAGTCAGAAATTTCAGGAGAATCCTCAACGTAATATTTACGGCTGTGGTATTCCAAAGTTTTTCTGAGATATTCAATTCTATCAAGCACGTTATTCATAACAATAAAATTGCACCTTTCAGTTAATTAGATAAATATGGTAATACACAAATTATACACCGAAATTCCGTTGACAATACAAATTATATCTGTTATAATATTACCATAAAAGAACTTATTTTGCAATAATAATGTAAAAAGAAAGAGGCAATTTATAATGAAAACTAAAGCTGTTAGACTTTACGGTGTAAACGACCTTCGTCTTGAAGAATTTGAACTGCCTGCAATCAAAGACGATGAAGTACTTGTTGAGATTGTTTCAGACAGTATTTGTATGTCTTCATATAAGGCTGCTATTCAGGGCGAAAACCACAAAAGAGTTCCCAACGACGTAGCTGAAAACCCCATCATAATCGGACACGAGTTCTGCGGCAAGATTGTTGAAGTCGGCGCAAAATGGAAAGATAAATATAAAGAAGGCGAAAAATTTACCATTCAGCCTGCAATTAACTATCAAGGCAAGCTTGATGCTCCCGGTTATTCATACCAGTACTGCGGAGGAGCTGCTCAGTACGTTATTCTTCCTCACGAAGTAATGGAAATGGACTGCTTGCTTCCCTACGAAGGTGATGCATATTTCTACGGTTCATTGGCTGAACCTATGTCTTGTATTATTGGTGCATATCATGCTCAGTATCACACAACCAACGGTGTATACGTTCACGATATGGGCATCAAAAAAGGCGGTAAGCTTGCTATTATGGCAGGTGCAGGACCTATGGGAATGGGCGCTATTGACTATGCTATACACGTCGACCCTCGTCCCTCTCTCGTTGTTGTAACAGATATTGATACAGCAAGACTTAACAGAGCTGCTGAAATTATCACTGTTGAAGATGCGGCAAAGAATGGAGTTAAGCTTGTATACGTAAACACAGCAGAGCTTGAAGATGCTGATAAGTATATGATGGATCTTACAGACGGACACGGATTTGACGACGTATTCGTATTTGCCCCCGTTAAACCTGTTGTTGAAATGGGCGACAGACTTCTTGCAAGAGACGGATGTCTTAACTTCTTTGCTGGTCCTATTGATCCTAAGTTCTCTGCAAACTTCAACTTCTATAACGTTCACTACACATCTACACACATTGTAGGTACAAGTGGTGGTAACACAGATGATATGAATGAGTCTAATACACTTGCTCACAAAGGTATTATCGACCCATCTTGTATGATCACTCACATCGGCGGACTTGACGCAGTTGTTGAAACAACTCTCAACCTTCCCAAGATTCCCGGTGCTAAAAAGCTTATCTACACACACAAATCAATGCCCTTGACAGCTCTTGCTGATTTTGCTGAGCTCGGAAAGACTGATAAATTCTATGCTGATCTCGCTGACATAATCGCAAAGAACAACGGTCTCTGGTGTGCTGGAGCTGAAAAATACGTTCTCGAAAACGCAAAGAACATCTAACATTTTAAAACAAAAAATCGGTAGTCAAAACTGACTACCGATCTTTTTTATTTTATATATGCTTCAAGTCTGTGTATTGTAAATCCCTTTTCCGAAAAATTCTTTTCGTATTCTGTCATAATGTTATCACAAGCAAACTTACTGTTATGTAAATCATCTGTTACGTTTTCAAGACGCCAACCATCCTCTTTGAATTGCTCCAGAGAAAACTCAAAAAGCCCCGCATTGTCAGTCTTGAAAAATATAGCACCCTCTTCTTTCAGTATTTCTCTATACACGTCAAGAAACGCCTTATAAGTCAATCTGCGTTTGTAATGACCGGCTTTGGGCCAAGGATCTGAGAAATTAAGATAGATCAAATCAACCGAATTCTTCTCAAAAAGCTCAGTTAATCCCTTAGCGTCACATATCATAAATTTTACGTTTTTTAGTTCTTTTTGTTTTGCCTTTTCTGCAGCCAACAAAATAACGTCAGAAACCTTTTCAACTGCAATAAAGTTTATATCAGGATTTTTTTCTGCATTTTCAATTATAAATTTACCCTTTCCGCAGCCAATTTCTAAATACGTCTTCTTTTTAGTATCAAGAATAGGTTTCTGAATAAAATAATCTGAGACTGCCGCAAGTCTTTCTGCTCCGTGTTTCTTTTTTCTCGCTCTCATTTTGATATATTACCTCTTTAAATCATAAAAATGTACATAGAATATTTATAAAACCACAATATATGATTCTTGCAATTTCCAATTTATATGGTATAATGATTATAACATATATTTTTTAATAAGACAACAACATAGGTTATTTTTTTAAGGAGGTTTTGAAGAAATTGGAAAAGTTTATTTTTATGGCAACCATAAAAGACAGACTTTCAGAACTGAACGTTCCCGAACAGACAATAGATAAACATATTTTAGTATTTGAAAAATGCTTCAGAGGCAAAACTGCAGTAGATATAGATAAAGTTATAAAAGGCGCCGGCGGTATAGACGGTATTGTTCAATCAATCTATAATCTTGAACTTGCAAAACAAAATGCGACAGGATTAAAACCAAATATTGCACCAACCTCTCAAAAAACAGCACAGCAGCCAACTATAAAAGAAACAGAAAATGAAAGCACAAGAATTGATATATCTATAGTTGAAGATAAAACAGATAACATCGACGATAACGACTTAACTACTGAATACGTTGCCGTTGATATTGAAAGCGAAAACATAACTAACGAACAAGAATCGGAAGACGACGAAAAAACCGTTGTTGATATGACTATAGAAATAAAAAAATCTCCTGACTTTGAAAAACACGTCAGAGAGGCAGAAAAAATCACTATAGAACTCGAAAAAACAGCCGCAAACAACATTGTAAAAGAAGAAAAAAATAATGCAGATGCAGAATTTGATATTTCCGAGTACGATTTTGATACACTGTTTGCAACGAAAAAGTCTAAGTTTGAAATTTGGGTTACAAATTTACGTAAAAAAATGTCAGATGATGTTTTTAAAGCAACACTTCCTATTTCAATCTTGGCTTATAGTTTGTTGTTTGCAATAACAGCATTACTCTTCCCACTACTCGTAATTTCATCTATAGCTTTTTCTGTCGGTTATATACTCTTACTTATCGGCGGAATAATCTTTTCATTGGTTCCCGCAGGATACGGAATATATATGTCATTTTCATCCCTTTCCATAGGGCTTTACGAGATAGGACTTGGCGTATCCTCTGTCGGCGTAACTATGCTTTTGTGTATCCTTATGCACAACTACGTAAAAAGACTTGTTCCTTACCTATTCGTTAAAATAAAAGCACTATTTAAATTCTGTATTAAAATTGCAAAAATCTACTTTAAAAATGAAATAAAGGAGGAAAAATAAAATGAAGAAAACCTCCATTGTTTTTATAATAATATCAATTCTTTTGATAATTACAGGTGTAATTCTTAGAAGCCAGGCAGTTTCCGTTGCTAAAAATGAAAACGTCGATCTTTTCAAGCAAAACTTAAATAAAAACGGCGATTTGGTAGAAGCTGTTTCATTTCCTTGGGAAAACACTAATAAAATAAACATTTCAATGGATAACACCGATATCAACATAATCGGAAACTCTGATAGATGTTACGCAGAAATTATTAACTTCAATTCGCTTGAATATACCGCGTATAACAGCAACAGAGCGTTTACCGTTGAAGAGGATATAATATCTTCTCTTATAGGTCGCGCTCAAAGCGGAGATTTTAAATTTGAAGGTATTCGTAATTATTTTAGATTTGATAAACATAATAGTAAAAAAGTAATAAATATTTATTTATCACCAAAATCAACAGTCAAGGTTTTTGACATAAAAATCAACAACGGAAACGTATCTGTTAAAGATATTAATTTTGTTTGTGATTTTGATATTTCTATCAACAAAGGAAACGTTAATTTCAAAAACACACCAAACGTTTCATTAGTAAAAACATACATCAAAACAGGCAATGTTTCTCTTGATAATATGTGTATTTCCGCGTCGCAAATAATTATAGAAAACGGATATATTAATTTTACAACTCCATCCGAATGTATCTATAATTACAGCGTTGAAAGTGAAACGGGTACTATTAAGTACAATAACGAATCTTACAAAGGAAAATTCAAGCAAGAATCCGAAAATAACACCTGTGTTTTCAATGCCCACGTCGGTGTTGGAAATATAGTGATAAACACTATCGAAAAAGATAACTCCACAAAAGGTGAATAATTTTATTAATTCTGTCAATCATAATAATGCTCAAAATTTAAATTAAGGAGCTGAAAAAAATGCTTGACAGAATTTCTCTTGTTTTGCTTATTGTAGGTGGACTTAACTGGGGTAGCATCGGACTTTTCAAATTTGACATAGTCAGTTGGCTGTTCGGCGGTCAGGCCGACCTTATAAGTAGAATAGTATACACCATCGTAGGTCTTTCTGCACTTTGGTGTGTATCTCTTCTTTTCAGAAGTCGAGAAGACATTTTTGAAGAAAACTAAATATCCGAATACAGCTCCACAATATAACTGTGGGGCTATATTCTTTTTACATAAAAAAAGAGCAACTAACGTTGCTCTTTTTCATTTAGAAATATTATTCTTCGTCAACCTTTTCTTCAGTGCAGCACTCCTGCTTTGCACCGCATTTATGGCAAAATTCCATTGCTTTGTCAAGTCTTGCTCCACATTCAGAACAAATCTTTGTATCGTTGATCGCATCCAACATCAAATCAAGTCTCTCGATTTCAATCATACTTTTTTCTATTCTGTCATAAGCAAGTGAAATCTTCTTTTCATCTGTGTCAGATGTTTTCATCTGGTTATAATAGAGTTCACCCATATTTTTATAGGCATCTTCAAGTCTGCTTTTTTCTCTCATCAAATTAAATTTGATTTTTGCGAGTTCTGTGTATTTTTCTGTTTCCTTTGCTGTGTAACTTGCAGCACTCGAAAGCTTCTTATAAACTTCATCCCAAAATTCCATAATATGTCTCCTTTATATTTTTATTTAATTATATATCAGCTTCAGCTAAATATTCATTTCCGTGAAGGGTTATAAATTTCTTTCTTTCTGTCAGATTATCTCCTAAAAGAGTATCAAAAATCCTCTCTGTTTCAGCAGCGTCAGCAGGTTCAACCTTTATGAGTCTTCGCGTCGCAGGATTCATCGTCGTCTGCCACATCATATCAGGCTGGTTCTCACCAAGACCTTTAGAACGCTGAACGGTATATCTTGATTTACCAAGATTCTTTATAATCTCATTTTTTTCTGATTCGTTATATGCAAAATATATATCGTCTCCCGAGGTTATTTCAAACAAAGGAGATTCTGCAATATATACTCTTCCCTCTTTGATAAGCGTAGGGAGAAGTCTGTAAAACATTGTCAAAATCAAAGTTCTGATCTGGAATCCGTCTTCGTCAGCATCAGTACATATTATAATCTTTGACCAGTTTAGCGAATCAAAATCAAAAGGAACAACGTCTCCTTTTACTTTTGTTGTAATCTCAACTCCGCAACCAATTACCTTAAGAAGATTTATAATGATCTCGTTTTTAAATATCTTATCATAAGTGCTCTTAAGACAGTTAAGAGTCTTACCTCTTACAGGCATAATAGCCTGATATTCAGCGTTTCTTCCGAGCTTACAAGAGCCCATAGCCGAATCACCCTCAACTATATACAACTCACGCTTGGTGCCGTCTTTTGTTCTGCAATCAACGTATTTTTCAACGCGGTTTGCAACATCCATAGTTCCGGCAAGTTTTTTCTTAAGATTTACTCTTGTTTTCTCGGCATTTTCACGGCTTCTCTTGTTTACGAGAACCTGATTTGCAAATCGTTCTGCCTCAATAGGCTTTTCCTTAAAATATACTTCGAGGTTTCTTTTAAGGAAATTCGTCATACTTTCGGCTATAAATTGGTTATTAATAGCTTTCTTTGTTTGGTTTGCATACGACGTCTGAGTTGAAAAACTGTTAGAAACAAGAACCAAACAGTCCTCAACATCATTAAAGCTTATCTTGCTTTCGTTCTTGAGATATTTACCCGAATTTTTCAAGAATTTATCAATTTCATAAACGAATGCCGTCTTTACAGCCTTATCAGGCGAACCTCCATGCTCAAGAAAGCTCGAGTTATGATAATACTCAATAACCCTCGAAGTATTGGAAGCGCAAAAAGCGATTTCAGCCTTTAATTTGTAATCATCTTTGTCTTCTCTGTCTCTTCCCTCGTCTTCATAACTCCAAAGTACAGGTTGTGTAAGCGGATTATCTCCCGCAAGTTCAACAACGTAGTCGGAAATTCCGTTAGGATATACAAACTCGTATAAATCAAATTTACCGTCGCTGTTTTCATATTTTAATTCGAATTTAATACCTGCATTAACAACTGACTGTTTTTTCAATATTTCGGTAAAATATTCAAGCGGTATATTTATATCAGTAAATACTTCAATATCAGGACGCCATTTTATAATAGTTCCGTGCTTTTTTTCTTTCTTTTCAATTTCTCTTACACTGAATTTACCGTGAGGCTTACCCTTTTTGAAATTCATTTCAGATACTTCTTTTCCGTTAAAAGAACGCACCTTCATAAACTCAGAGCTGTACTGTGTTGCACAAGCACCGAGCCCGTTTGTGCCCAAAGAATACTCGTACGCGCCATCGGTGTTGTTATTATACTTACTTCCGGCATAGAGCTCACAATATACAAGTTCCCAGTTATAACGCTTTTCTTTTTCGTTATAACCCATAGGAACTCCGCGTCCAAAGTCCTCAATTTCGATAGTATGATCGGTGTATACTGTAATTATGATCCTGTCACCGTAACCCTCTCTGGCTTCGTCAACTGAGTTTGATAATATCTCAAAAACAGAATGTTCACAGCCTTCAAGTCCGTCGGAGCCGAAAATAACAGCCGGTCTGAGTCTTACTCTGTCCTCACCCCTGAGCGCTGATATACTATTGTTATCATAGCTTGTCCTTTTCTCTGCCATTTAAAAACCTCCGAATAATCATAAATACACACAAAAAATAATACAGCTTTACCCAAATATTATATAATTTTCATACGGTTTTGTCAAGATTTTTTACCTCTCCTTCTTGTATTGAAGCTTAGATATGATATAATATTGATTGAAAGACATTATAATATATAAGGGGATTAAAACTATGTTAAAAACAATGATCAACATCATTAAAGAGGCTGCTGAAATTATGCTTACAGCGGAAAATATTCAGGAAAAAACTGAAAAAAAGGGTGATAAAAACTTTGTAACAATCTACGATAAAAAAGTTCAGTCTTACATAAAAGATAAACTCGAATCATATTATCCTGATATTAAGTTTTTAGGCGAAGAAGAAGACTGCGACAAAACCGATCCTTATACTGATTTCTGCTTTATCTGTGACCCTATCGACGGAACAGCAAATTTCAGACGTTCATATAAACAAAGCTCCATTTCGTTAGCACTTGCAAAAAATGGAGAAATAATCTGCGGTGTTATTATTCACCCATATTTAAAAGAAATTTTCTATGCCGAAAAAGGTAAAGGCGCATTTATGAACGGTGAAAAAATTCAGGTTTCCGATAACGGTCTGAAGGATTCGTTTGTTTGTTTCGGTACATCCCCCTATTATCCCGATCTCAACAGAAAAACAGGTGAAACAATAGCAAAGATTCTCCCTGAATGCGAAGACGTCAGACGTACAGGTTCTGCCGCTCTTGATTTATGTTACGTTGCATGCGGTAGACATGATATGTTTTTTGAATACAGCCTATTCCCTTGGGATTATGCTGCAGGAAGTATCATTGTAAAAGAGGCAGGCGGTGTTATTACGGACGGAAATAAAAACGAACTCCCCTTACATACTCGTTCGGCAGTCTATGCCGGAAATCCAAGTGTATATAAAGATTTTTTTGACAAAAACTACTTTATATGAATGATGAGAAAAAATTAAACCCTTTAAACTATAAATCGTATTTTGCCTATCTTAAAGAACAAACAAAAAACACTTCTATAGGAATGCGTGTTTCAGGTGTTTACAAATTCCTGAAAAAATATATATTCGTGGGGAGGTTATTCAGATACGCGCGAACAGCATTTCTATGGATTCAAACAGGCACTTTTTTTATTGTTTACGCCACGGCTGTTATATTTATATTGCCCGTCATAATTGTTGCGATACTGTCTTTTTGTTTTTACACATTTTCTATACACCATAGATGCAATAAATATTTTTCAAAAATGATTAAAAATAATTATTTTTATATATTCTTTTTAGAGGATGAAGGACATATCGATGTATCAAGCAACAAACAAGACGATGGGATAGTCCTTTACGTTGTAAAAAATCCATTCAGCCAACTTACAACGGCCGTAAAAAGATACGATAAAGATAAATACTTTATTAGTATGAACTATTTTTATTGCCTGAAAAAACAAGTACTTGACAAAAACAAAAGCCAAGTAAATTATTACGACAAAGGAGATTTATGAAAAAAATTGCGCTTCTTTTTTTAATTCTTTCTTCTCTGTTATTATTTACAAACTGCACTAAAACTACTACCCTACAGTCAAACAACAAGAATCCCCCAATACAAACACAAAACAATACAAACACACTTGATTCTATCCCCGAATATACAGAAAAACCAGAAGAAACCGACCAAAAAATCGATACTGATTTACCAAAAGACACGGAGGAGTCACCACAAGAAACGGAGAAACCTATCACACCTGATACTCCCAACAGAAACGTCTTAAATTTTAAAAACATGAAGGCTATGTGGCTTAGCCAATTTGACTTTTTTTCTATATATACAAATAATGATTCACAGCGAAACGAAACTGATTTCAGAAACAAAATAAAAACGGTATTAAAAAACGTAAAAGAAAGCGGTTGTAATACTATCATCGTTCAGCTTCGTCCTTATGCTGACAGCTTTTATCCATCAGAATACTATCCGCCGTCAAGGTACGTAACAGGAAATTATTCAAACAATTTCTCTTATGACCCCATAAAAATAATAGTTGATGAAGCCCACAAAATAAATCTTTCGGTCCACGGTTGGTTTAATCCGTTACGTGCAATGACACCTTCGGAGATAAAATCAGTTAATGACAAATACCAAATAAAACAATGGTACAACGACACACAAAAAAATGGATCGTATTTAGTTGAATACAATAACAGATATTACCTCAATCCCGCATACGAAGACGTAAGAGGGCTTATTATTAACGGTGTTAAAGAGATTATAACCAAATACAACATTGACGGCGTACATATGGACGACTATTTTTACCCCACAACATCTGAAAGTTTTGATATGTCAGCCTACAATGATTATAAATCAAACGGCGGAACTATGACTTTAAGAGAATTCAGATTTAATTGCCTGAACAAGCTCGTTTCGGGAATTTATTCAACAGTTAAGTCAGTAGACACAAGATTACTCTACGGAATAAGTCCCGAGGGTATAATAACAAACTCCATAGATAATGCATTTGCCGATATATATACCTGGTGCTCAAATGATGGATACATAGATTATATTTGTCCTCAAGTATATTTTGGATTTGAACACCAAGCCTTCCCTTTTGATAAAGCATGTGAAAAATGGGAAGATGTAGTAAAAAACAAAAACGTAAAGCTAATTATCGGCCTGACACTCGGCAAGGCTCAGGAAAAATATGATAAATGGGCGGGAAGCGGAGCTTACGAATGGAAAAACAATACAGATATTTTAAAAAGATGCCTTGAATATACAAAAAATTTAGATAAATGCACTGGGGTTGCCTTCTTTTGTTATCAATATTATTACAGTCCCGACACCTTTGCAGACGTTATCGAAACAAGAGCCGAAAGGGACAATTTTATTCCTGTATTAAAGGAAATATCATGGAATTGATATTTATGGTATTGAAAAAAATCCGTTTTTGTGATATAATAATTTGAAGTTATTTTATTTACTTAAAAAGGAAAAATGGTACATAATGGAGACACTAAGAAGTAAAAAAGGCTTTATATGCGATATGGACGGTGTTATTTATCACGGAAATAATTTGTTACCGGGCGTAAAAGAATTTGTAAAATGGATGAACGATAATGATAAGCACTATTTGTTCCTCACAAACGCAAGTAACAGAACACCTGCTGAATTACGTCAGAAGCTGCTCAGAATGGGACTTGACGTTGATGCTTCGCATTTTTATACAAGCGCTCTTGCAACTGCAAAGTTCTTACAGCTTCAAAAACCAAACTGCTCAGCATTTGTAATCGGCGATGCAGGCCTTTATAATGCTTTACACGACGCAGGAATAACAATAAACGATATTGATCCCGATTACGTAATAATCGGTGAAACCACACAGTACAATTACGATAATATCACAAAAGCTATGCGACTTGTGAATAACGGCGCAAAGCTTATCGGCACAAACACCGACCTTACAGGACCATCGGAAACGGGTCCCCTTCCCGCTTGCCGTGCACTTGTTGCTCCGATCGAAAGAACGACGGGTAAACAAGCCTATTACGTAGGCAAACCCAATCCGTTAATGATGAGAACGGGACTTGGAATTTTGGGAGTTCACTCGGCTGATACGGCTATGATCGGAGACAGAATGGATACCGATATTATCGCCGGTATTGAAAGTGGTCTCGATCCTATTCTTGTTTTGACAGGTGTAACAAACCTTTCAAATATTGAACAATACCCGTACAGACCAAGACTGATCTTGAATTCCATTGGCGATATTCCAACCAAATAAAAAGGAGTTAAAATTATGAGTTCAGCTGATATTGCTTTTATCAACACCTGCAAGGACATACTTGAAAACGGCTCGTGGGTAAAAGACGAAAAGGTACGTCCCCATTGGGAAGACGGTGAGCCTGCTTACACAATCAAAAAATTCGGTGTAGTAAACCGCTATGATTTATCAAAAGACTTCCCTCTTATTACAATTCGTCCAATAGCATTTAAGGCGGCTGTTGACGAGATACTGTGGATCTGGCAAAAAAAATCAAACAATATAAACGATCTTAATTCACACATCTGGGACAGCTGGGCTGATGAGAATGGCTCGATCGGTAAAGCTTACGGATATCAGATGGGTGTTAAGCACAAATACCGCGAGGGCGAATTTGATATGGTTGACAGAGTTCTGTTTGATTTAAAAAACAACCCCTGCAGCCGCAGAATAATGACAAACCTCTACACTTTTGCTGACTTACACGAGATGGCTTTGTATCCTTGTGCTTACAGTATGACATTTAACGTTGTTGACGGAAAACTTTGCGCCATACTAAATCAGCGCTCACAGGACATGCTTGCAGCAAACGCTTGGAACGTTGCTCAGTATGCAGCTCTCGTTTTGATGTTTGCTCAGGTCTCGGGACTGCAGCCCGGTGAACTTATTCACGTTATAGCTGACGCTCATATTTACGATAGACACATACCAATAGTTAAGGAGCTTATTGAACGTGAAGTACATCCCGCGCCCGAAGTTATCCTTGATAAATCCATTACCGATTTTTACGATTTTACTCCTGACAGCTTTACTGTAAACAACTACGTTCACGGAGAAAAGGTCGGAAAGTTCCCCGTTGCAATCTAAATTCTTGATACAGAAAGGTACATATTAATATGAAACTGATTGTTGCTGTTGATAAAGAATGGGGTATAGGCTATAAAGGAGATCTTCTTGCAAGAGTAAGAGGCGACCTTATAAACTTCAGAGACCTCACTACAGGAAAAATTGTAATATTGGGTTCAAACACACTAGCAACCTTTCCGGGTGGGAAGGCACTGAAAAACAGAACGAATATAGTTCTTCACCCCTCTGAAGAATACAAACCGGAAAACACTACTGTTGTTCATTCAATAGACGAGCTTCTTGAAGAAGTAAAAAAATATGACACAAATGACGTATTCGTCATTGGCGGTGCAAGCGTTTACAAACAAATGCTTCCCTATTGCGATACTGCATACGTTACCAAGTTTGATAAATCATTTGAAAAAGATGCATATTTTACAAATCTTGATGAAACGGACGAATGGGAGCTTATTTCCGTTGGAAGTGAAAATATAAGCGATCCCGAAAAAGATACCGAAGCTGACTTAAAATATTATTTTACAGAATACAGAAGAATTAAGTAATTATTACATAAAAATATCCACATTCAAATATTCGAATGTGGATATTTTTTATTTTATTTTAATGCTTTTTTCAAGAGCAAATGAATATATCAATATTTCATCCACTTCTCTGCCAAATATCTTTCTGCACGCCTCTGCATAGTATGAAAGCTGATTTGAATGTCTGTCTATCAAAATTGTTTCCGCTTCTCCCGACTCTATTTCACTCTTTGTAAAGAAATCGGTCTTATAATCAGCAAGAATGAGCCTATCCTCTTTATCAACAAACAATAGGTCAATTACACCCTGCACAAGCACCTTTTCGCCTGCCAAACGCGCTTTAGTGGTTTCATCCTGTGTAAAACGATCAGCTGGAAGATTTATATTAAATCTTCTTTCACGCCATATTTCCTTTGCGTTTTTTACAGAATTATAAAGACCGCTATTAAAAAATGAATTCACCTTATCCTTATTTACAAGATCAGCGTTTCTTTTATCAATAAACCCTCTTTCAAAGAGTCTATTTAGTTCAGCTTCTACACCCAAACTGACAACGTTATCAAAATCACAAAACTGCATAAAAAGGTGTGTTGCCGTTCCTCTTTCTGCACCTGTTGCTCTGTCTTTTTCAGGTAACAAAAAGTTCGGTTTCTGATACATTGACGGAGTTTGCGGTTCGATTACGGTCGTGTATTCATCAAGAACAGTCGGATATAATTTTGAAACAGCCATTTTTGACGGTAAAACGGTAAGCTCCTTATATGGATACTCAAAAGATAACCTTTTTTTAATTATATCAAAATATTCCTGAATCAAGGTTTCATCATATTCTTTTTTATCATATTCCGTTTCAAAATCGTCAACACTTTCTTTATCTGCTACATATTCAAGTTTGTAGCCATTATAGTCAGACTTCAATATTCCCCACAGTATAAGCTCAATTAGGCTATTTGAGTTCAGCAAAGAATATTGCGATACTTCATTGTCGGGAGATTTGATCTCCTCTATTAATTCATCAAACTTTTTTAATGACGAGGTTATGATAAGTCTCTTTTTTGCTCTCGTTAACGCAACATAAAGCACACGAAGCTCTTCTTCCAATGCCTGTTGTCTGACAAGAATTTCTGCAGCACTTCTTGTAAAGGTTTTAAATTTACCAAAGTATGTTTTATCTCTCAGACGCATCGTAAGTCCCATATCTTTATGAAAGATATAGTCCTTCTTCTCATCCTCTCTGTTAAACCTATGTGCAGTATCACATAAAAATACTGTGTTAAATTCAAGTCCCTTTGAATTATGGACAGACATTATGTTAACAACACCCGAGCCCTCGCTTGTTAGTCTTGCATTAGCAAGGCTCGTTTTCTTTTCAAGAATATCATTCAGATACAATATAAAATTGTAAAGTCCTTTAAAACTGCCGTTTTCAAACTGTCTTGCATATTCATAAAGCAAAAGAAGATTTGCCTGTCTTTCTATATCCGAGTCACTGTTTTTCTTGCCTGCAAGAAGCTCAACAATATGAGTTTGATTATATATATATCGTACAAGCTTATCAACGGGACACCCCTCGGCATATTTTCTCCACTCGCGCAGACGGTTCAAAAAGAACTCGCATTTTTCATTTTTGGTTAATTCTGCATATTCTTTTACCGCATCGTACAGTGAAGTTTTATTTGTTCTATGCTTTATAACAGTCAGATCCGTCATAGAAAAGCCGAATATGGGACTCTTAAGCACCCCCGCAAGATATATATCACGTGTAGGATTATCTATCGTATTAAGCAAACAAAGCATAAGAAGAACAGCATCGTTCTCAAAAAAGTCTTTGTCTATTTGGTTAAAGCTGTCAATATTTCTTTTTTTCAGCTCTTCTTCAAAATAAACAGTATTCTTCTTTGAACGAAACAATAATGCAATATCAGATGGAGAAGTACCGTTCTTTATGAGCTTCTCAATTTCATCAGCTACAAACTCAGCTTCCTTAATTATCCCCTTTGTTTCATCATCTTCACTGACAAAACAAATTCTCGCAGGATAGTCCTGTTCGCCTTCAGAATATATTTTTGAACAAACAAGTCTATCTCCGCTTGTATATTCCATATTTCCGCTATTGAATTTGAAAAGCACTTCAAAAATGCTGTTAGAAAAATCAATAACACTTCTGTCGCTTCTGAAGTTGTTTGACAGATATAAAGTAACACCGTCAGAATCAGGACATTCGTCTTTATATTCGGGGAAGCTCGTCCTATACATTGAAAATAATGCCGGTTCAGAACCGCGGAATCCATAAATACTCTGCTTTATATCACCAACCATAAATCTGTTTGTATTAGTGCTTATTCCCGAGAAAATCTTATCCTGAAGTTCGTTTACATCCTGATATTCGTCAATAAATATATATTTAAACTTATCTCTCAAATCCTTTGCAAATTCGGTTAGTTCATTATGATTTGAATCTTTTTTGTATAAAAGTTCAAGAGTATAGTTTTCCAAATCATTATAATCAAGTAATCCCCTTGATTTTTTCTCATTTTTAAAAGACTTGTCAAATATCTTGAGAAACTCATACATGTTTTTGCAAATATCTGATGAGAGCTCAAAATGACCTTTGAGTGTTTCCTCAGAAAAAGCAAAATACTTTTCGTATGCTTCATCGGCTTTTTTGTGAAAAGATTCTCTTATCTTTTTATAGTACAGAACCTCGTCCGTTTGTTTGTCTTTCGAAACACTTCCAAGCTTAAGCTTTTCTTTTGATGCAAGTTTATCCTTCAAAGAACTGTAGGTTGCTGTTTTTATCTCTTCAAGAATTTCATAACAAAATCTTAAATCCACCTCAAATTGAGGAAGATAATTTTTTGAATACAATTCATCAACAACAAAATATTTACAAGCATTATCGAGAATATTATAAAAATACTCAAAAGTGCGTTTTAAATCATCTAAGATGACTCTGCCCCAAACAGTATCTAAAATTAAACCTCTGTTTGCAATTCTTAATTCATTTGATGAGCGCATCAAAAGTTCAATTCCCTCGGGATAGTTTCTGAGTTTGTTATAAATATCCGAAAAAACCAACGCTAAACCTTCGTCGGTCTTTCCCTGCAGAAAACACTCTGTAAATTCAGCAAAATCGTTGATTTTTTCTGAATGAATACCGCCGTAACATTCATCAATAAGGTCGTTCATTATGTTATTACAGATCAATCTCGATTCTGTTTCGTCTGCAATTCTGAGATTAGCGGGCAGACCCAAAAGCTGAAAATTCGCTTTAATCAGTCCTGCACAAAACGAGTGAATGGTACAAATTTTTGCACTCCCCAGCATAAGAAGCTGCCTTGACAAATGCTTATTTGTAGGGTCCTCTTTAAGAGCAGAATAGATTGCAGCAGAAATTCTTTCTTTAAGCTCTGTTGCCGCCGCCTTTGTAAACGTTACAACCAAGATTTCGGATACATCAACAGGATTTTCGGAATCTGTAACAAGCTCTATTATTCTTTTTGTTAAAACCGCAGTCTTACCCGAACCTGCCGCCGCAGATACAAGCATAGTATGACCGCGCAGTTTAACTGCCTTTTTTTGAGCAGGTGTCAGTTCAATTTTCTTACTCATCTTCATCCTCTTTCATCATATGTCTGCATATAGGCTTAAGCTTGCAGTACATGCAAGGATTATTTTTTTCATCTTTCATTTCAATAGGAGACGCGCTTACCTTACCTGATTTCATATCGTTTGCAATATCATTGAGAATACGGTCAATTTTATTTGACAAACTTCCAAACTGTTCTATGGTGTGCAAATATTTACCGTTACTCAAATTACCGTTTTTATAAACCTTTACGGGTATATACTCGCCTTTAAGTTCTTTATCCATAGCCCGTAAAATCTCTATATCATTTATAAGTAATCCTTTTCTGGAAATACTCTTTTGCGCTGTAGCGTACACTCCCTGCAAATCCTCTTCTTTTTCTATCTTAACAGATGGAGCCTTTGCAGAAAAATACAGTATACCTGCAGGAATAATATCTCCTTCACATTTGATTTTCTCTCTGAAAGAACTGTCCTTTGTATTCCATATTGCAAAAAGGTAAATCAACATTTGCAGATTTAATCCCTTTTCAACGTCATCTAAAGAAAAATCCTGTACGCCCGTTTTATAGTCAACAATTCTTATATATACGTCTTTTCCTTTTTTGTACGTATCTACTCTGTCGACTATTCCTCGCATAAACATCTTTGTTCCGTCATCAAGAGGAACTTCATACGAAGGAAGTCCTCCGTCTTTTTCAGTCATTATTGGGAACTCAAAAAACGTAGGCAGAAAATCACTTTGTTTAAATTCATCAAGTATACTTCTTAAAAGCAAAACGGTCGTTCTTTTGAGTCTTCTGAAAAGCTGGAGCATTCTGGGGCTCTGTTCGGGAATTCCTTGGCATGTTGATTTAATATAATCATTTATAATTTCCTCAACAAGAGAAATAAACTCATCTTCATCAATATCCGTCCTTAGCTTTCCGTCCTCGGTTATTCTCGAAATAAATCTCTCAAGAACAGCGTGTACAAAAGTACCTATATCTCCGCCTCTGAATACCGCCTTTTTCTTTTCGTTAAGTTCAAGAATATATTTACAGTGATAAGCAAATGAACATTTTACATAGCTATTAATTTTTGACTGATTTGACTTTATATCGCCCTTATAAATTTCTTTTGCAATATCTTTATCAATATCAGCATTGCCCGCATCAAGAGGTATATCAAACGATTCAACAGAATTTTTATATTCACCGTCGTTCAAGAAATATCTTTGTAAAGCCATGCCAAGCTCATTATCTCTATTAAGAGATAGATATTTTAACGCTGTGTTCTTCCCCTCTATCTTTTCTATGGATTTTAGTGAATCATATTTTATTATTTCCTTATCACCGAGCAAAAAGTTCACTCTTGCACCTGCAACAGAAATTTTGTTTGCACTTCCGCGCAAATCTGACTCCGAATAGGTAAGTGTCAAGCTTTCATTAGCTTTTGAAACTGATTTATAAAACCAGAACAGTTCATCGGCGGTCTTTTCGTCGCAACCACCGCTCAATTCAACGTCGAGGCCTCTAAGAATATCTTTTTCATTGTCATTAAAAATACAGTTTTCTTCAACAAGCTTCGGGAATACACCTTCGTTTACACCAAGAAGATATACGTGGCTTACACTTCCCGTTCTCAAATTAGAAGCACTTCCCAGAACTACGTTATCAATACACGTAGGAATAGTACCAATATCGGTCTTATCAAATATCAAACTGATAAGGCTGACGTATTCATCTGTGTTGATAACCATATCACCTGCTATGTTCACAATAGTATCAAAACAATTTATAAGAATATTCCAAAGCTGAACAAGTTCTTTTTCTTCAGCAAACTTCTCATTATTTCTACACTCTGCTGATAATACTTCGATTTGTTCTCTTACGTTCAGTTCACACAGGAATTCATATATTGCACTCGTGATTTCTTTTACCGTTGTTCCTCCGATACAATCAAAAAGCTTCATCAGGGGTGGAACAATTCGATTTCTTATTTCATTTGCAGTATTAATAACTTTTACGCCATCATCGGTTATACGTTCCGTAAAGCCGTCCGGGTTCATATTCCAATCGATTCCGTCATACCAACGTCTGCCGTTAATATTCCACGCAGATGCGTAATTTTCAAGAATATCACATTCTTCAAAGGATACGCCTGTAAGACCCGTCTTTATGTATGAAATAACGTCATTATAGCGCCAACCCTTATTTTTTATCGCGAATGCCGCGAGTATGAGTTTAAAGATCGGCTTTGATGATAGATCTGTACGTCTTGACATATAAAACGGAATACCGTTGTTTTCAAGCTCGTTATCGATAATTCCCTCGTATGAATTTATATCTCGTGCAATAATTACAATATCCTTGTATCTTGTGCCCTCTCTTACACGTCTCAAAATATCGGCTGTAACAGCCTCGCACTCTTCAAATTTATCGTGACAGCAAATTGTCTCAACATTAGAATTATCACCATCAAATACATCGCTTGATATATTGTGATTCCATAAATTTCTTGACACAAAGTCTATGTCACTCTTTTTATTTCCCATTGTTTTTTCAAAAAACAATTCGGAATATTCAGTATCAAATCTTTTTGCAAGTTTACATAAATTTTTATAAGTTTTTTCAATTGACGAAAAGACCCCCGTTTTATCGGTAGGATCATAACATAATGAAAAAGTAACACTTTTTGCTTGTTTAATTATTTTTTCAATAACAGAAAACTGTTGTGGAGTAAAGCTGTCAAACGCGTCAAAATACACCTTATTCCCTGAAAAAACATCACTGTTTTCAAGCATTTCGGCAAGTCTTGTAAGCTCATCGGAAGGGTCATTGTATTCTCTGGACAAAAATGCCTGATAAGCTGAATAAACAAATGCAACGTCCTCAAGCTTATCACTAAGATCCTTATACGATTCTTTTAGCTTTCTACCTGCTATTTCAAGCATAGACGGAGTGACTGAATACTGCTTAAGTTCATTAACCGTCGAAAGCATAAGCTCTGCAAAAGAGGTATTTTTCTCATCAACATCAGAATATGCCTTAAGAAAACATGATGATTCACGAAGGACACGCCACATAATAAGCAAACGACCGCTGTCATCTATATCATTGAACGAAAGACCGCCAAGAATTCTGAAAACATAGTTTGCTACTCTCTTAAAACCTAAAACTTCAAGTTCAGCGGTAGAAATATCATTTGATAAATCAGCAATTTCCCTCTCTGCAGTAAGAACGTGCTGGTCGGGTACGATCAATATTGGTTTCTCACCCGACTTCAAGTCTTCTATTATATTTTTAAAAATATGGGTGCTTTTTCCCGTACCTACACCGCCGTAAATAAAGTTTATCAATCAATTTCACCTCACTCGGAGTTTTTCACAAAGTTTTTCATCTGGAGTAACATATGCAGTCCAGTTTGTTGAATAGGTTACCATACCTAATTTTGATGAATTTATCTTTTTAACGTTTTTTGCAAACGTATAGTCAACGGCAACGTTTTCTCCGTCAGAAGCTTTTGAATGTGTTGCCGCGATAATTGCCGCCTGTGTAAAATCAATTTCGGGCGGTTCTTCACCATTGCAAATAAGTATACAGTGAGACCCTGCCACGTTTTTTGCGTGAAACCAATAATCAAGCTTTGATGCCGTTTTAAAAGTTAATGCATCGTTTTGAATATTATTCTTTCCGCACAGTACAGTATAACCGTTCTCTGTTTTAAACTCCATAGGCGTAGTCTTTAAATTGTTTTTCTGATTTGATTTAGACTTTATACCGTATCCTGCGGACTTAAGTTCTCTTCTGATTTCCTCTAAATCATTTTCCGACTCTGTTCTTGACAATGAATCAATAACTGATCTTATATATTCCAGTTCACTTTCATCTGACTTGAGTTGTGTCGCAAGAACGCTTGCAGCTTTTTTTGCTTTGTTATATCTTTTATAATATCTCTGCGCATTCTGTGACGGTGACAATTTTGAGTCTAACTCAATCACTTTTTCTACGGGTATATCCTCAGAATAATCAAAAAGCTTTACCTTGGTGTCCCCTCTTTTTAGCATATAAATATTAGCAGTTATTATATCACCAATATTCTTATATTTCAGATTATCATTTGCTTTTCTGATTTCGTCCTTATGAATGGTTATCTTTTTTACAATTCTGTTTTCATTGTTTGTAAGAAATTTATGAATGTCAGCCGAGATTTGTTTAATATGATTTATCCGTTCTTTTTTTACGTAATATTCATCTACAAGCTCACTGAATGAATCACAGGTCTCTCTGCTATAAACGCTGCCGTATTGTTTTATTGTTATAAAGCTAAACTCAAATGGCTTATCACCATTTTTTAAAATGCAAGGAGTAAAATTTTTTTTCTTTATTGTTTCAATAATTTCGTTAAAATTAATCCATAACGACTCTGCCGAACAGTCACACATTCTTGCATCCGCATCACCAACCGTGCGGTATGCAATCTCTCCCGCAACAAGAAGAGATATTCCAAGATAGTTTTCGACTATAAATCTTGAGATGTTCTTTTCGGGAGATGTTTTTTTATAAAGCGATATAAACTCTTCTTTGTTGGTTTTTAAAGGGGATATTTTTTCTTGTTTTGGCGGGTATTCATACGTCATTCCCGACAAAACCTGTCTTTTACTGCTCGTTGTAAAATCTACCGGTTTTATTGCATTTATAATTTTCTTATTTTCGTCACAAAAAATTATATTGCTGTATTTTCCCATTATTTCAACAACTATATACCGTGTGCACAAAAAACCCATTTCATCTCTGCATTCAATGCTTATTTCAATAAGCCTTTCAAAATCATACTGAGAAATGCCTAAAATTCTGCCGCCAAGGAGATACTTTCTAAGAAGCATACAAAACATGGGCGCAGAAACTGGATTTTCTTTTGTTATGGAAGTAAGATTCACCCTTGGATTATTCGCGCCCGATGAAATAGAAAGTCTAACGTTTTCTCTTTCGGCACGTAAAGTAAATACTATCTCTTCCTTCTCAGGTTGTTGGATCTTATCTATTCTTGCACCCTTAAGTCTTATATCAAGTTCATTTGCCAAAGCGGCAACCATTCCTGCGTCAAATGCCATTTTTTAACCACCTATACTACACCGATATGTAACATCTTATTTTAACATTTATCATTAAATCTGTCAACAAAGTGCAAAATAATAATGCCCCTACCGAACATCATTCGGTAAGGACACTATCATTTCATAGTTCTTAATACTGTTTATTTACAGTCAGTTAGAACCCTTAATATCGTTCTCGTACTTTTCGATCATCTTCTTAACCATCTGACCGCCTACGGAACCAGCCTGCTTAGATGTGAGGTCGCCGTTATAACCCTGCTTGAGGTTTACGCCAACTTCATTTGCAGCTTCCATCTTAAAACGGTTAAGCGCTTCCTTAGCTTCGGGAACGAGTGTTTTGTTAGATGCCATTTTGTTTTCTCCTTATTTTTTGATATTAAACCAAAAATCTATATCAATTGAGTCTTTGCGACTCTAATAGTATTATAAACAATAGCCTGTGTTTTATAACTGCCAATTTTTAGTTCAATTTTTAAATTAAAAACACCAAAAGATTATTTGATAATCTTTTGGTATTCTTCAATATTTTTATAATCTGCTTCGGGTAAATTACCGAATGGAAATACGATCCCCATTTCGTCGTATTTTACCGAGCATATCTTTCTGAATGGCAATAGCTCAATTTTTTCAACGCATTTGTGGTTTTTTGCAATTTCTTTTAATTTTACAAAATTTTCATTATAATCGTTTACTGTAGGAATAACTACCTGTCTTAAAGTTGTCGGAATATTCATATTATTAAGACAATCCAAAAACTTAAGTACGGTTTCAAGTGAACAGCCCACGTGCTTTTTGTACAAGTCACATTCCGTATATTTTATATCCAATAAAACTCTGTCGCAATATTTAAGCATTTCTATTACAGAATCATTCAGTACATCACCTGACGTATCAAGACAAGTATTAATTCCGTTTTTGTGACACATTATAAACGTTTCACGAACAAAGTCACTTTGGAGTAAGGGTTCGCCGCCGGAAAACGTTATTCCCCCATCTTCACCAAAATACTCTTTGTATCTTGCAACTCTGCTCAGAATTTCTGATGGAGTTAATTCCATACCGCCTTCAAGACTCCACGTATCAGGATTATGACAACAATGGCATCTAAGGTTACAGCCCTGCATAAAAACTACAAATCGAACTCCCGGACCGTCAACCGTTCCGAGAGTCTGAATTGAATGTATTTTTCCTTTAATCATAACGTTTCGTGGAATGTACGGCTGATTACTTCTTTCTGCTGTTCACGTGAAAGCTTGTTGAAGTTTACTGCATAACCAGATACTCTGATCGTAAGGTTGGGATAGCTTTCAGGATCTTCGTATGCTTTCATCAGCGTTTCTCTGTTCAATACGTTAATATTTATATGGTGAGCTTTCTTTGCAAAATAACCGTCAAGGATAGATACTAAATTTTCTACTCTCTCTTCATCTGTTCTTCCGAGCGCCTGAGGAGTAATAGAGAAGGTGTTTGATATACCGTCGCGGCAATCGTCATACGAAAGCTTTGCTACAGAGTTGAGAGACGCCAAAGCACCGTTCTCTTCTCTGTTATGCATCGGGTTAGCTCCGGGAGCAAAAGCCTGTCCGGCACATCTTCCGTCGGGAGTAGCGCCTGTATGTTTACCGTACATAACGTTAGACGTAATAGTAAGCACCGAAAGCGTGTGAATAGCGTTTCTGTAAGTAGGAGTCTTACGAAGCTCTGTTATAACCTTATGAGTCATATCCTTAGCAATCATATCAACTCTGTCATCATCGTTTCCGTATTTGGGGAACATTCCTGTTGTATCAAACGCAGTAATATATCCATCTTCATTAACAAGAGGCTTTACGTTTGCATATTTAATTGCACTCAAAGAGTCTGTAACAACGGAAAGCCCTGCAATACCAAATGCCATAAAGCGATCAACTGTTGTGTCGTGTAATGCCATCTGTATTTTTTCGTACGCGTACTTATCGTGCATATAGTGAATTACGTTCATTGTCTTTACGTACAACTTCATAAGCCACTCAATATACACAGAAAATCTTTCATATACAGCGTCATAGTCAAGCTTGTCAACGTTCATAACATCCATCTGAGGACCGATATGAATACCGCTTTCTGCATCGTAACCACCATTCAAAGCAATAAGCAACAATTTTGCAAGGTTGCATCTTGCACCAAAGAACTGCATCTGTTTACCGACTTTCATTGCAGATACACAACAAGCAATAGCGTAGTCATCACCGTAGATGGGACGCATTATGTCATCGTTCTCATACTGAATAGAATCTGTATCAGCAGAAACCTTTGCACAGAACTTCTTGAATCCCTTAGGAAGATCTACCGACCAGAGAACTGTCAAATTAGGTTCGGGCGATGAACAGAGTGTGTAAAGAGTATTGAGAATACGGAAACTGCTCTTTGTAACAAGCGTTCTGCCGTCAAGTCCCATACCGCCTACAGCTTCTGTTATCCACATAGGATCTCCGCCGAAAAGTTCATTGTATTCAGGAGTACGCAAGTGTCTTGCAATACGAAGCTTCATAACAAAATCATCAATAAGCTCCTGAGCACCTGATTCATCAAGAATACCCTTTTTAATATCTCTTTCAATATATATATCAAAGAAAGTACTTACTCTTCCGAGCGACATAGCGGCGCCGTTCTGCTCCTTGATTGCTCCAAGGTATGCAAAATATGTCCACTGTATTGCTTCCCTTGCGTTTTCTGCAGGCTGGCTGATGTCAAAGCCGTACATCTGCGCCATTTCTTTCAAGTATCCCAAAAACTTTATCTGCTGATATAATTCTTCGGAAAGTCTGATATTATCTAAATCCAAGCCCGCTTCTACTGCACTCTTGTCCTTAACCTTCTCTTCTATAAGTCTATCAACGCCGTAAAGCGCAACCCTTCTGTAATCACCGATAATTCTACCTCTGCCGTAAGCATCGGGCAAACCGGTAATAACGTGGCTTCTACGCGCATTTCTCATTTCTTCAGTATATACTCTGAAAACGCCGTCATTATGTGTAGTTCTGTACTTAAACTCTTCCTGAACCTTTTCGCTGAGTTCATAACCATACGCCTTACATGCCTGCTTAACCATTCTCATTCCGCCAAAGGGGTTTACACCTCTCTTAAGCGGACTGTCGGTCTGCATACCAACAATAATTTCATTATCTTTATCAATATATCCGGGAGCATAATTAACAAGCGATGACACAGTTGTCGTATCAACATCAAGAACTCCGCCCCTCTTTCTCTCTTCGGCAAACAATGCCTGAACCTTACCCATCAAAGCACTTGTTCTGTCGGTGGGTCCGGCAAGAAAATCCGAGTTGCCTGTATATTCTTTATAGTTTGACTGTATAAAATCACGAACATCAATTTCGTTCTTCCACTTTTCGCCTAAAAAACCATTCCAATTCTTGTTTTCCATATACAAAACCCTCCTGTTAGACTCTAAAAAAGGCAAATCAACTCTAAAGCTGATTTGCCCAGACGGTCGGCATTATTCTTTTACATTCCATCGCGTTCATTTTTCGCGTTATCCGTCAGTCATGTAAAAGCTACAATACAATTATACACACATTGTCCGATTTTGTCAATTACAAATGTAAAATAAATCCGTTTTTTTCAATAATATTTTTTTCGGAATCAATCTTCGCATTTCTGCTCAACAAAATCTTTCCGTTTATAGATGCATCATATGAATAATTACCTGTATTTATAATCGCAGAAACAGTTTTTCCACAATAAGTCCTTTTTATACTTACTACGTTATCGCTCAAAACTGAAATTTCAACGTCGCCGTATTTCACTTCATCATAGGATGACTTAATTTTCGTGATATTTTTGTAAAAATCCAAAATATCGTTGTTGTCCACCCGGCTCCAATCAAAAAACGTTCTACAAAAAGGATCTTCAAACCCTTCCGTACCTATCTCATCACTGTAATAGATACAAGGCATACCCGGAAGAATAAACTGCAACAACACCGCACAGAATAATCTCTCCTTCGCTAATTTCAGATCACTTTCTGACATTTTATAATACGCCCTCTGTTCTTTTTCGGACGGAACAGCAATATCTCCCAATGCGGTCAAGACTCGAACAGTATCGTGTGTTGAGAGCACGTTCATCAAACAATTCAATACAGAAGAAGGATAGTTTTCAGAAATAGTCATAACTGTATCTCTCAAACCGTATCCGTTATCTCTGCCGCAAACATAATCGATTATCGCATTTTTAAATGGATAATTCATCACAGAATCAAGCTCGCCGCCTGTGAAGTATTTTCTTCTAATACCGTAGCTGCATTTATTTGAAGCATCTTCCCAAACCTCGCCGATAAGGAAAGAATCCTTCTTAATCTTCTTCAATCTGTTTCTTAACTCAAATATAAACGAATCAGGCAGTTCATCAGCAACGTCAAGTCTGAAGCCGTCTGCTCCCAAATTCAACCAATGAGCAATAACGCTATCATCATCGTTTATAATATAATCACGGTATTCTTTGTTGTTTTCATCCACACAAGGAAGTGTCTTAATTCCCCACCATGACGTATAATCGTTTGGATAATTTTTAAAATCAAACCAACATCTGTATGGAGATTTTTCGTTTGATACAGCGCCGTTTCCAAAAACATTTTCGCAATCAAAATATTTACTGTTGCTTCCAACATGAGAAAAAACGCCGTCGAGTATTATCTTAATACCCCTCTTATGAGCTTGCTTGCACAAATTCGAAAAGTCTTTTTCGTCACCCAGCATCTCATCTATCTTCATATAATCCGCAGTATCGTATCTGTGATTCGAGAAAGCCTTAAAAATCGGATTAAGATATATTACTCCCACGTTAAGACTCTTAAGATAGTCAAGCTTGCTTGTAATTCCCTTTAAGTTACCGCCAAAAAAGTCATTGTTTTGCACAACGCCCTTTTCATCAGGCCAAAAGCACGGAACTTCGCTTGTATCCTTATGCACCCAGAAGGGTTTAAGCTTTTCTTCTGTATCAACACACCCAACCTTGCAGAATCTATCGGGGAAAATCTGATACATAATCGTCCCCATAAATTCTTTTGGCGCTTCAAAGTCCGAGGGAATACATGAAATCTGCCACATACCACCCTCTCTTATATTTGTGCCATCATATCCGCACTTATAAAGAGAAAACTGATCGTGTTCGGTTTTTATATCAAATTTGTAGAAATACAGCCCCGCCTCAGCAAAACTGAACGTGCACGAGTACACATCGTATTCTCCGTTTTCTGATGTTCGCAACATAGAATATAAAGAGTACATCGTACCGTTTTCTCTGTTAAAAACAAGATTGCACGAAACAGCATTATAACACTTCGGAACGTGTATATTGATAGTGCACCCTTCATTTTCACGAAGGGTGCCAAATTTTGATTTAAATATTTGTTTTTTACTATCGTATAAAATTTGCATTACTTCAAATTCCAGATCTTATCCGCATATTCAAGAACAGAACGGTCTGCGGAGAATATTCCTGCCTTTGCAATATTTGTAAGCGACATCTTCATAAATGCGCGCTTATCTTTATACTTTTCAGATACGCACTTCTGAGCTCTTACATAATCTTCAAAATCAGCAAGAGCCATATACTGGTCAGCAGTACCGTAACGGTTAGTCAAAAGTGATGCTGCAACATCATCAAATCTTCTTCCCAATACACCTGATGTCAGCATATCAATAACCTGTCTGAGCTCGGAATTTCTTGCAACAAACTCGTTAGGATTATAACCTCTTCTCCAAAGCTCCTTAACCTCGTCAACGTTCATACCAAACAAGAAGATATTGTCGTTTCCAACTTGTTCGAATATTTCAACGTTAGCTCCGTCAAGTGTACCTAAGGTAACAGCACCGTTAATCATAAACTTCATGTTACCTGTGCCCGAAGCTTCCTTGCCGGCGATAGAAATCTGTTCAGATATTTCTGCCGCGGGAATAATCTTTTCAGCCAACGATACTCTGTAATCTTCAAGGAACACAACCTTAAGTCTGTTCTTAATAACGGGATCATTGTTTACAAGGTTTGAAACAGCGGAAATTAAGCTGATAATCTGCTTTGCAAGATCGTAACCCGCAGATGCCTTGGCGCCGAAAACAAACGTTCTCGGTACGTAATCTGCATTGGGATTGTTCTTAATCTGATTGTACATATAAAGAATCTGCAAAACGTTCAAAAGCTGTCTCTTGTATTCGTGAAGTCTCTTTACCTGTACGTCAAATATTGAGTCAGGGTCAACGTTTACACCGTTCTTCTGCGCAATATAATTTGCAAGTACAATCTTATTTTCTCTCTTGATTTCAGCAAGTTTGTCAAGAACCTCTGTTTTATTCTTATATTTCAACAGTTTTTCAAGAGCTGTGCAGTCTTTTTTGAAGCCGTCTCCGATAAGCTCGGAAATATAATCTGTAAGCTTAGGGTTCGCCTGACACAACCAACGTCTGTACGCGATACCGTTCGTTACATTTATAAATCTGTCATTATCAAGATTATAATAATCATTAAATATGCTGTTCTTCAAAATTTCTGTATGAAGCTTTGAAACACCGTTAACCTTATGACAAGCAGCAAGGCAGAGATTTGCCATACGTACTTCTCCATCGCCTATCGGCAACATATAGTTGATCTTTGCATAGTCTCCGGGGTAAGCCTTTTCAAGCTGTTCGAAAAGTCTTCTGTTTATCTCAACTACAATAGCATAAACTCTGGGGAGCTGTTCACGGAATAACCATTCACTCCATTTTTCAAGAGCCTCACTCATAACTGTATGGTTTGTATAAGAAAGAGTCTTGCAAGTAATATCCCATGCATCATCCCAGCTGTATCCGTGTTCGTCCATAAGAAGACGCATAAGCTCAGGCACACAAAGCGCGGGATGAGTATCATTAATATGAATAGAAACCTTGTCCGCAAGATTATTGAGAGTCTTATACTTCTTCAAATGCTTTGCTATAATGCTTTGCAACGATGCAGAAACAAGCAAATACTGCTGTTTAAGACGGAGTCTCTTTCCTTCTATATGGTTATCTGCAGGATAAAGAACCTTAGAAATAACTCCTGCCATAGTATTCTGCTCAAGCGAACGCATATACTCGCCTCTGGAGAATGCGTGCATATCAAAACTCGGAACGTTTGCACTCCACAAAACAAGCTTGTTTACAGCATCGGAACCGTAACCTGAAATATACATATCATAAGGAACAGCCATAACGCTCTGATAACCAGTCTGAACAGCCTTGAACTGACCGTTATCATACCACTCGTCTACTTTTCCTCCAAATTTTACCTCGTAGCTTTCATCAGGACGGGGCTGAAGCCAAACGTCTCCTCTTTCAAGCCAGTTGTCCGGAAACTCCATCTGCCAACCGTCGATAATCTTCTGCTTGAAAATACCGAACTCATATCTGATTGAAAATCCGGTTACAGGAAGATCAAGTCCTGTTGCAGAATCCATATAGCAAGATGCGAGTCTTCCGAGACCGCCGTTACCAAGTCCTGCATCGGGATCAAGTTCATACAAAGAATCAAGGTTAAATCCCTGCTCTTTTAAAACTTCTCTGAAATCTTCCTCAAGTCCTATATTATAAAGGTTATTACGAAGTGATGTTCCTACAAGAAACTCCATTGACATATAATAAACCTGTTTTTTCTCCTTACCGGAAAAATCATTTTTAAAATCTTTTCTTTTCTTGGCAAGCATCTCTCTCAATACGGTACACACTGTCTTGTAAAGCTGCTTTTCAGTAGATTCATTTATATTACAACTAAAAAGTCTTGTAGAGGTATCATTCAAGATATTAAGCAAGTCATTCTTCTTATTAGACATTTTATAAATTCTCCTTTGGCTATGCCGACTATAATAAAACTATACAATTATAATACACTTTTTATTATATGTCAAGTCAACATCTTTGTATATAATATTGTATATTATGTCATTATTTTTGTATAAATTTCCATATATTCGCCGGCAGGCTTGTCCCAGGAGGAGTCGTATTCCATTGCATTTGTAACAATCTTGTTCCATGCACTCTTGTTTCCTCCATACACTTCAAGACATCTTCTCAAAGCATCAAGCAGATCGCCGCGGCTAAAGGTCTGGAAATTGAATCCTGTACCGTTATCTGCACCGTCAAACGGAATTACAGTATCTTTAAGTCCACCTGTCGCATTTACAACAGGAACCGTTCCATATCTCATAGCAATAAGCTGTGATAAGCCGCAAGGCTCACTCTTTGAAGGCATAAGATATATGTCGGATGCAGCGTATATCTGTGATGCCATCTTAGAATCAAAACACAAATTCAAAGAGAATTTCGATTTATTATCATCCGCAATACGACGCAACATATTCTCAAAAGAGGGATCTCCCGTTCCCAATATAACGATCTGAATATCCCATTTCATTAGTTCCTTTGCAATATCGCATATGATTTCAAAACCCTTATGTGATACAATTCTTGAAACCATACCTATAAGCGGAACGTCAGATCTTACATCAAGACCGAGTTTCTTCTGTAATTCTTCCTTATTCTTTGCCTTACCTTCAATAAAAGTCTTTTTATTGTAATTACAGAAAAGTGCCTGATCTGTTTCAGGGTTATTGGTATCAAGGTTGATTCCGTTCACAACGCCATCAAGCTTGAAAGCATGCTCCTCGATAATCGGAGATAGTCCATGTGCATAATATGGGTATTTTATCTCATTAGCATAAGTTTTTGAAACTGTTGTCAGCGCATCAACACTCAAAATTGCGCCCTTCATAAAGTTTATATTATCTTTATAAGTAAGTTTGCTCTCATAGCTTCCGTCAAGTCCTAAAGTATCACCCAGGAAATATGGATGGCAAAGTCCCTGATACTCGATATTATGAATTGTAAACACGGTCTTTGCATTACCAAGCTTCTCGTTGTAAAAAGCATGAAGAAAAACAGGAACCATAGCCGTCTGCCAGTCGTTACAATGTATTATATCCGGTTTTATCTTCAGTTTAATCAACGATTCAAGAATTGCCTTTGAAAAATATGCAAATCTTTCACCGTCGTCAAGATGGCCATATTCTCTGTCTCTGTTAAAATAATATTCGTTATCAATAAAATAAACCTTTAATTTTCTCTTATTGCTCTTGTACTTGAAAATCCCAACGTGCTGTTTTCTCCACGAAAGATCCATCGTAAAGTGTGTAATATACTCTGTTTCAATGTTAGGATTGTTTTTTATCTTTCCGTAATACGGCAAGAAAAGAATTACCTGATTTCCTTTTATTCTTGATAAAGCAGCAGGAAGTGCCTCGGCAACATCGCCGAGGCCTCCTGTTTTTATAAATGGTGCTGCTTCACTCGCTGTGAAGACTATCTTCATACTGTCTCTCCTTTTTTAACTATAACCGGATGCTCCGGTGTGCCTTTTAATTCTGCATTTTCTGTTACTGTTACGTTCTTATCTATTATTACGCACTCAAGCTTTGCATTTTTACCTACTCTTGTTCCCTGCATAATAATACTGCCTTTGATCTGTGCACCCTCATTTACGGTTACATCTCTGAAAAGAATACTGTCACTGACTTCTCCGTGAAGTTTACAACCGTCTGCAATAATACAGTTGGCAATTTTTGAGCCTTCTCCATAATAAGTAGGCATTTCATCTCTTACCTTTGTATAAATAGGATTCTTACCAAACAAACCATTTCTGGTCTTTTCCTGAAGAAGAGCCATATTGTTTGCGTAGTAGCTCTTTATATTTTCATTTCTAAGAACCGTTCCTTTAAACTCATATACAGAAATCTTTAAAGTTCCGTCATTAAAATGTCTCTGCAAATAGTCCTTTTCAAAATGAACGTATCCCTTTGAATGAGATTCATTTATTGCATCAACAAGCAACTGTCTTTTAATTATGAACATACCCATTCCAACGTAAGCCAACTCGTCCGAGGGGGAATCTACCAAAACAGATTCTGCCTTTCCCTTCTTGTCAGCATATATTATCAAAGGATGCTTCTTTGCATTATCATTTAATTCACGATTTGAAATAACCGTTACGTCAGCACCTGATTTAATATGATTTTCAATAGCAGGTTTAAAATCAATATTACACAAAACGGTAGTATCGCATACAACTACGTAATCGTAATAAGGATTGTCTATAAATGATACTGCGGAATACAAAGCCTCAAGCTTACCCTTATATACACCCGTATTTCCACTTGCAAACGGGGGAAGTATTACAAGTCCTTCATTTTTACGTCTTAAATCCCAGTCTGCCGCGGAGCCAAGATGGTCCATAAGCGAACGGTAATTATATTTTGTAATAAGACCAACTTTATATATGCCTGAATTTGATAAATTTGACAAAATAAAGTCAATCTGTCTATATCTACCTCCAAAAGGCAACGAAGCAACTGTTCTGTGGTTTGTAAGCTCACCTAACGTGCTGTCATATATATTTGAAAAAATTATTCCCATAGCTTTCATGGCAACATTCTACCTTTCTGTTCAAGTATTTTCTTATTTTCAGATTCAGAATATCTCTTTAGGTAAAAGAATTCTGTTCTGAGGGACAACCTTATCCTTACCTACAACAGCAATTCCCCATTTACTCTTATCGTAAAACTCGGGCAAATCTCCAATTCTTGCATTGGCATTAACAACCGAATCTTCGCCGATTATTGCATACTTAATAACAGAATTTCTTCCGATCTGCGCATTAGGCATTACAAAGCTGTTTGATATTTCTGCATTCTTGCCAACTGTACAACCCGTAGATATGATTGAATTATATACGTTTCCGTAAACTGTGCTTCCCTCAGCAATATACGAGTTAACTATCTTAGCGCCTTTCGCAATATATGATGAAGGATGAGCGTAGTTCCTTGAATAAATTTTTTCTCCGTCAAATAAGTCAAATTCAGGATCATCTCCCAATATATCCATATTTGACTGCCACAAGCTGTCTATAGTTCCAACGTCCTTCCAATATCCTTCAAAGGAATAAGCGAACAGTTTATACTGATCATCGATAAGCTTCGGAATAATATTCTTTCCAAAGTCGTTATTTGACGTAGGATCTTCATTATCGGCTATAAGATATTTTCTGAGAACGCTCCACTTGAATATATATATACCCATCGAAGCTTTTGTGCTCTTAGGATTTTTGGGTTTTTCCTCAAATTCAATTACCCTACCGTCTCCCTTGGTATTCATAATTCCAAATCTTGACGCTTCTTCGATCGGAACGTCAAGCACGGCAATAGTACAATCAGCTTTCTTCTTGTTGTGGGCACGAAGCATTTCGGCATAATCCATCTTGTAAATATGGTCTCCCGAAAGAATAAGCACGTTATCAGGATCGTATCTGTCTATGAACGATATATTCTGGAATATCGCATTAGCAGTGCCCTTGTACCACTCCGAGCTCTCGCTCTTGGAGTACGGGGATAAAACGTGAATACCACCGTTAGAACTGTTAAGTCCCCACGGCATACCGTTGCCGATATATTCATTAAGCTGAAGCGGTTGATACTGTGTAAGAATTCCCACCGTGTCAATACCCGAATGGATACAGTTTGATAGTGGGAAATCGATCAACCTGTATTTTCCACCAAAGGGCACAGCGGGCTTTGCTGTGTTTTCGGTCAAAACCATTAAACGACTTCCCTGGCCTCCTGCCAGGATCATTGCGATGCAATCTTTTTTTCGGAATAACATGATATTTCCTCCAAATCAGTTATTTTTCTTTTTAGAAAACTGTCTGTAAAGACAGATATTTTAAATTATTTTGTGATATAATAAAAAACCGTATTTTTAAAAAACAGCAAAAACAATAAATTGTGATCCACAGTCCTTTAATGTATTTTGCATTTTATCCAAAAAAATACGATAAACAACTATATCTCTTGTATTTATTATATAATATATTTATAAAAATTTCAACTCATTCTTGGAAAAAACTTCAAAAAATGTACAAATTTTTTTAATATTTTAACATAAAACCGTAAATATATTGATTATTTTTATTTTTTGTATTAAAATAACACTTGAGGTGTTAAAATTTATGAACAGAAAAAGCGGAATTTTGATGCATATATCTTCACTTTACAATAATTATTCATGCGGAAATTTTGGAAAAAGCGCTTATGAATTTATCGATTTTTTAAAGAAATGCGGATTTACCTATTGGCAGGTTCTCCCTTTTTGTATAACAGACGAACATAACTCTCCTTATATGTCTTATTCATCAATAGGCGGAAATATGTTTTTTATTGATATAGAACAACTATACAAAGAAGGATTTATCACAAAAGACGAGCTTCTTTCAAGCACACAAAAAACACCATTTGCGTGCGAATTTCAACGATTAAAAGAAGAGCGCTTCTCCTTGCTTCTAAAGGCCTCTAAAAGAGTTACCGATAAATCCGTTATCAATGATTTTATAAAAAAGAATAAATCTATTTCAGATTGCTGTGAATTTATGGCTCTAAAAGAAGCCAACGAAGGTCAGCCTTGGAATAAATGGACGATAACTCAACCCGAACCCGATACTCTTTTTGCGTGGCAATTTATTCAATATATCTTTCACACACAATGGGAAAAGCTTCACATATATGCAAACATAAACGGCATAAAAATTATAGGTGATCTTCCCTTCTACGTTTCATATGACAGCTGCGACGTCAGAAATAACACAAAACAATTTTTGCTTGATGAAGATAATAAACCTTCCTGCGTCGCAGGCGTTCCGCCCGATTACTTCTCCGAAGACGGACAGCTTTGGGGAAACCCCATATATAATTGGGATTATATGAAAAAAGACGGTTATACTTGGTGGAAAAACAGATTATCATATATGCTTACACTATTTGACGGTGTAAGAATAGACCACTTCAGAGCATTTTCTGAGTACTGGGCAGTCCCCGCAGGTGCTAAAACAGCAAAAGAAGGAAAATGGTATCAAGGACCTGCTAACGAAATGATAGACGTAATCAAGGAAATTGCAGGAGACAGACTTATAATTGCTGAAAACTTGGGTCTTATTGATTCAAAAGTAGACGATCTTTTGAAATACAGCGATTTTCCCGGTATGTCTGTATTCCAATTTGGATTTGATGGCAACAATGCAAATCCCCACTTACCGCACAATTTCAAACAGAACCTCGTAGCATACACGGGCACACACGACAACAACACCCTACTCGGTTTCATCTGGGAGCTTGATAATTATACACGAAAGGCTGTGTTGGATTATGTCGGATACAGTAACGAACAATGGAATAATTGTTATGATACAATAATAAAAACTTTGTTTATGAGTTGCGCTGATACTGTAATATTACCCATTCAAGATATTATGGGTTTTGGCGCAGACACAAGGCTTAATATTCCCGGAAAAGCTGACAACAACTGGTCATTCAGAATTACAAAGCAACAGCTTGACAGCATTGATACTCAAAAATATAAACACATGAATCATATATATTCAAGATAAAAAAAGAGAGGTCAAAGCCTCTCTTTTTTTATTTTATTCAATTCCTTCATCTTCAACCGAGGGGTTTAAAACTTGTTCAATTTCATTGATAAGTTCTTTTCTGTACTCCTCTTTTATCTTGTAGTTTTTGTCACCAAACTCAAAATACAATTCATTATTTTTTTCATATATCAATATCTCATCAAGCTTATCGCTGTCTTTACCAAGTCTGTAAAAAACGACCTTATATTTCCACTCACCGTGTTCTGCAATTTTTGATTTATCTGCCGTGTTAATACTATCGCGCAAAACCGTAACTAAATTATTATTGTAGTGTTCTCCTTCATCTACTTTTAATATATCAACATCCGGATCCTCAGATACGTACAATTCTGCAAAAGTATAACTCTGCCATACTATATGATTTGTAAAACTTTCAGCTTGTCCGCCGTAAATCGTCTCCGTAGGTAGCAAAAAGAAATATGGTGCTGTCAGAAAAGCAATAAGAAGCGATAAAAACCTTTTTGTTTTAATACATTCTTCTTTTCTGAATGTAATAAACCTGTTAAGCACATAAATAATAATACCGGAAATAATAACAGCAATAAAAGTATATATCAAAGTATATACGTTATCAAAAGGATTTCTCGCAATCTGTTCTGAGATATACTCATTAAAAAATGCACTATCTTTGCCCACGAACAGAGATATAACCATAACAAAACCGCCAACAACATCTGCCAGAAAACTAAATATAAAAATTAAAAATATATATTTTTTATAAAATGTGCTCTTTTTTTCTATTTTAAGAAAGTACATTCCAAGCAATAACACCAAACTATCAACCAAAAAATTACCGGGTATTATTATAAGCCATGTCAGAGGAAACAGCATCAAAACCCATACAGGAAAATAAATATTATAAAATTTAACACTTCTGATCGAACTATCTTTTTTCTTCATTTTTTCTCCTTTTGCAAACAAAATATTGAAATACATACCGATGTATGTTATAATTTTTACGTTGATTTTTATTTAGCGAGGTAAAGATATGAAAAGAATAGCAATATTATTTATTCTTTGTGTGTTTGTTTTGGTTTCGTGCGGAAAGGCTGAACCAAAAACAAATTACAAAACCGATATATCCGTAGACTCTATTTCCTCTAAAATTATTGAAAACGCAAAAGACGTTTTATTAACTGAGGCAGATGAAAACTACGTTGCACTTAATGTTCCTATTGAAACATCCCTCGCAGAAGATTTTGTTATATATATAAGCACAACAGCGAACGCTAATTTAATAGGGGTTTTTAAAGCTGCTTCCGAAGAAAATGCAGAAAAATTGCTTACTCAATCAAATGAATATCTACAAACACTCGAAGATAACTGGATGAGTGATTATCTGCCTGAAGAGCTTCCAAAAATACAAAATGCCGTCTGTCAGAAATTCGGTATATACGTCACATTTATTGTTCTTGACGATGCGCCGCGCGATAATGCAATAAAAGACGTAGAAAATATGCTAAAAAAATAAACATAATATTCCCATCTTTTTTATAACGGATGGGATTATTTTTATTTTAACAAACATTAACGACACTGTCAACAAAAACATATTATGCACTTCAAAATTATTTTTTGAACATAAAAAACCCCTGAAAACAGGGGTTTTTATTTACTTAACAATATATTCAGAAAGATCAGTCAGCAAGTCATCGCAATCCTCACCGTGTGCTGTGAGGGTGAGTGTATTTGCAAGGTCAAGACTGAATATGCCCATAATGGACTTCGCATCAACAATATATCTTCCCGAAGATAAGTCAACTTCCATATCGTGTCGCGATACCTTCTCAACAAACGTTCTGATATCCTGAATTGATGCAAGTTTAATTTCAACGCTGGTCATATTTATACTCCTTTACGAAACTCAATAAACATCTGTCTTTTACACCAATTATTATATAACTTATTTTTTTCAAAGTCAATATAAATACATATTTTTTCAGTTAAGTATTATAGTCCCAAGGTTAAGATAAAAAGCAAATAACAACCAAACAAGGTAAGGAATTAAAAGATATGCATACAATTTTTTTATTCTGTTTATATTCTTATACGCTTCCAGAGTCAAAACAAACATAACTGCTATATCAATCAAAGCAGCAAGAAGCTGTCCTTTACCAAAATATAGAGGAGACCACAACAAATTGAATACAAACCCCAAGCACATAAACCAAAGCGCATTTTCCCTATCCTTAGGGTCGTATTCTCCATCGAATGAATAAACAGCACCCGTAACTCCGCCAATTATCACATAAAGTATCGACCACACAATTCCGAATACGATCGGTGGCGGAGACAATGGCGGTCTGACCAGCTCTCCATATAATGAAGTATCCCCCGCTAAAACCGCTGAAAAAAATCCCAAAACCAAAAATGATATCGCAAATAACGTGATATATTTGATATTAAGATTATCGTTTGTTTCTGTTTTTAAATTATTATTCAAAATAAAATCACCTCATTTTGATTTATATGAGGTGATTTATTGTTTTATTCAACCAGAATTATTCTTCTGCTTTTTTATTGGGAGGAAGATCCTGCTCTGCCGCGGGAGTTACCGGATTATCCGGAATTTGCGGCGCTGTATAGTGCTTATAGCAAGCGCGGTTGAACTGTTCTCCATTTCCGGTAATACCCGAGAATTTATCTCCCAAAGCATTGGTATAGAAAGGCAGGTTATTATTATTTGGAAGCGGTATAGTATTGCTGATATTACGATAGGTATACTGCGCATCCCTTACCTTAACTTGTCTTGGGAAGTTTCTGTCATTTATCTTTAAAAGCCCGATTCTGACAACACTTTCGGAAGGACAGCCACTACAAGCTATGGCTGACGTCGACTTATCATATTCAACCAATACGTGACAGTCGCAGAATTTTGTAGGCACGTTAGTTGATGCATAATAAGCAACAGTTTCTCTGCTTCCTCTCGGGTCTGCACGACACGCTTCTGTCATAAGCATTCCCGAGTCCTTACAAACTTTATACGTAACAATACCGCTCGGTTCTTCAAATTTCTTAATTTCCGTGCCGTTTGCCGCAGCCTCATCAAAATATTTCTGATGCGCTATGGTCATAACCTCGTTCCATATCGCAACTGCAGGGTTACCAGATGCTTTTGTTAACTCGTCAGGCTCTGAATATCCAAACCAAACACCGCCCAAAAGATAAGGAGTATATCCTATAAACCATTTATCGTGGTTGCTGTTTGTTGTACCTGTTTTACCTGCAACGTTAACCTTCTGTTTCAAAGTTGCTGCACTTGCAGTACCTTTATCAACAACATTTTTAAGCATCAACGTCATAAGGTATGAATTCTGTTCGCTCAAAACGATCGAGCTTTCTTTATTGTCGTCAAGTACAACGTTATCCTCAGAATCAAGAACCTGCACAAACAGACGAGGTTCATTGTATACACCTCTGTTTGTAAAAATGCTGTAAGCTGCTGTGATCTCAAGGTTTGTTACACCGTAGTTCATTTCACCAAGAGCCAGTGCAGAAAGTCCTTTATCGGAAATCCATTGTCCATTTGAAAGCTGAAGCTTTTCTATCAAGCTATGCATATGAAGCTTATTTTTTGCAAAATCAAACGACGCTTCACAAGTCAGATCCTGAAGCACGCGCACGGAAATGGTATTCTTTGACACCTGTAACGCATAATTCATATCTACAAGACCGTCATAAGTATCCGGCAAGTTTGCAGGCCATCCGCGATCTTTAATTACTTTGATTCCTGTTTCAGGACATACGTAAGTTACCTTGCCATCCTCGTCTACTGTATATTTTCCGGTATCATAGTTTACAGGAACGTCGTCATAAACAGAACCGTAGGTGATTATACCCGATTCAAGAGCAGGAGCATACACGGTAAGAGGTTTGATTGATGAACCTGGAGATCTTGTTGTTTGAGTTGCATAGTTCAAAATCAAATTTCCCTGTTTCTTGCCACGTCCTCCGGCAATGCCGAGAACGTCTCCCGTCGTGGGATGTATAATAACCATAGATGATTCCGGTTTAAGAATTCCACTGAATCTGTCATCCTGGAAAACACTGCTGTTTTCTACGTAAACCTTATCAAGCGCCGCCTGAATATCGGGATCCATTACAGTATATATTTTAAGTCCGCCCGAATATATCATATTATAAGCAAGGTTTTCGGGGTAACCTTTTTCTTCCACAAGACGCTCAACTACAGATTTTATAACAGCATCGGTATACCATGAATTATATTTCTCATCATTATCGGTAACCTCTCCGCCTACATCTCCCTTATAATCCACAAGCTGAAGGTCTTGGTTTCTGGCTTCCTGGTATTCACTATATGTTATTTTTCCAAGCTCATACATCTTATCAAGAACAGTCTTACGTCTGAACTCGTTATTATCGGGATTCTGTATCGGGTCCCATTTTGTAGGAGCCTGAGTGATAGACGCCAATGCTGCGCATTCTACAAGCGTTAATTCACTTACACTCTTGCCAAAATACACGTTTGCCGCCGCTTGAACACCGTAGCATCCCTGCGAAAGATAAATCGTATTAAGATACAATTCGAGAATTTCCGTCTTATCCTTAGTCTTGTCAAGATACAGCGCTCTCATAATTTCCTGAAGCTTACGCTGAATTCTTACGTCTTTCTCGCCTGTTATATTTTTTATAAGCTGCTGTGTTATAGTCGAGCCGCCATAGTTATCAGTTCCCGTAAAGAAGAAGAATGTAGCTCCGATAGTTCTCTTCCAGTCAACACCGTCGTGAACCCAGAAACGTTCATCTTCAATAGAAATAAACGCTTCATAAAGATATGTGGGCATCTCGTCAAAGCTTACCCAAACACGATTTTCAGATCCGTAAAGTCTCTCGTCATCGAGCTCCACTGCAGTTCCGATTCGATTCTCTCTGTCTGTGTAATCCATATAATAGATTTTTGACGAAAGCTTCTGATCAGTAGAAATCATATCAAAATCTTCAATTACAGGGTCTATATATTTTTTGATATATACAGCAAAAGCGCCGACAACAATCGTACCCGTAATACACGCTACAAGGAGTATGGTAAGAAGAACTATCGCAATAGTACTAAACACTTTTTTTGCAGTGTTTACTTCTCCTGTTTTCTCTCTTTTTTTGTCCTTTTTGGGTTTTGCAGTCTTTTTCTTTAATTTTTCACCAACCAAAGAAAGAATGTTCAACTTTTTCTTTTTTGTAGAAGAAGTTATATTCTTTTTTGGTGTATTATTCTGGTTATTTTTCTGATTCATACCTATCCTCCGTATTCATCGAACAATACCGTATAAGTATATGATTTAATTTACTTTAGAAATAACTATTGCCAATTATAACATACAATTATAAATTTGTTGTTAATTTCCATACTAATATTTGAAAATTTCATTTAACAACTACGTTTTCTTTTCCTAATAAGTCGTTGAAAAATCCTATCACTTTATCGGAAATCTCTATTGACCTTCCGTTTGCCGAAACATACTGTTTTTTCGATGCATCATAAAATACAACCTTTGTTTTGCCGTCAAAAATCTCAACAAGATTCAATGCCTTTTTAAATTCTATGCTTTCCATATCGTTTACTCTTAAATAAAGCACTCTCTCGTCTTGTCTATCTGTTTTTTGGGGTTGGACGTAAACCTTATTGTACTTTACAAATTCATCATTCGTCTTCAAAATTTCGGCTTTCTGGAGTATTATTTTAACTTCATTTTCTCCCCTTGCCGATATATCTCCCCTTACGGCAACGATATTATCAAGAGTCAGCATATATCCGTATTCCTCGAGCACCGAAGAAAAAACGATCACTTCAATCTGCCCGTTTCTGTCCTCAAGGGTAACAAAGCACATTTTATCGCCCTTTTTGGTGGTTTTATCAACGATCTTCGTTATAATTCCGGAAACACAAACGTTCTGCCTGTCACGGTATTCTTTAGTACCTTCGGTTATATCCTCGCCATCGGTTATATCAAAAGACATAATTATCCTTTTAATAGAAACTGATCTGACAGCCTTTTCGTGTTCCGAATAGTCATCAAGCAAATTACCTGAAAAATAAAATCCGGCACATTCTTTTTCGTACAGCAATTTTTCTTTCAAGTTATATTCTCTGATATCGGGATATTTATATATACTCTTATCTTCAACTATTTCTTCTGAATCAACGGAAAAGAAATCAAGCTGACCTGTAGCATTTCTTCTGTTATTTTCAGCTACGCTATCAATTATATTTTCGTAAACTGACATCAGTTGAGATCTGTAAAGCCTTGTAAAATCAAACGCTCCCGATTTTATCAAGGACTCGATTTGACGTTTATTAAGATCCGATTCACGCATACGGCTGACAAAGCTTTCAAACGTTGTAAACAATCCATTCTCTCTCTCTTTTACAACATTCTCAACAAACGTGCGTCCCACATTCTTGAGTGCAAGAAGCGCAAATCTTATATTGTCACCCACAACGTTAAAGTAACCGTAGCTTTCGTTTATATCGGGGGGCAAAAGTTGAATTCCAAGTCTTTTACATTCTTCCGAGTACAACGCTGTCCTGTCTTCGTCTCCTATAACAGAAGTTAAAAGCGATGCCATATATTCTTTTGGATAATGGCATTTCAAATACGCCGTTCTGTAAGTAACAACCGAATATGATGCCGCATGGCTCTTGTTGAAAGCATATTTACAAAAGCCAACAAGCTCGCCAAAAAGTTCAGATGCAGAATTAAAGTCTATTCCCTTATCAACTGCCTTAGAAAGAAAAGTATTTCTTTCCAGTTCTATCTTGCCCGCTTGCTTTTTTGACATCGCCTTTCTGATTATATCAGCCTGTCCAAACGAGTAGTCGGCAATCGTTCGGAATATCTGCATTACCTGTTCCTGATATACGACGCAACCAAACGTTTCTTTTAGAATAGGCTCTAAAAGAGAGATTTTATAATCAATATTGTTTCTGTTTCTTTTGTTCTCGATGTATTTACCTATAGAATTCATAGGTCCGGGTCGGTATAACGCGATCGATGCCATAATATCAGCAAGACTTTCAGGTCTTAACTGTACAAGTTTACTTCTCATTCCCTGGCTTTCAAGCTGAAATAGACCGATAGTATCACCGTCGGATATCATTTTAAACGTTGCTCTGTCGTCAAGAGGAATATTTTCTATATCAAAATTTTTATCTGTTTCTTTAATTTTTGAAACAGTATTTTCAATCACCGTCAAAAATCTGAGTCCAAGAAAGTCAAATTTAAGAAGTCCTAAATCTGCAACGGTATTCATATCAAACTGAGTTACAAGAGAGCCCTTCGTCACAGCCATAGGCACGTATTCGCATATAGGCTTGTCGGTTATTACAACGCCTGCCGCGTGTGTCGAAGCGTGTCTTGGCATTCCCTCAAGCGCCCTTGCCGTATCGATTAGACGGCGCGCCTCGGGCTCATTATCATACATTTCTCTCAGCTTGTCCGTTTTGAGAGCCATATCAAGTGTAACTTTATTTATGTTCTCTGTTGTTCCGTCTTCGTTTTTTACGGAAATCCTTTGCGGAACAGCCTCTGCAACTCTGGCTACGCTGTTGTATGACATTCCCATAGCACGTCCTACATCCCTTACGCAAGCCCTTGCCGCCAACGTACCAAAGGTTATTATATGAGAAACGTGTTCTTTTCCGTATTTTGATGAGACATAATCGTATACCAAGTCTCTTTTTTCATCGCTGAAATCTATATCAAAGTCCGGCATACTTACTCTTTCCGGATTTAAAAAGCGCTCAAACAAAAGCCCGTGCTTTATTGAATCAATCTCGGTAATTCCAATAAGATAAGCAATTAAACTTCCCGCGCCCGAGCCTCTTCCGGGGCCTGTCGGTATACGGTGTGTCTTTGCATAATTAACAAAATCCCAAACAATAAGATAATACTCGGCATATCCCATCTCGGTTATAACCGAAAGCTCGTATTCCATACGTTTTTTGTATTCATCTTCTGAGTGTTCTTCTGTGTATTCGATCTGTCTCTTTAACAACTTGTTATTCAGACCGTCAAATGCAAGTTTTCTTAAATATTCTTTTGCCGACATATTATTATCTGGAACGCACCTCGGCAAGTACGTCTTATCAAACTCAAACTCAAAATCACACATATCTGCAATCTTTTGAGTGTTGGAAATAGCGTCCTCGTACTCAGAGAACAATTCTTCCATTTCAGAAGTGCTTTTATAATAAAAATCGTCGGTTTCAAACCCAAGGGGTCTGCCTTCGTTTATCGTAGTATTCATTTGCAGACACATCAATACGGCCTGTGTTTGCGCATCGTTCTTCCTTAAATAATGAACGTCGTTAGTTGCTGCAAACGGAATCCCGGTTTCTTCATGAATTTTCTTTAAACCGAGCCTTACTTCGTCTTCTGCCTCAAGTCCGTGATTCTGTAATTCAAGATAGAAATTTCCTCTTCCAAAAAGCTTATCAAGTTTTATTGCGTAGTCTAAAGCTGCCTGATAATCATTTTTCATTATTGATCTTGGAATTGCCCCCGCTATACAAGCAGACAGACAAATCAAGCCCTCTGAATGCTCTTCAAGCAAATCATTGTCAATTCTGGGTTTTGAATAAAAGCCTTCCTCGAAAGCCTTCGATACCATATATATTAAATTTTTATAACCCGTCATATTTTTTACAAGCAAAATAAGATGGTTATATTCACTGTCTTTCAGATATTCCTTATCAAATCTGGATCTTGATGCAACGTACACCTCGCAACCAATAATAGCTTTAATTCCGTGTTTTTTGCAGCTTTTGTAAAAATCAACAACCCCATACATAGCTCCATGGTCGGTTATTGCAACAGCATTATGGCCCATTTCTTTAGCAATCTTTGGAATATCGTCTATTCGACAAGCGCCGTCGAGCAAACTATATTCCGTATGTAAATGCAAGTGAACAAATCCGCTCATACAGCACCCTCCTTTTTAATTAAAGCTCATCTGCTAATTCTATCAGTTTTTTCAAACGGTGATTAACACCTGATTTTGATATTCTATCTGTGTGAAGCTCCGTTAGTTCCTCAAGACTTGCAAAAGGGTTATCAAGTCTTAATTGCGCAGTCTCCACAAGTCCTTTCGGAAGCTTTGAAAGCATTCCCTTACTCATCAGTTTATTTATAGCATCAACCGACGCCCCTGCGGCCGAAATAGTTTTCCCAAGATTAACGACCTCAAAATTAGTTCGTCTGTTTTCAAGGTTTGCAAAATCTCTTTTAATTTTCTCATTTGCAACCTCAAACGCCTCCTTGCCGGCACCCATAAAATGCAATATATCCTCGATATCGTCGCCTTTTTTTAAATATAAAGAATGATAATTTTGTCTTTTAGTTTTCTTCATCTCAAGACAGTTAGAGGAAATAAATTCACGCAGGCTATCACAAAGTGCTTCATTTCCTACCTTTATTTCAAAGTGAAATGATTTATCGGGAGATGATACTGTACCCGTAGCACAAAAAACTCCGCGCAAAAAACTGCTTCTGCAAGACGGACATTTAAAGTAATCATTATTTATTTCATAAATATCCTCTATTGAGTTATATCCGTACTTTTGAAAATCAAACGACTCATTTTTTTGGTTGGCATAAAGAAATAGATTTTCACCGAAGAAAAAAGAATTTCTACAGCACTTTTTCTTCATACTCATTTCTTTAAGGGTTTTCTTTAATTCACATGAATAAGACATTCAATACTCCTGTTTTATACTGTCATAAAGCTTTGCGATATCCCTATGAACAATGACAGTTTTAAAACTCGAACTAAGATATTTTCCTACCTCTTCCGTGATTGCTACGGATCTATGTTTACCACCGGTACACCCTATTGCAATGGTGAGCTGTGATTTACCTTCCTTTGCGTATAACGGTATAAGGTAATTTAGCATATCGTACAATTTTTCAAGAAATGTCGTAACCTCTCCGTTTGAAAAAACGTAATCCTTCACGTCTTGTTCGAGTCCAGTCTTATCTTTCAATTCAGTTATGTAAAAAGGATTAGGGAAACATCTTACGTCAAAAACAAGATCCGCGTCCGTTACGATACCGTGTTTAAAACCAAATGACATACAAGTAAGCATAAGTTCTTTTTTGTTGCCATTTGAATTAATCGCAAATATCTTATCTCTCAATTGCCTTACTGACAGATGCGTCGTATCTATCACGTAGTCCGAATATTTTTTTATCGGCTTCAGCATCTTTCTTTCAAGTTCTATGGCATCTTTCATTCCGAGATTCTTGATAGGAACAAGTGGGTGTATTCTTCTTGTTTCCTTGTATCTGTTAATAATAACCTCGCTGTCACAGTCAACAAAAAGAGTTGTACATGAGTATCCTCTTTCTTTTAAGGCATCGAGCTCTTTTATAAGTGTATCAAACTCGATCTCGCCTCTTACGTCAATAACGAAAGCCACCTTTTTGCTTTCATTTGACGATCGACTGTACATCTCCGCAAACTTAGGTATAAAAGCCACAGGCATATTATCTATACAGAGATATCCCATATCTTCAAGAGTATCGGCAGCTCTTGATTTTCCTGCTCCCGACATTCCCGTTAAAATCATAAAATCCATAAACTATCCCTTTTTCCCTGAAACTAATTAAAAATTAATCGATATATTTTATTTCTTCCTGAATATCAACGTCAAACTTTTTCTTAAGCTCTGCCTTTATAATAGATATAAGTTCTTTTATATCATTTGACGTAGCATTTCCTTTATTAATAACAAATCCCGCGTGTTTTTCGGACACCATAGCACCACCGACAGCTCTGCCCTTTAACCCTGCTTCATCAATCATCTTGGATGTATAATGTCCCTCGCATCTTTTAAAGGTACTTCCCGCGCTCGGATATTCAAGCGGCTGTTTTTCCTTTCTTAAAGCCATAAATCCGTCCATTTTATGTTTGATTTCATCGGGGTCTCCGGGTGTCAATTCAAAAACAGCCGAAAGTATTACGTTGTCGTTTGACTCGTAAATACTACTTCTATATCCAAATTTATGTCCCGCGTTATATAGTTCGCATCTTTTGGAAAGCGATGCATCAAAATACGAGCTCTTTTGCAAAACGTCTTTTATTTCTCCATCGTATGCGCCGGCATTCATAAACACAGCACCGCCAACACTTCCCGGAATTCCGTAAGCAAATTCAAGTCCCGACAAACCGTGTTTTTGAGCGTATAACGCCAGACTTGTAAGAGGTACGCCGCATTCAGCATAGATAGTATTCCTTGATTTTCTTATCTTTTTAAGCTGTGTAGTTACAACGACTACACCTCTGTATCCTTCGTCAGAAAAAAGCAAATTGCTTCCGTTTCCAATTACTATATATTTAATATTTTCGTCATTCAAATAATCCACTAAAGCACATAAAGCACTTTCACTTTTCGGATATGCAATATAGTCTGCAATTCCGCCAACCTTAAATGTAGAATGACAAGATAAACTTGCATCTTTTTCAAAATCAAGCGATGCGCATTCTTTCATAAACATCTCAAGGTTTGATAATTTTGACATCAAAAAACCTCCTTTTTAATTTTTGTGTATACAATAATTATATGCTTAAAATAATCAATAAATTACGCTTAATATTTTTTTGAGGTATCAAGCAGTTCCTTGGCGCTTGACAGTAGAACCTGTGTTATTTCCTGTCCGCCCATAATTCTTGCGAGTTCGGCTATTCTTGATTCGTAATCAAGATTTTTCACTCTTGTTTCAACTCTGCCTTCGTTTTCCGCCTTGGATATAAACAAATGTTCATCAGCTAATGCGGCAATCTGTGCAGAATGTGTTATACAGATAACCTGACAGCTTTCGGACGTCTGCTTCAGCTTTATGCCTATTTTCTGGGATGTTTTTCCTGAAACACCCGTATCAACCTCGTCAAAAATTACGGTCCCCGTGCTTTCTTTTTCTCTCAAAACACTCTTTATGGAAAGCATAATTCTTGACAGTTCACCGCCAGACGCTATCTTTGAGAGCATTTTCAAAGGTTCTCCTAAATTTGCAGAAAGCATAAAAACAACGTCGTCCTTACCCTTTGCAGAATATTTATCAAGCTTAGATATATCAACCTTAAAACGTACCTTTGGCATTTCAAGAAAAGCAAGACATTCGCACACTTGTTTTTCTAAAACCTCTGCCGCATTCTTTCTTCTTTCTGATATCACAGAACATAATTCCGATGCCTTTTTTTCAACCTCGCGGTATTCTCTCTTTAATTCCTCGATTTTATCCTCGCTTCTGGAAATATTGTCAAGCTCGTCTGCTCTTTTATCTCTGTATTCAAGTATTTCTTCAACGGTTGAACCGTATTTTCTCTTTAATTTATGAATAACGTCAAGTCTTGTCTGTACCTCGTTCAATTCTATCAGAGGATCAAGACTTATATCTCCCGCAATCTCCTTTGCGCTGACTGCAATTTCTTCCATTTCATATGCAAAGCCATTGAGCTTTTCTGCATATTCCTTGAGCTCGGGTAGTACGTCAGAAACAGAATTAAGAGCATCCGCAGATTTTCTCGCAAGCGTTGCGGCAGTTACGCCTTTTTCGTTTGAGCATAAGGCCTTATAACAAAATCTTATCTGCTTGGATATATGTTCACCGTTGCGCAGTACCGACTCGCGTACAAGAAGCTCTTCTTCCTCGCCCGGCTTTAATCTTGCGCTGTCTATATCCTTTATCTGAAACGTTAGTATTTCCGTCAGCCTTTGCTTTTCTCCCTCGCTTATTTCGAGTGACTTTATGTTTGAAGTAATTTCATTCATCTTGTCGTAATATTTTTTATATTCGACAAGATAATCTCCGTTATCAGAAAAAGAATCAAGTATATCTATATGATATTTTGACTCAAGTAACGATTTATTATCGTGCTGACCGTGTATATTTATAAGCAATCCCGCAGCTTCTTTAAGTATCGCGGCAGGAACTGTTCTACCGTTAATCTTGATCTGCGACTTGCCATCTGAATTCAATGTTCTCTGTAAAAAAAGCTCATCGTTTTCATCTAACGTAAGACCAAGCTCATCAAGTCTTTCTGCCGTATCTTTTCCAATATCGGTAAACAAAGCGGAAACCAAAGCACTTTTTTCACCGTTTCTTATAAGCTCTTTTCCGGTCTTATTGCCCATCAGAAAATTAATTGAATCTATAATTATAGATTTACCGGCACCCGTTTCACCAGTTAACACAGTAAATCCCTTCGACATATCAATATCAACAGAACGAATGACCGCTATATTTTCTATGTGTAGTGAGGATAGCATAAAAAATTACCTCTTTTTGTTTTTTATTTTTTCCCGATAAGAACATTAAATCTCGAATAAAAATCCTTTGCGCTCTCGTCACTTCTCATTACGATAATAATAGTATCATCCCCCGCAACAGAACCTACGATTTCATTCCAACCCATATTATCAATCGCCGCAGCTGCCGCCTGTGCCATACCTGAATACGTTTTAAGCACCATCATATTGCAAGCATAATCGGCACTTACAAGTGTTTCTTTTAATATGTTTTTGTATTTTACCGATATTTTTATATCGTCCTTAGGCGACTCGGCATATTTGTAAGTATTGCCGTCTACCGACACTTTAACAAGATTTAATTCTCTTATATCTCTGGATGCAGTCGCCTGAGTAACATCAAAGCCTTCTTCTTTAAGCTTTTCTATAAGAGCATCCTGCGTTTCAATGCAATATTTATTTATCAATTCTATAATTTTGTTCTGTCTGTTTTTTTTCATCCAAAAAACTCCTGTAAATTTATATTTCAGTCATCTTACTGCGCATAACGCTGTAAAAATTATTTTTCTTTATTTTTATAAGCTTTGTGCTTATATCGCTTTTTTTAACCGTTACAGTATCATTTTCTTCAATTTCGGTAATAAAATCACCGTCAGCAACCAGATGAACTCTGCCGTGCCCTCTTTTTCCTTTTTTAAAGGTCAAAGCCGATTCGCCTGAAAAAATGAGGGGCTTTGCATAAAAGGACTGTGGACATACCTGTGTAATACAGAAACATTCCATTCCGGGATCAACAATAGAGCCACCGGCAGACAAGGAATAAGCGGTTGATCCGGTTGGTGTTGCGCATATGAGACCATCGGCAAAATATTTGCCCACTTCTTCGCCGTTACAGATAAGCTCTATTTCAGGCATAACAGAATGTCCGCCTTTTGACAACACCACTTCGTTTAATACAGAAGCGTCAAGTCCCATACTCTCACCGTTTTTCATAACTCTGTAACTGAGCATCATTCTGTTTTCTATTGTAAAATTATCATTTACAAGCTCTGACAGCAGATTCAGTTCGTTTGTTTCAAGCTCTGCAATATAACCTATTCTTCCGAGGTTGATTCCCAAAATAGGTAATCTCGTCTTGTGTGCCGTACGCATTATCGTTCCATCTCCACCGAGAACTATGACACACTCTGCATCATCAAAAATCTGTCCTTCTTCCCTGTATACTACGCCGTCAAACTCGCCTAAAACATTTCTTTCCTCTGTTTTCAGATACAAAGTACAATTACAGGCAAGAAGTATCTGAATTGTTTTTAATGCAAAAGAAACACCTTCATCCTTATCGGATTTTATAACCAATGCAATTTTTTTCATAAAACTTCTCTCCGAAATTATTTATGTATATATTTAAAAAGCGCAAGATACTCTTTGTTACCGTCGCCACCAAGTATGGGTGAATCAACGATTGCAATGTTTTCAAGTCCGTATATTTTTGAGCATTCTACAATTTTTTCACATACCGACTTTCTGACCTTTTCATCTTTTACAATACCGTTTTTCCCGATACCGCTCCGACCCGCTTCAAACTGGGGTTTGATAAGGGATACGAAAAATCCTCCATCACAAAGGACATTCGATACAGCCTCGTACAGCAAAGTCTGCGATATAAAAGAAACGTCCATTACAACAACATCGCATTTCCCGCCGATATCCGATTCATTAAGATATCTTGCATTAAAACCTTCCATACAAACAACACGACTGTCATTTCTGAGTTTTTCATGCAACTGATTTTTCCCCGAATCGACCGCAAATACCTTTATAGCCCCGTTCTGTAAAAGACAATCAGTAAATCCACCCGTTGATGAGCCAATATCAACACAAACTTTACCGTTTATATCGAGAGAAAAAACAGATAAGGCTTTTTCAAGCTTCAATCCGCCTCTGCCTACATACTTTATTACTTCGCCCTTTATTTCGATATCTGACTCCTCACAAACGTCATATGAGGATTTTGTGATACACTTTCCATCAACAAAAACCCATCCTGCCTTTATGGCATCGGCTGATTTTTTTCGGCTTTCAAAGTAATTATTTTCTGTTAAAAATATATCAAGTCGCATTTTTTAGTTCGTTCTTTCAAGAAGATAATATGCAAGATCTTTTAAAAGATTTGCATATTCACTGTCGCCTAATTCAGCACAAGCCTCTTCCGTAAGCTTTTCTGCGTATTTTCTTGCTTCGTCAACGGTATAGAAATCCATAAAGGTCGTTTTATTGCTTTCCGCATCACTTCCGATAGGTTTTCCTAAAGTTTCTTCATCGCTAATCACGTCGAGAATATCGTCTATAACCTGAAAAGCAATTCCGATATTATGACCGTATTTTTTTGCAATATCAAAATAATCTTTCCCGTTTTCAGATGCACAGCATCCAAGCAAAGCAGAAGCCTGAATAAGCGCACTGGTCTTCAAATCGTGAACGTGATAAAGTTCCTCTTTCGTCAGTTTTCTCTTTTCACCCTCAAGGTCAAGAACCTGACCGCCGACAGTTCCGCACGCACCTATACATTTTGCAAGAATTGAAACGGCTTTTATTGCATTACTGGGTTTTACAGCTTTATTTTCACCACAAACCTCAAATGCATATGTAAGCAAAGCATCTCCGGCTAAAAGCGCCTGCGCTTCACCGAAAACAATATGATTAGAGGGCTTTCCGCGTCTCATATCGTCATCATCCATACAAGGTAAATCATCATGAATAAGCGTGTACGCCTGAATCATTTCAATAGCGCACGCAAAAGGCAGTGCAGCTTCAACGCTTCCGCCCGAAAGCCTTGCAAACATCATTACGAGAAATGCTCTTATTCTCTTTCCTCCTGCCATAGTCGTATATTTCATAGACTCAAAAAGCTGAGGAAACATCTCGTCTTTTACCTCGAAATATTTTTCAAGCTCTCTTTCGATTAATTCAAGGTCACTTTTCAAAAGTTCTTTAAAGCTCATTGTGCTCCTCCGACAAAATTCTCCTCAGTCATTTCTCCGTTATCGCCTTTAGACAATATCTTTATTCTCTGTTCAACGTTGTCAAGCTGTGAGTTACACATCTTTACGAGTCTGACACCCTCTTCAAAAAGCTCTAACGACTTGTCGAGAGGTGCAGAGCCGCTTTCCAACATTCTAACTATTTCCTCAAGTCTTGCCAATGCTTCTTCAAAGGTTATCTTTTTTTCAAGCTTATCCATTTTTAGTCTTTCCTTTCACTTCCGCCGACACACTTCCGTCAACAGTTTTAAAGTTAAATCTATCGCCAATTTCAAGTTGATCAACACTCTTTATAAGTTTTCCGTCATCGGAGAACACTGCAGAATATCCTCTTGATATTACCGACATCGGATTTAGCGCCTCAAGTTTTGAAATATGTCTTGCAAATTGCTCTTTCTTAAGGCTGACAGTATACTTCATTCCATTTTCAATTCTTGCATCAAGGTTCATCAGGTGAAGCCTTCTGTCATCAACAATAAAATCAGGACTGTTTAAAACCCTCTTGTCCGCAAGTTCGCTGATTCTTTGACGTCGGTTTTTTACGTTATGCATTATCAGCATATCCATTCTGCCGATAATATTTAATATTTTCTGCTTAAGCTCCATCGTTTCAGGCACTGCAAGCTCTGCCGCTGCCGATGGGGTAGGCGCTCGTCTGTCGGAAACAAAGTCACAAATAGTAAAATCTGTCTCATGTCCTACTGCAGATATTACAGGTATCTTTGATGCAAATATCGTTCTCGCAAGTCCTTCATCATTAAAAGACCACAAATCCTCAATAGAACCGCCGCCTCGTCCTATTATAATAACGTCAACGTTATTCTGTTCGTTAAAGTAACAAACACCGTCTATAAGCTGCTTGGGAGCTCCCTCGCCTTGAACAAGCGCCGGATACAGCACTCCCTCAGCAAAGGGAAATCTTCTGCCAAGAATATTTATAATATCTCTTATCGCGGCACCGGTAGGAGATGTTATGATGCCGATCCTTTTTGGAATCTTAGGCAACGGCTTCTTAAATTTTGCATCAAACAAGCCCTCTTTTTCAAGCTTGGCTTTAAGTTGCTCGTATGCAATATAAAGAGCACCTATACCGTCGGGCTCCATATCATCTGCGTATAGTTGATACTGACCGCTTTTTACGTATGAGGAAATTTTTCCGTGTGCAATAACTCTCATTCCGTTCTCGGGAATAAATTTAAGCTTTTCCGCACTTCCTCTAAACATTACAGCCTGAATTAAGCCGCCGTCGTCTTTAAGTGTAAAATAAAAATGTCCCGTCTTATAGTGATTTGTAAAATTTGAGATCTCGCCTTTAATATACAGACTTCGGAGAACGGGCTGACCCTCAATGACAGTCTTTATATATTCATTAACCTGCGATACAGTAAGTATCCTTCGCGTATCTTCAGCCACCGTTTCTCCCTCTCTTTCTACAGTGATTGTGTATTTTATATCTTCAGAAATTTCTCTCTTGTCAACAATGCAATTCCCGCTGCATTATCTGCAGAAAACTCTCTTTCAGCAAAATAAGCGTCCTTGTATTTTGACAGAGTCTTTTTTATCATATTGTTACTCATAACGCCGCCCGCAAATATAATAGGCAGGTCATATTCTTTTCTTAAATTTGAAGTAAGCTTATCAAGTGTCTTTTCAATAAACTTTAATGCATATAAAGCAATATCATTAGCATCAGTATTTTCTGATTTTAAATTTTGAACTTTGTTTTCAAGTCCAGAAAGATTGCACTCCAGTCCCTTTACACACACGCTTGGTGGAAAAAGTAATTTCCCTAACTCTGCCATTTTCTCAAGAGCAGGTCCGCAAGGAAATTTTAATCCAAGCAAAACTCCAGTTCTGTCAATAGCCTGTCCCGCATTCAGATCGAGCGTTCCGCCAATGTTTTCTATAACAAGCTTTCCCGACGTACCGTCACAGTGAAGTATCTCCGTCGTTCCACCCGAAACGTGAAAAGCGTTAAACTCTTTATTAAGCAGATCCATACGGTCTGCAGAATATGCCGCAGCTGTAACGTGCCCCGTCTGATGCGAAAACTTAAATATCGGAACACCAAGTATATGTCCCATTGTTTCTGCAACGCTTTCGCCAACCTTAAAGCAAGGCATATACGAGCCTTCTATGTCGCGCGGTTTTGACGAGCAACCAATAGCCCTTATATTATGCTTTCCGATTCTTTCGGCAATTTCAGAAATATTGTTTACATGAGCAAATACAGCGTCACTCTGACGAAGCCCCCGCTCTCCCTCTTTAACCTCAAGCAATTTTCTTTCGTTCAATAACACTCCGTTTTCATCACATACTGCCATTGACGTTGTATAATTGCTGGTATCAATCCCGAGAAAAACAGACATTATTTTTTCAGTCCTTCGTTTTCGGCTATCTTGTTAACAACTCCGTTAATAAATGACGGTGCCTTGTCATAATCGAATTTCTTTGCAAGCTCTACTGCCTCATTAATAGCGATATTAAAAGGAACGTCGTCAACGTAGAGCATTTCATACACACAAATACGCATAATAGCCATAGAAACCTTTGATATACGTTCAAGCTTCCAGCCTTTTGCATTTTCTTCAATTTTCTTATCTATCAATTCAAGTTCCGACATAACACCAAAAAATACTTTTTCGGTATACTCGTCGTATTTTACTACACCTATATCCTGCGCTGTCTGGAATAATTCCGCGTAATTACACTCCTGTTTCTGAAACTGCGCTTCAAATACAAGATAAAATACGTTTTCTCTCGCCTGTCTTCTGCTCATAATAAAACCCCTTAATATTTATTAATACAATTATAAACAATAATACATCATATATTATATACTTTATTGCATAAAAAGTCAATAAATACTGAATATATTACACTTTTTTATTCACTTTTGGGCTCAAAAAATGAATATTGTCCCGTATTTTATAAATCTTTAATTTTTTTACAACAGATTCGGTAAAATATACGATATTTTTTTGCTAATCCCTTGAAATAATGTGTAAATATGATATAATATAAGTATCTGTAGCATTTTTTTACAGGTACCATAAAGACGTATAAACATAAATTATAAAAACGAGGTGTGCTATGAACAACAAGTATATCGGAAACAGAATGCAACTTTTTGACGTAAGAGAATACAAATTTTCCGGCGGCAAGGCAGAGGGTACCCGCGCTATCGACATCTGGAACGGCGCAAACTTACATTTCACAATACTTCCCGACCGCTGTCTTGACCTTTTTACAGTACGTTACAAAAATCACAATATGGCATTCCACACCCCTAACGGTGTTGTAAACCCTTCCTACTACAACGAGCTCGGTAACGTTTGGCTCCGTTCTTTTGGCGGTGGATTTATGACTACCTGCGGACTTAAGAATTATGGCGGAACAGACGGTACGAATCCTGAACTCACTTTCCACGGAAGAATGAGTAATACCCCCTGTGAACAGCTCTCCATTCAGATTCCCGAAGAGGGAGATACTGTAACTATAAGCGGAGTCATGAAAGAAGCAATTATATTTGGCTCAAATATGTCTCTTACACGTACTATAACATGTAAATACGGCGAAGATAAAATATACGTTAAAGACATAATCAAAAATGAAGGATTCACCGACACGCATCTCTCACTTCTCTACCACTTCAATATGGGTTATCCGCTTATGTCTGAAAACTCAAAGATAGTAATTCCTTCAGTTAAGTGCAACCCCTTCTCTGCTCACGCAAAGGCTCGCCCTGACGCTTGGAACTACTTCGAAGAACCCTCTGATTCTTTTGAAGAAATGCTCTTCGAACATGAGCTTTCCGAAAAATATTTTGGTATAGACAACCCCGACATCAATACGAGCATGAGAGTAAACTACCTTTCTCCCGCGCTTACAAACTTCCTCGAATGGAAGGCTTGCCAATCGGGAACTTACGTATGCGGTCTTGAGCCTATGACAGCTACAAACTCAGGTTTTAAAGCTAACGTTGAAAACGGTACACAGAAATACCTTAAGCCTCAGGAAAAGGTAGTAAACACATTTGAGATCAGCTTCTCTGACCTTGCTTGAGTTAATTTAAGGAGTATTTTTACAAAATGAAAAACAAACTAACAAACAAGCTTTCTAACCTCTTTAAGTCAAGCTGTGTAGTTTTTACCGCCGTAGTATTTTCCTTTTATATTCTCCAGAGACTTATAACCAAGGATCAAGGAAACTGGGGACTTGACTTGATGGATCTTTTCTTGGTTCTTTTGACTTCGATTTGGTTTACTGCAACAAACGTATTTCTGACTAATAAAAAGCTCAATATAATACTTAGAGTTGCTATGCATTTTGTGTCATCGACTCTCGGGTTTTACTTGATATTTATTTATCTTACAGGCTATGCAAAGAAATCATCAAACGCTTTTCTTTTGGTTATTGCGTTTGCTGTTGCGTATATAATTGTTGCTGTAGCTATATTGGCGATTAGAAACTTTATCATAAAAAAGAAGACGCAAGATAAAGAAAAATACGAATCTATTTACAAGGACGAAGAATAAATTTCTTAGGGTATCGATAATGAAATTAAAGTATGATTTCGTGATCCGTAACGTAGCAGGTCAATCTGTTGCTCTTGCGGTAGGTGAAGATAATAAATATTTTAACGGTATGATAAAGCTTAATTCGGTTGGAGAGTTTATTTTTAAACTTCTTAAAGACGATATAAGCGAAGATGACATTTTAACACAGATTGTTGAAAATTATAACGTTTCTCCCGAGCAGGCAAAAAGCTCTCTCGTTCCGTATCTTGAAACACTTCGAAAAAACGAACTGATTTCCGAATAAATGCGGTCAACTGCGATGTACACTTCAAACGAAACAACAGATTATAGAGAGATACTCGAAAGAGACGGATTTTTTATGCAGTTCCCTGCCGGCGTTAGTATGAGACCCATGCTTAAGCAAGGACGCGATACAATCGTCATTGAAAAACTTAAACAAAGCCCTAAAGAAAACGACGTCGTTTTGTATCAAACAGATGCAGGAAAATACATTCTTCATAGAGTGATAAAAGTGAAAGACGAAGGCTACGTCATACGCGGCGACAACAGAATCAAAAACGAGTACGACGTAAAAGACAGGCACATCATCGGCATTTTGACAGGCTTTTACAGAAAAGATAAATATATAAACTGTTACACAAACAAGTGGTATAAGTTTTACGTTATCTTTTGGAGAAACACGTTCTTTATAAGAGTTTTATTTATGTATCCTTATCGGTGCATCAGAAGAATTTTGTCTAAAATCAAGCATAAAATATTTAAATAAAAAAATAACCGTCTGAATAGGACGGTTATTTTTTATATTTATTTTAGAGCATATCCGCTAAATCAAGAACAAGTCTCTCTGTCTTTTCCCAGCCAAGACAAGGGTCAGTTATCGACTTTCCGTAAATATGTTCGCCAATACACTGAGCACCGTCTTCAATGTAGCTCTCTATCATAAGACCTTTAACAAGAGATTTTATATCGTTATTTTGTTTACGGTTTGATACAACCTCTTTTGCAATTCTTATCTGCTCTAAGTAGCGTTTTGAAGAATTTGCATGGTTAGTATCTACGATAGCAGCGGGATTTTTCAGATCGGTTTTTGCAAAAAGCTCGTGAAGTTCAAGTAAATTTTCATAGTGATAGTTTGAAATATTTTTACCGGCAAAATCAACGTAACCACGAAGTATAGCATGAGTTATGGGGTTACCCGAACTCTTTACTTCCCAGCCTCTGTAAATAAAGGTATGACCGCTCTGTGCAGCCTTGATTGAATTCATCATTACCGAGAGGTCTCCACTTGTGGGGTTTTTCATACCAACGGGAATATTGAGACCGCTTGCAGTAAGTCTATGCTGTTGGTCTTCGGTAGAACGGGCACCTACCGCAACATACGCCAAAAGGTCTGACAAATAACGGTGATTTTCGGGATACAACATTTCGTCAGCGCAAGTAAAGCCGTAATCGTTAAGCGCCTTCAGATGCATTTCTCTTATCGCAACTATACCTTTAAGCATATCTGTTTTCTGATCGGGATCCGGCTGGTGAAGCATTCCCTTATATCCTGCTCCCGTTGTACGAGGTTTGTTCGTATATATACGGGGGATTATTAAAATCTTATCGTTAACCTTATCTTCAAGTCTGCGCAATCTTGAAATATAATCGAGAACAGATTCCTGATTATCTGCCGAACAAGGTCCGATTATAAGCAAAAACTTGTCCGATTTTCCTTCAAAAACAGACTTAATTTCAGTGGCACGTCTTTCTTTTACAATTTCCATTTCAGGTGTTACAGGGTATTCCTGTTTTATAACCTGGGGTATCGGAAGCTTTCTGCAGAAATTCATATTCATAATAAATCACTCTTTTCTTTCTTGTTAAATTTATCTCTGCGTTCTGATGAAATACGCATCATACTGCGCATTTCTTCTCTATCGTTGTTTTTTACACATTCATACAGCTTATCAAACGTCTTTCTGTATTTATCCATTTCCTTAAGCAAAGCATCTTTGTTTGCAAGAAAAAGTTCACTCCACATCTCGTCGTTGATTTTTGCAATTCTCGTAAGGTCTCTGAACGAGTCTCCTGTATAAAAAACGAGTCCTGGATTATCGTTTGCACACATAAGTGAAACGGCAATACAGTGGGTCAACTGCGACAAAAAGGCAATCATTTCATCGTGCTTTTCAGGATCAAGAACAGAAACACTTGCAAACCCCAATATTTCTCCAAGCTCCTTGCATAGCTCAATAGCCCCGAAAGTATTATTCTCTGTGGGAACGACAATATAGTTAGCCTCTTTGAATATGCTGTCATCACTGTTTTGCACACCGCTTACTTCGCGTCCTGCCATTGGGTGAGCCGCAATAAACTCAACCCCTTTTTTCAACATAGCCTGAATCTCGTAAACGATACAGCTCTTAACGCCCGTAACGTCAGTAATAACAGTACCCTGGTTTATCAAATGTCCGTTTTCTTTGATCCATTCTTTGAAAATGTGGGGATACAGAGCAAAAACAATTATGTCAGCTGAGCCAATCAGCTTTTCATCTATATGTACAGAACCTTCATCAATCAAATTGTTCTCGATAGCATAATCTATATCTTTTTGATCTTTGGTTATAGCGTAAACAGTATAGCCTTTTTTCTTTAACGCCATCGCATAACAACCGCCCAGAAGTCCCAGACCTACAATTAAAAATTTCTTTGTTACATCTATTTTCATTTTATTAACCTTTTTTATATTTCTTTTATTTTTATACCAAGAAGAGAAATCTTCTCAAAAAAGTCAGGAAAGCTCTTATTAACAGCCTCTGCTCCCTCAATCACTCCACCTTTTACGGAACAGAGGAGTGAGAGCGCCATTACAACTCTGTGGTCGTTATGACCATAAAGAACTTCATTCGGCTCTTTAAGAACACACTCTCCAATGACAACGGAATTTTCATAAATATTAACGTTTACACCAAACTTAGAAAGCTCTTTAGCCATAACTCCCGCTCTGTCACTTTCTTTTAGTTTAAGCCTTGCTGTTCCCGTAAATTCAGCCCCGCCGTAATACGATGCAATAGCGAACATAACAGGTGCTAAATCAGGGCAGTCAGACAGGTCAAAACACCTGATGCCTTTTTCAAGTCCGCTGTACATATCAGCATAAACCCTGTCTCCCTGAAGAGTATCATTTCTCAGACCAAGAACGTCTACGTTTCCTCCAAGACAGTTAAATCCTGCTAAGAATGCCGCATTGGAACAGTCACCTTCAACTGTATACTCTGAGGACGAATAGCTCTGTCCGCCTTTAATATAAAAAACGTTATTCTGCCTTTCAATTATAACGCCAAAGTCACGCATTACGTCTAACGTAAGATCAACGTAAGATGCGCTTTCAAACTTTCCCTCAACCGTTAACGTGCTATCTGCCGGCAACAAAGGAAGCACAAACAAAAGTCCAGTTATAAACTGACTTGATATATTGCCCGGTACAAAATAATCTCCATTTTTCAGCGTTCCGCAAACAGAAACACAGTCCTCAGTCTTTTTAAAAATAATATTTTGTTCAGCGCAAATATCTTCATAAACAGAAAGCGGTCTTTCAAACAGTCTTTTACTCCCCGAAAGCGTTATATTATTTCCCGACAGCATACAAAAAGGAATTAAAAAACGTAAAGTACTGCCGCTTTCATTACAAAATACACTTGAATTTTCAGGAATACAAAACGGATCTAATCCGCCGATTTTTATAAAATCTCTGCCCTTTTTTACAGAAGCTCCCATTTTTTCAAGACAGCTAAGGGTTGCATCAATATCTTTTGAGTATGATGAAATACCGTATACGGTAGATTCCTTAGTTAACGCTCCGCAAATCAAAGCTCTGTGCGCTATACTTTTTGACGGGGGCGCTTTCACTGCACCATTTGCAATTGATTTTTCTATTTTTACAGTCATTGCTCTACACCGTACTTATCAACAAGATAATCTATTGCCTCAATATATCCGTCAAATCCTTTTCCTGCAATCGTTTTTTCGCAATAATATCTGACAAAGCTTATCTGTCTGAAATCTTCACGTTTAGACACGTCGGAAATGTGGACCTCAACGGCAGGAATAGACACAGCCTTCAAAGCATCGAGAAGCGCAACGCTTGTGTGTGTATAGGCTGCAGGGTTAATTACAATACCGTCAATTGTTTTGTAGCTCTGCTGGATTTTATCAACAAGACAGCCTTCATGATTAGATTGATATATCTCTATGTCTATATTTTTGTCATCGCAATGTTCTTCTATCAATTTGCAGAGATTTTCATAAGTTTGTGAACCATACAAAGACGGCTCTCTGATTCCAAGCATATTTAGATTTGGCCCGTTTAATACAAGTATTTTCATCAAATACAACCCTCTTTGATCATTTCTGTAATTTTTATTGCGTTTTGCTCAGCATCGTTACCGATTTTTATATGCAAATCGCACCCATTCTTGTAAATAGGATAACGTTCGTTATATTTTTTCTCGAGATCTGCTCTGTTACTAGTAAGCGGTCTGTCTTTTGTAGCAACTATAGACGAAATATCCCTGTCAATAAAAACAATAACTCCGTTTTCTTTTAATATCTCTACATTTATAGGGTTAAGTACAGCTCCGCCCCCCGTTGAAATAATCGAATTCTGTACAGTTCCAAGATCAGAAACAACATCGCTTTCAATCTTGCGGAAACCTTTTTCCCCAACCTCATCAAATATCTGCGGAATGGTCTTTTTCTCTCTTTGTACAATTAATTCGTCTGTATCAACAAATTCTTTGCCAAGTTTTTTCGCCAAAATCTTGCCTATAGTGGTTTTACCGGCTCCAGGCATACCGGTCAAAACAATATTCTGTTTTGAAGCATATATATCTTTGTATACTCTTTCTATCTCGCTGTTGTCAACTTCAGTATCCAAAAACTTTTCAGCAGCTCTGACAGCCTGAGAAACAAGCATATAAAGCCCGCCTACCGCGTTTATGCCCATCTTTTGTGCATCGCAGACAAGTTTTGTTTTTAGTGGGTTATATACTACGTCAACAACGCCTGAAAGCTTTGGAAAACAGCTAATATCTATCGGAGAAACGTTAATTACAGGATACATTCCAACAGGAGTTGTGTTGATTATTACATCTGCACCCGAATGTTCATTTACCGCGCGTTCATAAGTAATACAACCGTTTCCCTCTTTGCGCGAAACACGAGTAACAAAAGAACACCCCATACTTTCCGCCACAGCAAACGCAGTCTTTGACGTTCCGCCGCTTCCTAAGATCAGTACCTTTTTATTTTTTATCTCTATATTTTGTCTCTTAATCAGATCCTTCAATCCGAGATAGTCGGTATTATAACCTATTAAACGGTTATTTTTATTTACTATAGTATTGACAGCACCGATTTTTCTTGCATTTTCGCTAATTTCGTCAAGATACGGAATAACCATTTCCTTATACGGTATAGTAACGTTAATTGCTTTAAATTCCCTTTTCTTCATAAAGGAATCAAAGTTTTCTTTTGACACCTCGCAAAGCTCATAGTCGTAATCAAAAAGCATACTGTGAATTTCCTTTGAAAAGCTATGACCCAACTTTTCCGCTATAAGTCCGTACGTCATATTTCCGCCAACCAATCCGTTCCGTATCTGCCTGTCATCATATCGCATACGGTAATAGCAGTTATACAGTCAACAACTATTCTCGCTCTGTGAACTATACAAGGGTCGTGTCTGCCTTTTGAATTTAAAACAGCATTCTGTTTTTTCTGCAAATCTACCGTATTCTGCTCAAGCGAAAGCGTAGGAGTAGGTCTTACAGCACATCTGAAAACAATAGGCATACCGTTGGTAATACCGCCGTTAATACCACCTGAATTATTAGTTTTTGTTACAACCTTTTCACCTTCGTAGCAGAACGAGTCGTTTGATTCCGAACCATACATATCAGCAAGACCAAATCCTGCGCCAAACTCGATTCCCTTTATTCCCGGTACTGAGAAAACAGCGTGTGAAAGCACACCTTCAACTGTATCAAACCAAGGTTCGCCAACCCCTGCATCAATTCCGGTAATAGCTGTTTCAAGTATTCCGCCAACGCTGTTACCGTTATTTTTTGCAGAAATTATAGCTTGTTTCATCTGTTCTTCAACTGCAGCATCTAATACAGCAAACTTTTTTTCATAAAGTGATTCAATATCACCGATTAAATTATCTGAAAAATCTCTATCCGATATTCCTGCGCATTTTTTTATGTGCGTACCAATCATAATTCCCTTTTTGTTTAATGCAGGAAGAATAATTCCACCCGCTGCAACCAATCCCGCAGTTATACGTCCGCTGAAATGACCGCCGCCTCTGAAATCTTCGTAACCGTGATATTTACAGTTAGAAGTATAGTCCGCGTGAGAAGGTCTTGCGAGCCAACGTGTTTGCGAATAATCCTTTGAACGTGTATCTTCATTGGGGATCAGAATGCAAATCGGAGTACCTGTAGTTTTTCCTTCAAAAACTCCGCTTTCAATTACAAATTTATCTGCTTCTTTTCGCGAAGTAGAAATAGCTTCGGCAGGTCTGCGAAGCTCTAACAGCTTGTTTATATAGTTTTCATCAACATCAACTCCGGGAGCTAATCCGTCAATTACAACCCCTATGGCGTTGCCGTGGCTTTCACCGAAAATTGTTACAGAAACGTTATTTCCAAAAGTATTTTTCATATATTCAGCCCCCTCTTTACCATATCTCCATACTCGACAAACGGCATTTTTATAAGCTCTGCACTTCCGATCTTGTCAACGTATACTACGGTTATATTTTCTCCCGACATCTTTTTGTCGTGCTTGCATACATCAAGAAGCAAATCTATTGAATATTCCGTTTTTGTCGGAAGATTCATCTTGTTTAAAACAGGAATAAGTCTTTTTCTAACTTCTTCCGAACACATAGGAACCATTCCTATCGCAACACATTCTCCATGATAGTATTTTTCTAAATTTTCATTTGTTTCAATGGAGTGAGCAAGCGTATGACCGAAATTCAAAATTTTACGTAATCCCGCTTCCTTCTCATCCTGTTCAACAACGTATTTCTTTACGTTCAACGAACGTAAAATTATTGTATCAATATTTTCTGAAATATCACTTTTCTCTAAAATGTCAAATAAAACAGGATCACTCGTCAAGGACATTTTCACAGACTCCGCTAATCCGTTTGATAACTGTCTATCGGGCAAGGTTTTCAAAGTATCTGAATCAATCAGAACACCTTTTGGTTGGTAAAAAGCTCCGACAATATTTTTTAATCCCATAAAATCGACAGCTGTCTTTCCGCCAATAGAAGAATCCACCTGAGAAAGAAATGTTGTAGGAATATTATAAAAGTCAACGCCCCTCATAAAACATGAAGCTACAAAACCTGAAAGATCACCAACCACACCTCCGCCAACAGCGACAACACAGTCCGTTCTGGTGAAATCGTTTTTTACCATACATTCAAGAATGTATTTAAAAGTATCTATATTCTTTGATTTTTCACCCATTTCTATCGTCGTAATTACGGCGTTTTTACACAAAGCGGCAACAGTTTTTGAATATTCCGAAGGTACGCCCGTATCGGTAACTATCATAACCTTACGGTCAAGATCAAAATATTCCCCAGCCTTATTCAAGGCACCTCTTTCGAGATAAATATTATAAGATCCGTTTTGTGTTTTTATCGGTATAATCATATCTGTTTTCACCACTTTCACTTTTTGCTGATCAATAAACAATTAAATACGTATTTCTTTATCAAAATAACCAACTATCTTCAAGTTTGAACAACATTCTTGAAGATCAGCTACCATAGCTCTGCCCTGCTCGCTGTTTATATTGCCTTCGCCCTCAACATAAAAGAAATAGTCCCACACAAGCTCTTTAGTTGGACGGCTTTTTAACGCCTGAAGGTTAAAGCCGTGTTCACCTATTACCGAAATAGCACGGCCAAGTGAGCCTGCAACGTTTTTTACTGTAAACAGCATTATAAATCTGTCATCACTTACAGAAGGATTACGCTTAGAGCGAGAAAAAACTGCGAATCTTGTCGAATTAGTATTGCTTTCGTTAATATGCGCTGCCAAAACGTTAAGTCCGTACTTTTCTGCTGCCTCTACACTTCCAATCGCAGCAACACTCTTTGATCCCATTTCTGCAACAGTTTTTGCTGCAACAGCTGTATTAACTGCATCCTCGGTTTCAAGATTATATTTTTCTATAAAACTTGCGCTTTGTCCCAAAGCCTGCGGATGACTTATTACTTTTTTTACATCTTCTATTACGGCGCCCTTAACTGCAAGAAGATTTTGAACTATTTCCGCTTCATATACGCCGTTAATATACAGAGAACCAAAAAATGCAAGATCAAGTACGTTTCCGACGTCACCGTTATGACTGTTTTCAATAGGAAGAATAACACAGTCACATTCACCGTTTTCTACAGCTTTGTACGCCGTTTTAAAATCACCAAACGGTATGCTCTCTGCATCGGGGAATATTTTTTTTGCGCATATATTAGCAAATGCTCCCTCAACGCCACTGTATGCAACCTTCATTCCTTCAAGAAGTTTATGCTGCATTTTTTTTGACAACAATATATTGTTCTTTAAAAAGTTAACGTAGTATTCTCTGTATTCTTCGTTACCGATAAGATTTGAATTTCTTTCAATCATTTCCGCTTCTCTTGCAAAATCGTCTATCGGTATTCCGTTTTCCTTTTTATACGAGGTAACAAGTTTAACTGCATCCATTCGCATCTCAAAAAACTTTGCCATCTCTTTATCTGCCGTATTTATAATTTGCCTTGCCTTTTCAAGATCGTTCATAAACTTATCCCCCATTTTATACTATAATATTTTATTTTAATGTTATTTCCCGTTTTTGTCAATAGAATCATTATACTTTAGACTAATAATGATATAATAACTATATAAATGTCAATCTGTCCCTTATCGGTATAATGTTATATTTACACATTATTACATATTGTGAATTATTTGTTAACAATACGACATATTAACACAAAATATATTCGATATATGTTATAATTAATTTGAATTGAGTTTTGCTCATTTCAAAAAAACAATAAACATATTATCAATATTATTTCAAGGAGAAGAAAGACAATGGAACACTTTATGCTTCAAGCTCTGACAAACGAAGAACTTGCAGTTTGGTTTTTGTATTTGCAAGGCGCAAGTGTTGCTCTTCTTGGGTTACTCGTTATATTAGCTATCGTTTTTTTGACTAAATATTCTGCATCAAAAAACGAAGCAAATAACTGCTCTTACGGAGAGAACATAACACTTGAAAGAATGCCAGAATACACTAACAACGCAGGCTCTGTAATTGAAAACAAACAAGAAATTATTGCTGCAGTATGCGCCGCAGTTGCTGAGGAAAACGGAACTAATATATCGGCAATACGCGTTATTTCATTCAGAAAACTGTAAACAAAAATATATACTATTTGAGAGGTAAATTAAAATGAAAGCTTATAAAGTTAACGTTAACGGAAATGTTTATGAAATTACACTTGAAATAATCGATAAAAAAGATATAGGCACAACTGCACCCGCTACTCCCGCTGCATCAGCTGCATCTGCAACACCTGCTCAGGCAGCCCCCGTTGCCCCCGCCGCACCCGCTCAGGCAGGAAGCACAACAATTTCCGCTCCCATGCCCGGCACAATATTGAAGATCAACGTTGCAAACGGTCAGGCAGTAAAGAAAGGCGACGTACTTATGATTCTTGAAGCTATGAAAATGGAAAACGAAATTACGTCACCTATTGACGGAACAGTAGCATCAGTAAACATTCAGACCGGCGCTACCGTTGACACAGGCGTATTGCTCTGCACATTGGCTTAAATGTCGGTTCAAGAGGAGTCATATATGTCAACAAAAAAAGTTTTTATTACAGATACTATTCTCCGCGACGCTCATCAATCACAGGCGGCAACAAGAATGAGAATAGAAGATATGCTCCCTGCGTGTAAAGCACTCAACGATGCGGGCTTTTGGTCACTTGAGTGTTGGGGCGGAGCTACTTTTGATTCTTGTATGAGATTTCTTGGAGAAGACCCTTGGGAAAGGCTTAGAATATTGAAGAAAAACCTTCCCGACACAAAGCTCCAGATGCTCCTTCGCGGACAGAATCTTCTCGGTTACAAGCATTATTCAGATGACGTTGTTGATATGTTTATCAAAAAATCCATAAAAAATGGAATTGACGTTATTAGAATTTTTGATGCACTCAACGATACGAGAAATATGGAAGCGGCTATGAAGGCCACCAAAAAACACGGCGGCTTGGCAGAAGCTGCTATAAGCTATACAGTTAGCCCCGTTCACAGCGAAGAATATTTTGTAGACCTTGCTGTTAAACTCGAAAATATGGGCGCTGACACGATTTGTATCAAAGATATGGCAAACCTTCTCCTTCCCTACGATGCATATTCTCTTGTTAAGGCTTTAAAGAAGAAGGTAACAGTTCCGATACACATCCATACGCATAACACGACAGGTACCGGCGAAATGACTTATCTTATGGCTATTCAGGCGGGTGTTGATATAATAGATACAGCTCTCTCGCCGATGGCTAATGGAACAGCGCAGCCCTCTACAGAAGCTATGGTTGCAACACTCAGAGGAACTGAATACGACACTGGCATCGACCTTGATAAGCTTACAGGACCTGCTGCTCATTTCCGTAAAATCGCGGCAAAGCTTAAAGAACAGGGATTCCTTGATCCTAAGGTGCTTAACGTTGACCCCAACACACTTATTTATCAGGTTCCCGGTGGTATGCTTTCCAACCTCATATCTCAGTTGAAGCAGGCAAAAGCAGAAGATAAATATTACGAAGTATTGGAAGAAGTTCCGAGAGTACGTAAAGACTTCGGATATCCTCCCCTTGTAACTCCTACCAGCCAGATCGTAGGAAGCCAGGCTGTTTTAAACGTTCTTTCGGGAGAAAGATACAAAATGGCAACAAAGGAATCCAAAGGCGTTCTCAGAGGTGAATACGGTCAGTTACCCGGAGAGGTGAACGAAGAAGTAAGAAGAAAGGTACTTGGTGATGATGCAAACATCATTACCTGCCGTCCTGCAGATCTTATTGAGCCCGAATTTGAAAAATACCGTCAGTCGACAAAAGGTCTTGCAAACAGCGACGAAGACGTTCTTTCTTATGCCCTCTTCCCTCAGGTAGCTGAAAAATTCCTGACAGAGCGCAATTACGGTTCAAAGCTTGACGAGGTGTCGAACGACAAAGTACGCGAGCTCTTTATTGAAGATTTATCCTAAAGATAAAAAATTACCGCACACTCAAAAGTGTGCGGTTTTTATATTTATATATCATAATATTTCGCCCGAGGATAAAAATCTCACGTTTCCCTCTCGTGTCTGAAATTTCAGAAAACAATCTTGGTTAACGCCTATAATTATACCTTCAATTTTTTTGTTGGAGTCAGCATAATCTGTTACTTCAACCTCTTTACCCAGCCAAGCCATATTTTTTGTATATTCTTCAATAATAGCTTCTGTATTGCTCTTTATATACTCTCCAATATTTTGGGCTATATCAGAGGCAAGATCAAGCTTTCCTCCATTATAATTTGCATACCCTGCTTTATTAGCAATAGAATCGGGAAAACCGTCTTTATTTATCTCTAAATTTATACCAATTCCTATCACTACTCGTTCGATTTTTGAATCAACAGTTCGGCTTTCGCTTAGTATACCACATATTTTTTTATCATCTATAAGAAGATCGTTTACCCACTTTACGTAAATGTTTTCTACGCCTCTTTTTTCTAATGCTTTTTTTACGGCTAAAGCAGCTGACGGTGTACAAAGATGTAGCGGTATTTTTATTTTTGATGGGTCAAGGATAACCGACATATAAAGTCCGCCGTTATAAGAAAAAAACTCGCGTCCCATTCTTCCTCTGCCTGCGGTTTGACTGTCAGACACAATAGTATCGAGATGTAAATAGTTTTCCATATTCTGCGCTAACTTATTTGTAGAGTCAACACAACTGTAGTGATAAATTTTAATATCATTTATATCTTTTTCGGTCATACTGATCACCTTATTTGTCCAACTTTCTTTATTACAAAACTTATTCTACCATAAATTTGTCGTGTTTTCAATGGCAATGATAAAAAGCAAGCCCCAAGAATAAGTATTCTTGGGGCTTTGGTGCCGGAAGCGGGGGTCGAACCCGCACGGTATCGCTACCACTGGATTTTGAGTCCAGCACGTCTGCCAATTCCATCATTCCGGCTTTTATTTCAACATCGGTTATTATATCACATCGATATACGTACTGTCAAGTGTTTATTTGCTATTTTTTCAAAAAAATCGTTTACCCCCGTCGACAAATAATTATCTTTTTTGCAAACTTTTCTACTCCTCTTGAAATAATTAAATTTATATGCTATTATAGATTAAATATTATACTTACGTAAAGTCACTTGGAGGTTACTATGTATAAAGTAGTCCGCAAACGCGTATTAAATCCAACTGTCATCGAAATGGAAATTGAATCTCCCCTTGTAGCAAAAAAAGCTCAACCGGGACAGTTTATTATTCTCCGCGTTGATGAAAACGGAGAACGTATTCCCCTTACCGTTGCAGGCACAAACAAAACCGATGGAACGGTAAAAATTATTTTCCAGGTAGTAGGAAGCACTACTGAAAAACTTAAACACAAAGAAGAAGGCGATTATATTCAGGACTTTGTCGGTCCTCTCGGTGTAGCAACACACACAGACGGTCTTAAAAAGGTTTGTATCGTTGGTGGCGGTGTTGGTTGTGCTATTGCAATGCCTATTGCAGAAAAGCTTCACAATTTGGGTGCAGAAGTTACAAGCATAATAGGCTTTCGTAACAAAGATTTACTTATCCTTGAAGATGAATTTAAAGCATACTCCGATAAACTTATTATAATGACAGATGATGGCTCGTACGGCAGACACGGAAACGTTACCGTGCCTCTTAAAGAAATGCTTGAGGCGGGCGAAAAATTTGATATGATAATCACCATCGGTCCCGTTATTATGATGAAGTTTGTTGTTGAAACGGCAAGACCTTTTGAAACTCCCATTACCGTATCAATGAACCCTGTTATGATTGATGGAACGGGAATGTGCGGTGGTTGCCGTTTGACGTTGACTCAAGACGGAAAGAGAGTAACAAAATTTGCTTGTGTAGACGGTCCCGATTTCAATGGCTATGAGATAGATTTTGATGAGGCTATGTCGCGCGGAAGAATGTACAGCGAACACGAACGCCATGCCTACGAAAACACTTGTAACCTATTTAAAGGTGTGTAAAAGGAGGTTTATAATATGGCTATTAACCCTAAAAAACACGAAATGCCTGCACAGGACCCAAAAGTACGTGCAAGAAACTTTAAAGAGGTTGCTCTCGGTTACGAGATGCAGGTAGCAGTAGAGGAAGCTAAACGCTGTCTAAACTGTAAAAATCAGCCTTGTGTAAACGGTTGTCCCGTTAATATAAACATTCCTGATTTTATTACAAAAATTAAAGAAAATGATTTTGAAGGCGCATATAAAATTATTGCAAAATCTTCTTCCCTTCCCGCAGTTTGCGGACGTGTTTGTCCTCAGGAAACACAGTGCGAAAGTAAATGCACTCTCGGCGTACGTTTTGAACCTGTAGCAATCGGACGTCTTGAACGTTTTGTTGCAGACTATCACAACTCACAGGAAAATGTTACAACAGAAACTCCTGAGTCGAACGGACATAAGGTTGCAATAGTGGGTTCGGGTCCCTCCGGTCTCACATGCGCAGGTGATCTTGCCAAAAAAGGCTATAAGGTTACTGTTTTTGAAGCTTTCCATACTGCCGGCGGCGTATTGGTTTACGGTATTCCCGAGTTCAGACTTCCAAAATCTATTGTTGCTAAGGAAGTTGACGGACTTAAAGCATTGAACGTTGATATCGAAACAAACGTTGTAATCGGTAAAACACTTACTATAGATGAATTATTCGAAATGGGATACGAGGCTGTATTTATCGGCTCGGGTGCCGGACTTCCCAACTTTATGGGAATCCCCGGAGAATCACTCAAGGGCGTATATTCAGCAAACGAATATCTCACGAGAAGCAATCTTATGAAAGCTTACAAAGAATCTTCCGAAACACCTATTATGAAAGGCGGAAAGGTAGCTGTAGTCGGTGGCGGTAACGTTGCTATGGACGCGGCAAGAACTGCTTTACGACTTGGTGCTGAAAAGGTTTATATAGTTTACCGTCGTTCAATGGATGAGCTTCCAGCCCGTGCCGAAGAAGTTGAACACGCAATTGAAGAAGGAATTGATTTCAAACTTTTATGCAATCCCGTTGAAATTCTCGGATACCAGAATCCCGACGATCCGAGAGATGCAAAAAACGGTTTTGTTACGGGAATGAAATGTATCAAGATGGAGCTTGGCGAACCCGATGAAAAAGGACGCCGCCGCCCCGTTGCAGTCGAAGGTTCTGAATTTGTAATTGACGTTGATACCGTTGTTATCTCAATCGGCACATCCCCCAATCCTCTTATCAAGGATACAACAAAGGGACTTGAGGTTAACCGTTGGGGCGGAATTATCGTCAACGAGGACGCTCTCACATCACGTGAAGGCGTGTATGCAGGCGGAGATGCAGTAACAGGTGCCGCTACCGTTATTTCAGCTATGGGAGCAGGAAAAACCGCTGCAAAAGCTATTGATGAATATTTATCAAATAAATAATATTTAAAATAAAAAATGTGTATGTTGGAAACCGACATACACATTTTTTGTTATCTTTTAATATAATTAATAAGTTTTGAAGGCTCAATCAATCTTTCTATTTCTTGCTCGTCAAATAATCCTTCGTCAAGCAAAGCCTCTTTTACAGTAATATTATTTGAAACTACCCTCTTGGCTATTTCAGCAGATTTTTCATAACCTATTATAGGACAAATGGCTGTTATAACACCCGCACTTTTTTCGACATAATCTCTGCACACGTCTTCATTTGCCATTATACCGTCAATGCAATTAACAGCCAACGTTTCCGCAGCATTTCCAAGTGTCTCTATGGATTCAAAAAGATTATAAAAAATTACGGGCTCAAATGCATTAAGCTCAAGCTGTCCACTTTCTGCCGCCATCGTTATCGTCATATCATTTCCGATTACGTTAAAAGCAACCTGAGAAACGACTTCGGGAATAACGGGGTTTATCTTCCCCGGCATTATCGACGAGCCGTTTTGTTTTGGTGGCAAGATAATCTCGCGAAGTCCTGTCTTTGGCCCACTGGACATAAGCCGAAGATCATTTGACATTTTTGATAGATTTACCGCGCAAGTCTTTATAACCCCCGACACACATACAAACGAGTCAAGATTTTGTGTAGCATCGTACAAATTATCCGCCATTACAAAATCATATCCCGTTACCTCTTGAATACAGTTGATTATATTATCATAATAACCTTGAGTAGCGTTTATTCCCGAGCCAACTGCTGTTGCTGAAATGTTTATTACTTTTAATTCATTTTGAACCGCTTTTATTCTGTCGATATCCCTTTTCAAAGCGCACGAAAAAGCCTCGAAGCTGCCACCAAGACTAACAGGAACAGCATCCTGAAGCTGCGTTCTTCCCATCTTTATTATATGTTTAAATTCTTCTGCCTTGTTTTTTAGTGAGTGATGAAGCATTTCAAGCTTTTGAAGTGTTGTATCAATCAGTTTTAAGGCGGTCAGCTTGCCTGCTGTAGGAAACACGTCATTTGTGGACTGGCATTTGTTGACGTGGTCATTAGGGTGAACGTATTTATATTCTCCCTTGTTGTAGCCGAGTAGTTCAAGCGATCTGTTTGCAATAACCTCGTTTGCATTCATATTTGCTGAAGTCCCCGCGCCACCTTGAACAGCATCGCATATAAACTGATCGTGCAGATTACCCGTACATATATATTCACATGCATACTTAATTGCATCGTACACATCCTTTGATAAACCGCCGTCTAAATAGTTTGCAGTTGCTGCTGCTTTCTTGATCTCACATATTGAATTTATCATTTCAGGGTGCAATCTCTTCCCCGTTATGTTAAAATTAAGACTTGCTCTGTACGAATGAATACCGTAATAAGCATCAATCGGAATTTCAAGAAAACCAACAGAATCATTTTCAATCCTGAATTTCATAGTATTTTCTCCATATATCAATATTGTTTATTTTCCCTACTTATTATTCTATTCAGCATGTTCTGAACTAAACATAAATTTAATGTCTTTTTCAGAACAACAAAAAACTCTCAAACAAAACTTGTTTGAGAGTTTTTATATTTAACACTTATCCCGGAATAATTAGTCCATAACCACCGCTATTTCTTCTGTAAACAACGTTGACGTCTTCTGTTTCCTGATTTGTAAACACAAAAAATTCATGTCTTAAAAGATTCATCTGCAAAATTGCCTCTTCAACAGACATAGGTTTGAACGAGAACGTCTTTGTTCTGATTTCAAACTCACCCTCTTCTTCGTCGGCAACAGCATCATCCAGATTACTCAAAAATGATTCTATATCAAATGATCCGTCTCTGAATTTCTTCTCAAGTCTTGTCTTGTTCTTTCTGATCTGCCTTTCTATCGTGTCGATTGCCGTATCAAGTGCGTTCTGGAAAGTAGAGTCAGATTCTTCACTTCTGAAAAGTGTACCGTTCGCAGTTATCATCAGCTCAAGACACTCTTTGGTTTTTATTTTTGAGAGTGTGATAACAGCTTCTGCTTCGTCTTTAAAGAATTTGTCGAACTTTTGTAATTTCTTCTCGAACAACTCCTTAAGATCAACAGGAACTTCCATTTTTCTTCCTACTGTTGTAATTTTCATTTCCATACCACCTTTTTGTATATTAACTCCGCACAATGCGGATGGTTTGCGAATGTGGTTTTGTGTGCAAACAGCACAAATCTCCTTACAATTTAATTATACCATAAAGTGTATGAAAAATATATACTTTTTTGCAAAAAAATTAAAGTTTTTTTACACAAAGAAAAAAAACAAAAGCCCTTTCGGGCTTTTGAAGTAATGCTGATACAAATCAGTTTTTAGGTGTAAGATAACCCTGCTTTGCAAGAAGCTCTGCAATAAGAACAGCACCGCCAGCCGCACCACGAAGAGTGTTGTGTGAAAGACCGATGAACTTGTAGTCATAGAGGTGGTCTTCGCGAAGTCTACCCGCAGTAATTCCCATTCCCTTTTCGATATCTCTGTCAATCTTTGTCTGAGGACGGTTATCTTCTTCAAAATATGTAATAAACTGCTTGGGAGCCGAGGGAAGTTCAAGTTTCTGAGGAATACCCTTGTATTCGCTCCATGCCTTGAGGATTTCTTCCTTTGAAGGCTTATTCTTAAATGATACAAATACAGCTGCCAAATGTCCGTCTGTTACAGGAACTCTGATGCACTGTGTTGTAATATGAGGAGCTGCTGCCTTTACAATTTCGCCGTTTTCAACTTTACCCCAGATACGAAGAGGTTCCTGTTCACTCTTCTCTTCTTCGCCGCCTATGTAAGGAATAACGTTATCAATCATTTCGGGCCATTCATTGAAAGTCTTACCTGCACCTGAAATTGCCTGATATGTAGTTACAACTACATCTGTAGGTTCGTATTTAAGCAAGGGAGTAAGCAACGGTACGTAGCTCTGAATAGAACAGTTAGGCTTAACTGCAATAAAGCCTTTCTTTGTACCGAGACGCTTTTTCTGAGCTTCGATAACTTCGAGGTGTGCATCGTTGATTTCCGGTACAACCATGGGAACGTCAGGAGTCCAACGGTGAGCAGAGTTGTTTGATACAACAGGAATTTCAGCCTTTGCATAAGCCTCTTCCAACGCTCTTATCTCATCTTTTTTCATATCAACGGCGCAGAATACAAAATCTACGTCCTTTGTACTTGCTTCAATATCAGATGCGTCAGTAACAACGATTTTCTTTACAGCTTCAGGCATGGGAGTCTGAAGCTTCCAACGTCCGCCTACTGCCTCTTCATAAGTTTTACCTGCTGAACGCGCGCTTGCCGCGATAGCAACAACCTCAAAATAGGGGTGGTTATCAAGAAGCGTTACAAAACGCTGTCCTACCATTCCGGTACCACCAACAACACCGACTTTTAATTTCTTTTCCATAATAAAGTTCTCCGTTTCTATATTGATATATTATTTTTCATTTAACAAAATACTGATAAAAAACAAAAAACACCCCGAATGCGCTTTTTACGCTTTCGGGGTGAGGATATTACTTCCGCACGGTTCCACCCAAATGTTTTACTCTTTTTATCAATATTAAATGTGACTTACGGGTGGTATCTTAAAAATTCACACGTACGGTCCTTTCAGCCAGGAGACCGCTCTCTGTAACGCTTCATAAATAAAACGTATCCCGCAAATTTAATTTATAATATCATATTTATACGACTATGTCAAGCAATTTTTATATTTTCAACTGTTTTCACACAGAAAAACTCAATCATTTTTTAAGTTAAACGATTCAGGCAAAAGCTCGCTTAATTTATAAACTTTCGATTCAGTTTCATTCTTTGCAAGAACGACCTTAAAATCACCGTCGGCAAACTCTGCAAGTGCCTGGCGGCATAACCCACACGGCGAACAATAATTGTCACCGCCCGTTATAACGATAGCCTTAAATTTTGTGTTACCGTCTGCAACTGCGGCAGCCATAGCCACCCTTTCTGCGCATATAGTAACAGGATAGGATGCATTTTCTATATTACATCCTCTGTATATTCTACCGTCTTCACATAACAAAGCCGCTCCGACTTTAAAATTCGAATACGGCGCGTACGCTTTTTCTTTTGCTTCAAACGCTTCTTTTATCGGGTATTTCATTTCAATTCTCCAATATATATAACCTTGTTTAAATCATTATTGTTTATAGCGTTAACAAGATGTCCTGCAAGCTTTATCGCGCTTATCTGAACGTAGTTTTCGCTCGATACTTTTTCTGCCGCTTGTAATATCATTTTTCTTATCATAGGTTCCGGATATTTTCTGAGCTGACGGGTAAGCTTTGTTGCATCGTTTTTATCAATCTCTATACCGCCTTTTTCGGTAAGAACTGCAAAAATCATATTCATAAGCACTATTGAATATATATTCGTCTTTATATCGTTATATTCCAAACCGTTAGCCTCGCAAAAACCGTAACACAAATTTTGTATTACGTTCTCATCGTGTCGGTTTACAAACTCATTTTCAAATATAAGATTTTCAAGATATTTTTTTAAATGCAGTATTCCTCTGTATCCACCGCAACCGTTTACCGACAGATACGGGAATATGCGCTTTGTTCCATGCGCAAAATATATGCTGTCGTATTTCTTCAAATATGACATAATATCTCCGTCAAGTATCGAATTATACGATCTATCAGGAAAATTAATTCTGTTTTTCTTTAATTTAACAAGCAGACTGATACACTCAAATACACATTGTTTTATAACCTTCTGTCCGTTGCTGTATATATCATCTATTGAGTTTTCAGCTATAAATTCAAGTGCGCTCTCGTGAGACTCGCACGTAAAAAGACACATATCAAGACAATACAGTATAGACGTAAATATATCGTTTGCAGTATCACGCATAACCGACGTGCTTTCATTCCCCGTATACGAGCTGATAGTACGGGATAAAAGCTGTCCTATTTGATTTTTTATATCCGAAAATTGCTTATCATCAAGCAACGATTGACGCGCTCCCTCTGATGACAAACTTCTGAAATAATCGGAAAAATTTATGTTATCGTAATTAAGACTGTTTCCGTAATAATTTTTAAGCTCTTTCATCAGTGTAACCGTCGGATTCATATACGTCAGCTATTGCCGAAGTGTCTGAATCCATTTCCATTTCGATATATTTTATAAGTCTGTCTATATCCCGATCTCTCATTATTTCGACCGAACCGAATGCCTTATTTTCATAGTAATCCTTCAAAAGTCTGACCAGATCCCTATCGGAGATTCTATCACACACAGCCGTCTTCACCTGAAAGAAAACGTGTATTAGCTCTTCAAGAACAGCCGCATAATTTTCTCTCGTTACAAAAACAGACGTGCAAAACTCGGCAGCTAATACAGGCATAATACCTGCGCCTATCTCGACTCTGTCGCTTTCACGCAGAGATTTCTGAACGCAGTCAGTCAATCTGTTTACCTGCTTTACCGTTAATACAAGCCCGTACTCATAGGTCTGCGAATTAAGATCTATCAAAGCTTCTTTTAACGCCGTCGGATCTGACATCTGCATTTGTGATATATTTATAAGTGAATTTTTATTACCTTTGTTTTTAAAATACATAAATCCCTTGTAAAAACCTTATTTACGATGTGTTGTTTATATTATTTTCTGATATTTTAAGTATATCATTCAATTGAATTAAAGTCAATAAATAGCTTTTCTAATTTGTTTTTTGTTTTTAGATAATTTAGCAAAACGCTTGACATATTTATGTTTAAGTGATAGAATATCGGTTGTAATTTTATTAAATATGCGGGTATGGCGGAATTGGCAGACGCGCTAGATTCAGGTTCTAGTCGGGTTCCCTCGGTGCAGGTTCAAGTCCTGTTACCCGCACCAAAGCATTCAAACCCGAACCTTTTACCGATTGGTGAAACGTTCGGGTTTGTTGTTTTCTTAAAAGATGTTAGATAGCCTTTGTTTGTGGCAGTACAGAGTGTTCGGCTCCGTACTGCCACTTCTTCGTTTCAAAGAATTTTCGTACATAAAGGAGATTTTGAAATGAAGAGTAAAAAAGCAACTAAAACTAATACATCAAGAATTATTTTCTTTACCATTGCAATTACATATAATTTAATATTGGGATTTTACTTGAGAGGCTTTCTTGTTCTCTCTCCCACTTTACAGGTATTCTACCTACTATCAGCCTTACCTACTTGGTTTTTAACAGTTAAGATAAATTCAAAAGCAATGAGATCGACGGTTTATACTTCGCTGATACTCATTGCTTGTATGAATATTGCTTATGCGATTTATTGTCGAAGAGTGTTTCCGTTTTTAGCACTTGTTTCGCTCGTTATTGTTTTTATATATTTTATCACTTTTGCCGATAATGCCGGCAAAGATAACCTACTGACTAAAATATATGTTTTAATAGTATTTGCACTTATAATCGTATTGCTTTTTTCAGCATATATTCTCGTGTACAAACAAGATGATATTTTTCTTACCAACGGTCAGGCAACCTTGTGGGATACGGATACAGTTGAACTTGCTGACGAAATTTGTGCCGACTGTGATACAGATGAAGAAAAGGTAAAAGCAATATACAAATGGATAATACATAATTTTGAGTATGACTATGACTGCAGCCCTCTAATACAGTATTTCAATGTTCGTAAAACCTTAAGCACGCGAAAAGGAATCTGTTATGACTTTTCCCATCTGTTTGCCGCACTATGCCGGAGTCAGAACATTCCGTGTTATGTTGTCGATGGTGATAAGCGTAATAACGCTCAATATCACCATACTTGGAACCGAGTTTACTTTAACGACTCTTGGTGGAATATGGATGTTACCTTTGATATTGTTCAAACAAATACTCAAGAAAACCTTTACGGCTTTCGAAAAATCAAAAATGCATATTCGCTTGAAGAATATTACTACATAACGAAAATATATTGACCATACATATACAAAGGACGGTAACACTGCAAAGTGTCACCGTCCTTTGACATTATTTGTTACTTTAGCGTTCCGCAAATCCAACAGGATGATCTAAAACCAAAACTCGCTCATCTTCATCATTATTCGAAGTGTTTTTTGGTTTCTTATTTTCTTCATCCGCTTTCTTTTCAGCGTCCGCAATAATCTCATCAATACTTCTATTATCCACAAGTTCACATCAAGTATTATATTTAGCTCATTATATCAATTTTTCTTTTACTGATTTATATAAATCATATAATTGCCAATTAGGAATATCAATTAAAGGTTCGTACATAAAAGCATTAACATGGATGTTTTCGGGGGTTATAAGACTAACTGTGTTAAGTACATCATATTGCTCTAAGGTAACATGGCTTTTTGCCCTATTAGTCCAAATACGTGTTTGAACATTGCTACATTCTAATTCAATATCATTATCAACTAGAACTTTTTTTAGAAAAATTTCGGTTTTTAATCGAATGGCAATAGACATAACTAACTTATCTTCGAGCGATACAGTGTTCGTATTTTCTGCCACTAGTTGTTCTGCTAAATCAAATATTAAATCAATCACTGGTCGATCAATATAGTTAGGACAATCAATCGAATCTAAATTAAATAATTCCTTAATGGTATCCCAATATTCACTCAGTTTAATTGATAAGGTTCGTGGTTTGATGTGTAATAAACTGGTTAAGGAATTTTTTATTGTGTCTTCATCCAAGTATTCTGCAACATTACGACAAAATGGTATAGAAGCAATAACTTTCTTTTTTAGTTTGTAATCATCGTTGATTTTACCATTTCTAATGTCTTGGAGAATACCTTTTGTAAAGTAGTCATTTTTATAAGCAAACTTTTCCATGCTTAGCACACCGGAACTATCTTTTTGAGCAACAAAACACATATCATAGCCAATATCTAATCTTTTTGATACTGTTCGATAAAAATCAAAGTTATGAGTGAGTATAAGAACATCAATTAACATGTTTTGAGATAACTCATCGAGATACTCAATTATCGCATATTTGTTAGTATAGTCAAACGAATCCGCTATATCATCAGCAATTACTAAATGCTTTTTACCTGTTGCTTGAGTACTTGCCTTTATTTTTTCTAAATCAAATAGAATTTGTAGTAAGTATAAAGCTCTTTTTTCACCCACACTCATATAAGACATTAATTCTTCTTTTGTTTTGCTACGAGTTTCATCGTTTCTTTTGTACTCAAAGCGTAAATGTGCAGGTTCGCCTTTAAAAATAACCTTGTTTTCGTTATCTATAGTAACTGTAAATGGTGCGCGGAATCTTTTTGTAAAAACATCTATTACATGTTTCCAATGTTGTAGCTGCTGAGTTGCTTTCTCATTTAGTTGCGTTATTTCTTCTTCTTTTTTGCGAACTGCTTCTGCTAAATCTCTTATATCAATATCTTCAAAAGAAGCATAAGATACCCACAAGCGCTTCTTCAATAAATTAATATCATCAAAGAAAGTTAATATCATGCGATTATTTTTTATTATTTCGCGAAGCTTTCTTGTGGCGATATTAGCATTTAGAGCTTTATCAATCTCTCCGTAAAGTTTTTGAATGGATTCATCTTCTTGTATGCGAGACATTTCTTTGTTAATGATGGATTTCCATTCATCTACTGAAGAAATGATTGTACCATCGCTAAGTAAGATTTTATGTTTTGCATCAAACAGTTGTGTTTTGGCAACAGTGTTTCCAAATTCACGGGCATTATAGTCATCAAAATTCCCATTAAAGAGTCGAGAATCTTTTAATAATGAGTCAATAACAGAAACATACTGGCGAACTTTTTCAGCAAAATCAGGTTTTGCTATTACCTTTAGTGTCTGGGCATTAAAAACATCATCATAATTAATTGATGCTAAGGCGTTGTTTGGTTCTTCTTCGCCAATGAAGGTTTCCATAAGTTTTATAATTGTATCCCAACTATCGTTAGCAGAAGCACCAAAAGCTTCAATTATTGCTTCTTCAATAGCAAAACCAGGTGAGCAATGTTTTTGCAGAGCCTCAATGAAACTTTTTAATTTTTCTGCAAAAGCATCTATAACGAGTGCATACTGCGCCTTTAATTCCTCGTCAGCAAGAATAGTTGATACGCTATCACTATATGCTTCAAAACTAGCATCAAACGAATTGACAACATATATTGTTGGTACAATTTTTTTATTTTTTTCAGTATAGGTGTCATCGTAGTAGTTTATCTCGAATGACGATTTGTTTTCCGAAAAAATCCTATCTTCAATTTTTTTCTTTCGGCTTAAATTGTCAAAAACCGTAGCTAAAGAACTTTTCATAACACCATTAGGTGCATATATTATTGCTTTGTTTTTTGTTGGTGTGAAAGGAATTGGTAAAAGGTCAAAATTTTCTAGACCATAACAATTTTCGAAATGACCTTTAAGCATCTAGGAATCCTCCTTTTTGATTATGATAGATATTCTTTTATTTTTCTTGCAATTATGTATGCAAGTTCAACAGGGACAGCATTGCCAATCATTTTATACCCAGTATCAACATCCGTATAGATAAATTCAAAATCATCAGGAAAGCCTTGAATTCTGGCACATTCTCTAACTGTTAAACGTCGATACAACTCTTCTTTCCCTGGAACAAAAATGCGTTTGTTTTTAGCAATAAATTTCATTTTAGGTGCTTGCGGATGGAGCTGACATTGACGACCACTTGCTTGAACTGTGAAGCCTTGCTCGTTCCATGCACGAACTCTATTACGGCTCATAAAAATTGTAGAATAGGCGCCGATGTAGTATTCGTGATTAGGAATCTTAAGATCTGTATTGGCTCGGTTTTTAGGCAATGCCGGAACAGCAGAATCAGCCAAATCCCCAATAGCATCACGCATGGTCTTCTTTTCCCACACATTTGGTGTTGTCGGTGAAGGAAACTTAAAATCAACCTTTAAGTCTTTTCTAAATCCGATATAAAAGACTCTTTTTCTATCCTGAGGAACACCATAATCAGCAGCATTCACGAGGGTGATGGAGACGTTATATCCGCATTCTTCAAAGCACTTAATAATATTTTTTACTGCTTCTGAATGGCGGTTTGCGAGCATTCCAGATACATTTTCCGCAAGGAAAAACTTCGGTTGTTTGTCCTTGAGAATACGAATGTAATCAAAGAATAACTTTCCACGATCATCGTTTATTCCACGTAAAGAACCAGCTTCGCTCCAACTTTGACATGGGGGTCCACCTATGATACCATCAATGTCATTTGGAAAATCTGATTCTTTAATGCTTCTTATATCGCCCTTGATTAACGGAGCAGTATGGTTCTTTTCGTATGTAGCCCAGATGGTTTTATCAAACTCATTGGCCATAGCGATTTCAAATCCGGCTCTTTCAAACCCCAAATCCAAACCACCTGCACCAGAGAATAAACTAATCAATTTCATATATGTAAACTCCTTTTAGTTAAGTGTACGCATTATAACTGTACAAAACAAAAAATCAATGTTTATCTCGGTTTTCTTGGAATGATAATGTTATAATTCTCTTCCAAGTCATCTAAAATATGATTGTGATTTAGACAGTTTGGCTGTATTGTCACAAATTGTCCCAATGAAAATAACGTTTTAGGCGATGTAATAATTGTCTTTTCCGGCAAGGCTTTAAAAGGCATAAATCGTGTGTAAACATTTTTGCCTCTATTAGTTCCTTCGGTAATAGGGTTAATAGGTCGGTGAGCAACTTTGAATGATTCAGTAGCAGTTATAACACTAGTTGTTGATATTTCATCTAAACTATTGATTAAGTCGGGAATACTTCTAGCACTATGGTTTGCAATATACATACAGTTAGCAACTCTATCTCCAGAGCCATAACCACGAGCGACTGTTAAAATATCGTCAACTGTAAAAATATCGGTAAAATCTTGACCCGTTCGACCACTTCTTCTGCCAAAACAAATGCTAACTCCAACAAAAGGCGCAATAGCAGTTTTGCTCCAATTGTTAGCAAAATCTGTAGAAGCTTTTGTCATCCTATAAAAAGCTTCTTCTCCAAATTCTTGCAAAAATCTTTTGTGGCCATACCAATTGCCAAAATAATCTGCATTCATTAGCTTTGCAGAAATCTTAATCGGCATAGAATTTTCTAAATAAATAATTACATCTGTTTTATTTCTGCGATCCTTACTACCAATACCATCAACATTGAGTATTTTAGCACCCGGTCGCACCCCTTCTTCTTTTAGCCAATGTGGCAACATTAGAGGTAATTCTTCTCCTATATGATTGCTAACCATTCTTACAATTTCATATTCAAATGCATCTGATGTTTTTGACATTATTATTCCTCCTCATTTTTATCAGCATTAGCAGCACCACCGCTTTGAACCCAGTTGTCAATCTCGCTTATACGAAATTTCCATAAACGTCCAACACGATGACACGGTATGCTTTTATTATTAATCCATCTTTGCAAAGTATCTTTATTAACACCTAAATGTTGGGCAATTTCTTTGCTAGACAACCATCTTTCAACATCCATTATGTAACCTCCACAATACGAGATAATTAATTATATCACATTTTATACCATTAGTCTACATATAAAACTAAAATTTCGTATGTATTTATATGTTTAAATATACATTAGCATATCGAAACTATTATTTTTCAAGAGTATGATAAAATATAAATTTTCCTTTGTGCGTTATTCTGCGTTTTAAGCTATCACAATACTTTTTATACTATAATTAACAAGCCGCACCCATCAGGAGTGCGGCTTGTTGCTTATTTTTGTTCTTTTGTCAAACGGCGGATATGACCGATAATAAGCATCATATCATCGTCATTAAGTTTTCTGAGTTCATCAATTGCGCTTTGAAGCAAAGCTGGGTTTTCAATAGAATCATCAAAGAACTGGCTAGGAGTGATACCAAAGTAATTGCATATCTCAAGAAATTCTGCCATAGGCGGCAAGGACTTGCCGGAGGATATGTTGTAGATATAACTCCTGCTATGACCGAGATCATAACTCATTTGATATTCTGAAACACCCTTCTTGAGTCGCAATTCTGTAATTCTATTTCTAACAAAAGTTCCGTCCATATTGTTCACACCTCTCTATGTTTATATTTTAGTCTATTGAGAGGTCGAACTATTCCAAGAATATATGTTGAATTGTCTTGTTTAATAGCGAATAATATGTTATAATCGAATATAATATGTTTAAGAATCGGTATTATTGCAAAAAAATCAAAATTAATACCATTAAAACATAAATACTTGGAGTTTGATATAACGTGTTAGAGATTTATACTGTCGCATTTTTCGGTCACAGGTATATAGACAATCCGTTTAAGGTGGAAGAACTGCTCGAAGAGCAGATAAAAAAGCTTATTAACGGAAAAGAGTATGTGGATTTTTTGGTGGGGCGTAACGGCGAGTTTGACCAGTGCGTTTCATCAACAGTGCTTCGTGTACGAAAAAATTATAGGGATGATAACAGTTCCCTTGTTTTGATGTTGCCGTACCCAACCGCTGAATATATTAACAACCAAAATTATTTTGAGGATTATTATAGTGACATTGAAATTTCGTATGCAGCTTCAAAAGCACATCCTAAATCAGCAATACAAATCCGTAATCGTGAAATGGTGGATAGAGCCGATTTAATTATATGTTATGTAGAGGAAAAGCGAGGAGGTGCTTGGCAGACGATTCAGTATGCCACCACACAAGAAAAAATTGTAATCAACCTTGCGCAAAATGAGGAGGATTAAATACATGCGAAATTTACAAAGCCTTTTCTGAATATATGCTGACTGTTCAGAAAGTATCTTTATATAAAAGTTAAAACACAGCTTTTTTCGTTGAGATTAAGCTGTGTTTTTCTATATTCACTCAAAAAAGTGTTCCGATAGAGCAAATATTCGCTGATTTTTATGTTTTTTCACCTTAATTAATGTTTTCTTGAAAGTCAAATATAACCTTTTTTACATTCATATCAAAGAGTCGCGGTGGTCGCGGCTCTTAATTTTTTGTGTAAAAGAGGTTTTTTCTATGTTAGACAGAACAGAGTATGAAAATTATTGGTATGCTTTCCAAAAGAAGTTGGACAAACTTTTGGACGAGCGTAATATGTCCTATCGAGAATTAAGTATTAAGCTTGGCAAATCGCCGGGATATATTCACGACATTCTCAGCCGAAGAATCGATCCGTCCACTATATCTTTGTTTGCAATGGCAGCATATTTTAACTGCTCAATATGGGATTTTTTAAATATTAACAAGTAAAAGTTCCGGTGTATCGTTTGTCAAACAACACATCGGGCAAATCTATTGACGCTGAAAAAATCACATGCTAAACTGACTATACTTCATTCATAATTAAGAAGGAGTGAACACAAAGAGCAATAAAAATGATTGTATATTATTGTTGCTCTTTGCCTACTTTTATGTTTTTTCTTCGGTAAGTGACGGAGCAAAAAATAACCATAAAAGGAGGATTCAAAAGGCAGAGCAATTCATTTGCTAAATTGTGATGGGAAGTTAGTTGCACCAATGCATTTTGGAGCCTTGGTGCCGAGTGCTACAGTCTGAGTTTTGCGACGGACTGAGAATCACTAGCAGAAAACCTTTGAAGTTAAGGCATAACTTCATCAGTCGATGCTTTAAGGCTGATTATCCGTAGGACCGAAGAACTGGAAATACGGAATTAAAGAGCTATCACGGTTCTGGCAGCGGACAGGGTGATATATGGCAAATAGGCTTGCAGGGTGCAACCTATTACGTTGCTCGGTTTTATGATTTCCCGCAATAAATCAGAACCCACCTTCACGCGGTGGTCTGAAAGATAGGAAAAGACGTGATATACAAAGCCCTTCACAAAGGCAATGTGAATAATAGGCTTGCGAGAGCGTATCGTAAACCTTCTGTGCGGATAGCAGAGCCGTTACGAAACGAGGATTGTTCGACTGCGAACCTGTTTCACTTATTACAGTGTTTATTAACGAAAATAAGTGCATAGCTTTAGCGAGGATTTCTGTTAAAGTTATTGACGAAAAATTGGGAATCCACGACGTTTGAGAGTTTCGTCGGTAAATAAAACTGCTCAAGCGGTGGTGCTACCGTCCTTAAGGGAATTCTCCGTCACTTATGGGAATTGCATACGAAGTTTCCGGGATTTAATCGGTAATGAAAATCCCCGCCGAACGAGTTGTTTAGTCTCGGCAGGGCTGAAACGCCTTGCACTCGGCGTAGCGTCAGCAAGCAATACAAGGTTGTTTGCACTCTTAAATTTAAGAGAACACGCACGGAAAATCTATTAATCTTGCGTTGAAGTGAAATAGATTAAGCCAAGTACTAACCTTATTTTACAGCAGAATATCGCACAAGAACTTTCGCTTCGGGATGATTTATGACTGTCTCTTCGAGAGTGTATGATTTACCTTTCGAGAGCAAGTTGCACCTGCGCCCAGTCAAAACTTGGACAAGATTAAAGCTTTTCGGCTCTCTGCAAGTTGTCATTCGTATTATGAATGACAAGCTGCAGGAAGCCGAAGAAGGTAACGATGAAACTTAAGAAGCAGGTGCTATGACTATCATTTCTATGATGATAGATGATTGTCCTTTAGAAATGATTTATGACTCTCTTTTTGGGAGCCGAGCCGTTTCTATTGGACGAAGTCAGATAGAAACGGCTCGGAGACGCAGTCGGAGAGCCGAGATTAGCAGGGCATAATACCCCGCGTCAAAGAAGAATCAGTAAGAAATGGAAGTTCGTACACACCTTTGACAGTGGGTGTATTATGCCCTGCGGACTTTCCTTTTAAGAGCCATGGTTAATGATAGATTTATTATAGATAACAATAAATGATGATAGTTTGTATTTATGATGTTACTAAATATGGCTCTTGTATGATTGATGATTATAATTTCGATATGTTTTATGATTATAGTTTTGAAATGATATTTTGAAATTACTTTCATTCCCTAAAAAGGATTGTGCTGACCGTCATTTCGAGATTACTTACTTTTCGATATCAGGTCAGCACAATCTGCTGAAAGATTTTTTATGATTCCCGTTTCGAAATGATATATGACTTTCATTTCGAAATGAGCAATGCGTTCCTATTTTCATTTTGAAATGCTTTATGACTGTCATTTTGAAATGAGGGGGCAAATTTTTCGTACACAAAATTATTTTCGTCAGGAGCAACCCCAATATTTTATTGACGAAAATACCATATAATCTATATTTTTCGTACACAGCTTTTTACGCAAGGCATTGTGTCCCTATCCTTGCGTTGAAATAAATTTTTTAAGAAAGGAGACGGTTTGCTATGTCAGATTCTAATAATATTACAGTGCTAAATCCGGGCTTGTATAAGAACTTACTT